>JAYVYH010000397.1:0-2039 GCA_043784385.1 Caulobacteraceae bacterium | reverse complement strand
TGGCCATGCCGAGCCACTTCGCCTGAGCCTATCCAGGCCTTTCTCAAATGGCGTCGAGGACCGGGTCCAGCGTTGACAGCGCTGGACCCGGTTCGCGTTTTTCGACTGAGCGATCAGGCAGCGACCGATAGCCGGGGGCGTCTGAGATCTTCCGCTAGACCCGCACCCATCATGTCGATGAAATTGCCGGCGTAGAAACGATCCGCCGCTCCGGCATTGGTCCCGGCCAGCGAATCCCCAAAGCGCTTGAGTGGATTCCTGCCGCCCTCCACGTGCGGGAAATCCGATGAAAACAGGCACGTCTCCGGCCCCGCCTGGCTGATCAGCCAACTGGCGTCCTCGTGTGGATAGGGTGTCACGCGAACCTGTCGACGCACGATCTCGCTGGGTTTGGCCGAAAGCCGATGCAGGCGCTCTTCGTTCTTGAAGAACGCCAGATGGGCCGAGTCCATCGACTTCATCCATCCAGGCAACCAGGAGGCGCCAAGCTCGATGGCTCCGAACTTCAACCGTGGAAACCGATCCATCACGCCATCGATGATCATCGCCGCCAAGGTCTGCATCACCGACAGGGGAATGGTCATGTAACTGACCGAGGTGAAGTTTTCCTCGCCACCGTGGAAGTCCTTCACGCGCGGCATGCCATTTTCGAAATAGGTCGGATTGAGTTTCTCTTCGCCACCCACGTGAAAGAGGATCGGAATCCCAGCTTCTTCGGCGCGCGCCCAGACCGGGTCGAAACCGACATGGCTGGGCGAATGTCCGAGCGGACAGCGCGAAGGAATGAGCAGCGCCTTGGCGCCCATTTCTATCGCGTCCCCTGCGGTTTCCGCGGCCCGAGCAAAGTCGGTCAGGGGCACATAGGCCGTCGCCAGGAACCGACGGTCGACCGAGCAGAAATCCGTCATCATCCGATTGTGCGCCTGGGCGGCGGCATAGCAGAGGTCTGCTGGCCCCGATTCATCAAGCCCGAAATTGCCAAGGCAGAAAGTTGTGAAGACCAGTTGGCTAGCGAAGCCGAGCAGGTTGAGGGCGGCGGGACGGTCGGCGCGGCGGAAGGAGCCCAGCGCTTCATAGTTTTTTCGCAACAGGATGTTCTCGGCGTCGCCGGCCCGGAACGCCGCATCGTCCTGTTTGCGCCTGGCTTGAGCCGACCAGCGCCCGTCGCCGACCTTGTGCCGATAGCTGGGCAGATCGTGGAAAGCCGCCAGCATCCTTCGATCAAAATACGGATTGAGACAGTCTTCCAACTCCATCAGATGGGAGTCGGCGTCATGGACGACGCGGTCTTGGACATAGGGCACTGGCGGAACCTCCTCATTTTCGGAGATTTGAGCGTCATCCGAGCCCGAACGCAAGCCCGCCCGCTTCATCGTTTTGGATTGATGCGATCCAAAACGATGAAGATTTAGGTCACAGTGGTAAAACCGGTCGGTGACAACCCGGACAATCTCAGGCGTAGTGAACCGGCGCGGCCAGAATGCCGTGCGCTACACCGGCCGCGGACGCCATGGACGCCGACAAGGCGCCGGAGCTGGAGTTCATGCTGGCCATGGCCTGGGCAAAGGCGCCTGGGCTGGCTGTCGAGGCGGGAGGATCGCCCAGGAGCAGCTGACCGTAGAAGCCGGATTTGGCCGTCGTCGACGTCACCGACAGCGTCGCCCGCAGAACCAGGGTGGAGCCATTGCCCGTCAGAGTGGCCAGGGGTCCCAGGTCGATGGCGTTGTTGGTGAAATAGCTCGCCGCCGCCGCCGCAGATACGAACGATTGGTGGAGCACATCGGTCCCGTTGGCATAGATATCGAAGACGACACCAGTGACACCAGTCCCCACCGCCGTGCCCTTGTAGAGGCCGACCACAAGGTCCTGCTGGACGGCCAGTTTAGTAAGATCGACGGTCTCGGTGAAGGAACTCGTGACGGTCTGCACGCCGACGCCGCCCTTGGAATAGCCACCGCCCAACTCGCCGATCCCAAAAAACACTGGCGCGCGGCCGAAGGCGCCGCCGAAGCTGGGATTGGCGCCGAGGACAGTCGAGA
>JAYVYH010000396.1:0-2153 GCA_043784385.1 Caulobacteraceae bacterium | reverse complement strand
CCCGAACACCACCGACGGGCGGAGGATCACCGCCGAGGGGATGACCTCGCGGACCGCCGCCTCGCCCGCGGCCTTGGTTCGCGCATAGGCCGACGGCGACCCCGCGTCGGCGCCGATAGCCGAAATCTGCACGAACCGGTCGATCCCCGCCGCCCTGGCCGCCACGGCGACCGTGCGCGCGCCGTCGACATGGAGCGCGCCGAACCTCTGCCGGCCGGTTTCATAAAGCACCGCCACAGCGTTGACGCAGGCTTCGGCGCCCTCGAGCGCCCGCGCCACCGATTCGGCGTCGCGGATATTGGCCTGGACCACCTCGATCTGGCCCACGTCACCCTTCATTCGCAACCGGTAGCCCCGTCCGGGATTGCGGACCGCCACCCTGATGCGCGAGCCGCGCTTGGCCAGGGCGCGGACGACCTGGCTTCCCACGAACCCCGAGCCGCCGAAAATCGTCACCAGACCCTTCATCGCCGTTCTCCGTCGCCGCGCCTCGGGGCGCTAAGCTGGCTGTGGCGATAGAGGAGCGGCGGGCGGGGCGCAACGGCGCGGACGCGAGTTGACGCTGACCGGCCGGCGCCCTATGCGTCCGCCCTTCGCGCGTCAGGGCTTGTCCCCGACGGGCCCAGGTGGCGGAATTGGTAGACGCGCTGGCTTCAGGTGCCAGTGGCTTAACGGCCGTGAAGGTTCGAGTCCTTTCCTGGGCACCACATACCGGCAAGAACGCCCTATGGCGTTCTGTCGTCTGCAAGGAGCGATGCGTGGCGGTGAATCTGCACCAGGGCGATCTGCCGGACGGGCTGTTCGATGGCGTGGCCTCGGTCGCCGTTGATTCAGAAACCATGGGCCTGCGCCTGGGGCGGGACCCGCTTTGCGTGGTTCAGATTCGCGGCCCCGACGGAGACCCCCACGTCGTGCAAATGGTCCGGCCGGCCTATGATTGCCCCAATCTGAAGCGCCTTCTGACCGACCCCAAGATATTGAAGATTTTCCACTTCGGGCGATTCGACATCGCCATGTTCCGGCTTCACCTGGGTGTGGTCACCGCGCCGGTCTATTGCACCAAGATCGCGTCGAAACTGGCGCGCACCTATACCGATCGCCACGGCCTCAAGGACGTCACGCGCGAACTGCTCGGTCAGGATATCTCGAAAGCGCAACAGAGCTCCGACTGGGGGTCCGAACGGCTTTCGCCCGAACAACTGGCCTACGCGGCGTCCGATGTGATCAACCTGCACGCACTAAAGGCGCGGCTGGACGAGATGCTGGTCCGCGAAGGCCGGATGTATCTGGCCCAGGCCTGTTTCGACTTTCTGCCCTACCGCGCCGCGCTCGATGTAGCCGGGTGGGACGAGATCGACATCTTCGCTCATGTCTGACCTCGCGCCGCCCCCAACCCTGCGAGCCCATGGCGGGAGACTTACGGCGGACGCGGCCCGTGATCCTCCACCGCGCGGAAAGCCGCGAGTTCACAGCCGTATGGTCCAGGTGCTCAGATGGCTGCTGCCGATGATCATGATCGGGATGGTGGGCCTGCTGGTTGGCTTGGTCGTGGCCCACGCGGCCCGTCGACAGGACGCGGCGCAACGGGACGCCACCTCGCCAATCGAGATGGTCAATCCACACTTTTATGGCCGAGACAGCCATGGGCGCGCCTATGTCCTGGGCGCGAAACAGGCCGCGCGCGACGAAAAATCATTTCAGAGGGTATTGTTGAGTTATCCGACCATGACCCTCGACACCGACGGCGCTCACCCCTCTACCGTCACGGCCGACACCGGTGTCTATCACGAAGATACCCGGATGCTGTATCTGAAGGGCCATGTGCTGGCCAACAATGCCAAGTCGTCGCGGTTCGCGACCGACGAAGCGGTGGTCAACACCCGCACCGGCACGGTGACCAGCCCGGCCGCCCTCTCCAGCCAGACACCACTGGGCGACGTGCAATCCAATGGCTTCGATGTTTTGGACAAAGGCGATAGGGTGATATTCAAGGGCGGCGTTCACACGCGGCTCAATCAACACTAAGTGTAGGGCGTGCCCGGACGACGCCGGCCTGAAGGTTGAGAGTATGACGCAATCGCGGGCCGCCCCGGGCATGGCCATCTTGACCGCCACGCTGGGCCTGATGATCGGCGGCGTCGCACTGGCCCAGG
>JAYVYH010000395.1:0-11789 GCA_043784385.1 Caulobacteraceae bacterium | reverse complement strand
CGACCCTGTTCGCCAACATCGATGATCTGAAGGCGGTAAAGGACAGCCGGCGGGTGCAGGTGACGGCCATTGGGCCGGACGTCGAATCCGCCGATCAGTTGGTCAGCACCGGATCGGCCGCCGGTTTCCGGGCGGCGCGTGGGCGGCTGGCGGTCGGCGTCGACAGTGGCGCGGAACTGGACGCGGGTCTGGCGATAGCCCTGGGCGTCAAGGTGGGCGATTGGGTGTCTCATGTCGATTTCTGAGATCGTCTCGTTCAACCCCTGCACCGACGAGGTGGTGTGGCGTGGCGCGGCGATCGACGCCGCCGGACTGGACGCGATGGTTCGCCGCGCGCGCACGGCGTTTACCGATTGGGCCGAGACACCGCTGGAGGCCCGCCGCGAAGTGGCGCTGCGCTTCGCCGCGCGGGTCAAGCAAGACCGCGAGGCGATCGCCCGGCTGATCTCGCTGGAGACCGGTAAGCCTTACTGGGAGACCCTGACCGAAGCCGACAGCGTCGCGGCCAAGGTGGCGATCTCGATCCGCGCCCAGGACACTCGCGCGGGCGAAACCGTGGCCGAGGCGGGCGGCGTGCGCCAAGCCGTGCGCCACCGGCCGCACGGGGTGCTGGCGGTGATCGGCCCGTTCAACTTCCCCATGCATCTGGCCAATGGCCACATCGTCCCGGCCCTGCTGGCCGGCAATGCGGTGGTGTTCAAGCCCAGTGAAAAGACTCCAGCCAGCGGCGTCCGCATGGCCGAACTCTGGCGCGAGGCGGGCCTGCCGGATGGCGTGCTTCAGGTAGCGGTCGGTGGTGGATCGGCGGGCCGGACCCTGGTGGCCCACGACGGGATCGACGGGGTGCTGTTCACCGGCGGCGCGGCGGCGGGGCGAAGCATCCATCAGGCCCTAGCCGGGCGGCCGGACAAGATCCTGGCCCTGGAGCTGGGCGGCAATAACCCGCTGATCGCCTGGGACGTGGATGACGCCGAGGACGCCGCCCATCTGATCGTCCAGTCGGCCTTCGTCTCGGCCGGCCAGCGCTGTTCCTGCGCCCGTCGCCTGATCGTGCAAACGGGTCCGGCCGGCGACCGGATCATCGAAGCGCTGGTCGCGGTGATCGATCGGCTGCGCGCCGGCGGCCCCTTCGACCAGCCCCAGCCGTTCATGGGCCCGGTGATCGACAACGCCGCGGCCGATGTGCTGATCGACGCCCAAGACCGCCTCGTCACCGCCGGCGGCCGCGCGATCCGCGCCGTGGCCCGCCCCTCCCCCGCCCTTCCCTTGCTGCGTCCCGCCCTGCTTGACGTCACCGACGCCGCCAGCCGGCCGGACGAGGAGCACTTCGGCCCCATGCTGCAGGTGGTCCGGGTCAGCGCGTTCGACGACGCCCTGACCGTGGCGTCAGACACCCGCTTCGGCCTGGCCGCCGGGCTGATCGGCGGCGACGAGGCGCTCTATCGGCGGTTCTGGCAAGGCGTGCGGGCCGGCGTGGTCAACTGGAACCGGCCAACCACCGGCGCTTCCTCGGCCGCGCCATTTGGCGGCATCGGGGCGTCCGGCAACCATCGCGCCAGCGCCTTCTACGCCGCCGACTATTGCGCCTTTCCCGTGGCGGGCCTCGAGACGCCCAACCCCCGGTTCCGCATCGAGGAGGGGCTGTGATCGCCACCGAAATCAATTTCGACGGCCTGATCGGCCCAACCCACAACTACGCTGGACTGTCGTCGGGAAACCTGGCCTCACTCGGCAATGCCGGGGCGATCGCCCAGCCGCGCGCCGCGGCGCTGCAGGGGCTGGCCAAGATGCGGCGGCTGATGGACCTTGGCGTCGACCAGGGTTTTTTCCCGCCGCCGCTTCGTCCCGCCACCGGGACCCTGCGAACGGTGGGATTTGATGGCGACGACGCCGACGTCCTGACCGCGGCCGCACAGGCCGACTCTCAGCTGTTCCGCGCCGCCTGCTCGGCCTCGTCGATGTGGACCGCCAACGCCGCCACGGTGATCGCCGAGGCCGACTCCGGCGATGGCCGTCTGCATCTGGTCACCGCCAATTTGGCCAGCATGCTGCACAGGTCCGTCGAAGCCGATGACACCTATCGGCTTCTATGCTCTGTATTCGCTGGTGAAAGGCATTTCGCGATTCATCGTCCCCTGCCGCTTGGGGCGCATTTCGGCGACGAGGGCGCGGCCAATCATATGCGTCTGGCGACCAGCCACGGCGCGCCTGGCCTCAACGTGTTCGTCCATGGAAAGCCGCGCGGCGGGCGGTTCCCCGAACGCCAGGCCCTGCGCGCCAGCCAGGCCGTGGCTCGCCTGGCGGGTCTGACCGAGGAACGAGCGGTGTTCGCCCTGCAGGCCGGGGAAGCCGTGGACGCCGGCGCCTTCCATAACGATGTCGTAGCCGTCGCCAACCAGACAGTTCTGATGACTCACCCAGAAGCTTTTGAAAAAGCGCAGGATCTCTATACCGCGATCCGCGATCGCGTGCCGGGAGCGACGATCATCGAGGTCGAGGACGTCAGTCTCGCCGACGCCGCCTCCACCTATCTGTTCAACTCCCAGATTGTCACCCTGCCCGGCGGCGAAATGGCTCTGATCCTGCCCGCCGAGGTTCGCGAGAACGACGGGGTTTGGAACGCGCTCCAGGCCGCGCTGGGCCATTCCGGCGCCATCGAGAGGGTTGAAGTGGTCGATGTGCGCGAGAGCATGCGCAACGGCGGTGGCCCGGCGTGCCTGCGGCTGCGGGTTCCGGTCTCGCCGGCCGCCCGCGCGGCCATCCATCCCGGCTATCTGCTGACCGCCAAGCGGTGGGACCAGTTAGCCGCGCTGGTGGAACGGCATTGGCCCGAGTCGGTGGCGCCGGGCGACCTGCTGAACCCAGATCTCTGGACCACCGCTCGGGGAGTCGATATTCATCTAAAAATGTTCATTGAATCAGCAGTTTGATGCGACTTACTTCAGACGACGAAAAGGTCCTGACGAACCTCTCGGATCGAGGCGAAGCGCTGGTGGCCCGGGCCGTGGACTGGTGCGCGATCAACAGCGGCAGCCGTAATCTTGCCGGGCTCGAGCAGCAGCGCGCCGCCCTGGAAGCGGTGCTTTCGCGCCTGCCCGGCGATCTTGAGCGCGTGCCCCTGCCGCCATCGCCGGAAGTGGGCGCGGATGGCGCACCGAAGTCCCAGGCTCACACCGACGCCCTACGCCTGACCGTGCGGCCGGGGGCGCCCAATCAAGTGATCCTCACTGGCCACTACGACACCGTCTATCCGGCCGAAACCGGGTTCCGGGCGGTGCGGACCCGCGCCGACGGCGCGCTGGGCGGACCGGGTATAGCCGACATGAAGGGCGGCATCAGCGTGATGCTGGGCGCGCTCGAAGCCTTCGAGACCCACCCGCTGGCGGCGCAGATCGGTTATCTGGTGCTGCTGTCGCCGGACGAGGAGATCGGCTCGCCGGCGTCGGCGCCGCTGCTGACCGCGGCGGCGGCGCGCGGCCATATTGGCATGACCTATGAGCCCTGCATGCCCGACGGCGCCCTGGCCGGCGCGCGCAAGGGCTCGGGCAATTTCCACATCGCTGTCCGGGGCCACGCCGCGCACGCCGGGCGGGATTTCGCCAGTGGCCGCAATGCCTTGGCCGGAGCGGCTGAGCTGGCCACGCTGCTCGACGCGCTCAACGGTCGGCGGGGCGGCGTCACAGTCAATATCGGCCGGATCGACGGCGGCGGCGCGCTCAATGTGGTGCCCGACAGCGCCGTGCTGCGGTTCAACATCCGCGTGCCGGACACGGCGGCGGCGGACTGGTGCTTGGCGGCAATGCGGGAGGCGATGGCGCGGGTGACGGCGCGCGACCTGATGGCGACCCTGCACGGCGGCTTCACGCGGCCGGCCAAGCCGGTCAACGCCGCGCAGCAGCGGCTGCTGGAATCAGTCCGCTCGGTCGGCGCGCTGCTCGGCCAGACCATCGCCTGGCGGGATTCCGGCGGCGTCTGCGAAGGCAACAATCTTTTCGCGGCCGGCCTGCCCAATGTCGACACCCTGGGCGTCCGGGGCGGCGACATCCACAGCGAGGCTGAATACGCCTGGCCGGGAAGCTTCGCCGAGCGGGCCCGGCTATCGGCCGCCTTGCTGATGAAGGTCGCTTCTGGCGAGGTCGATGCGAAGGCGATCCGGGCGGCGAATGGAGCGCCTATCTAAACCGTTGGCCGCAGGCCGAAGGCGCAGAAGTTGGTCAGTTCGCTGGCGATGACCTGTTGCTCGGCCGGGACCTGGGCGCTCAGCCATTTGGGGATCCATTCGACAAGTCCTGGGAGGACCATGAGAAAAGCATCGTGGTCGACGCCGCGCAGCGAGCCATCCGGGCGTGATCCGCCCACGACCGCCCGGGCAGCTTCGAACAACCGCGTGACGCGCTCATTGACCATGGCCAGACTGTCCGGCGGCAGGAAACCGAGCCCCCCCGTGCCGCTCAACGGCGCCAGATCATCCCGCAACCGAGCCTCGATGTGGGCGTGCATCAATCGGCAGAGGGCTTGCAAGTCATCGGCCGCCCCCTCTCTGGATCGTTCTGTCAGGGAAATCGCCAGCGCCAGAGAGCGCAGATGGCAGGCCACCAGCAGGGCCGCCTTGCCGCCGATGTTGTGATAGATCACCTTCTTGGTCACCCCAACCTCGCGGGCGATCTCGTCAAGCGAGGTGCAGTCGACCCCCTTGAGGTTGAACAGCCTGGACGCCACGGCCAGCAAGGCTTCCTGTTTGGCCATCGCCACCACCCGGCCGTCGAACACGCCTTGGGAGGGTATATCCGCCGGCCGAAGGAACACGGGGCTATAGGCGATCTCCCGGCGCTGGTCGGCGGCGGCTCCCTTCAGGATCAACGATTTCACCGTCCCAGACAGGTCCGCGTGGGTGAAGGCCGCGCTAAGCGTCCAGCGTTCCTGAAGCGGGATCCACGAGACCAGGCCGATCGCCGCCATGGCCGCGAGGCGCGGATCGCACCGCCTGATCTCGCCCCGCTCGGCGCCGCGTGCGATGATATCGCCCAGCTTCGCGACCACGCCCTCGTAGAGTCCGGCGATCGCTTCGCGCTTTTCCGGACCCAGGCAGGCCACCTCGCAGAGGGTGGCCGTTTCAGGCGCCTCCGGGTCGGTGGCCCCGTCGATGAACCTTGAGATGATCGACAGCGCGTCGCCGCCGGACGCAGCCGCGTCGGATAGCTGGCGGCTCAACACTTCGCAGCTGTGGCTATAGGACTGAAAAACAAGGTCTTCCTGGTTGGCGAAGTAGTAGTAAAGCGCCGCGCGCGTCACGCCGACGGCCCCGGCGATGTCCGACAGTCCGGTATCGATCACACCGCGCCGATTCAACGCTCTGGCGGCTTCGGCGAGGATCAGCTCGCGCATCGACCCGGCGGCCGTTCGGGCAGTTGACGCGGGCTGGTTCATCAATGGGCGATCATCACGGCGGCCACTTGACTTCAATTCACGCTTTGATGCAACGAAGCACTCAGATGTCAATTATCTAGCGGCCGCAAAATGCCGCGCCAGGGGAATGCCATGACTCAATCGTTCAGAGGGTTGCTTTGCGCATCCGCCAGCTTGGTCGGGCTGTTGTCGGCGGCGCCCGTCTTCGCGGCCGAAGCCGCCAGCGCCAGGGCAGGCCCCGCGGAAATCGGCGAGGTGGTGGTGACGGCCCAGAAGCGTTCGGAATCGGTCCAGGCGATTCCCGCTGCCATCACCGCGCTGTCGGGCGCGATGCTGGAGCAGCGCGGGATCGGCGGCGTCAACGACCTGCAATTCGCGGTGCCGAGCTTCCACTCCGGCACGCTTACCGGCTCGACCGGCATCACCATCCGCGGCGTGGGCGCGACCACCGTGGGCACCTCGGGCACCTCGGGCGTGGCGGTCAATGTCGATGGCGTCTATCAGACCCAGACCACGACGGTAGACCTAAGCCAGATCGACCTGCAGCGGGTCGAAGTGTTGCGTGGCCCGCAAGGCACGCTCTATGGCCGCAACGCCACCGGCGGCGCGGTGAACTTCATCACCAATGCGCCGACCAACCGGTTAGAGGGCTCCCTGCTGGCCGGCTATGCCGAATACGACGAATATCATCTTCAGGGCGTGCTGAACCTGCCCCTGGGCGAGCGGGTGAGAACCCGTCTGGTGGTCGACTATCGCGACCGCGAGAGCGGTTTCGTGAAGAACATCCTTCCGGGCGGCGAGGACCTGGACAAGGGTAAGACCCTGTCGGGCCGATTCCGGCTGGCGGCCGACGTCACCTCGAACCTGACCTTCGATCTGGGCGTCGAAATGGTCCACAGCACCGGGCCGTGGCAATATCTGACCAACTACAGCTCACCCACCGCCGGGGCGCTGGCCATCAATCCCTTTCTGGCCAAGGCGACGTTCATCAGCACGCCCTGGCGGACCGACGCCAACGACCCGATCACCGGCAATCGTGACTATCAGTCGATCAGCGGCACGTTCACCTGGCGCCTGCCGTTCGGCGAGCTGAAGTCGATCACCGCATTCCAGAACTATCTCTACACCTATGCCAACGACGGCGACGGCTCCAACCTCAGCGTCGCGCCTTACCGGGGCCGCTTCAACGATCAGGCGCTGACCCAGGAATTCGATCTCAGCGGCCACTGGAATCGCCTGGACTGGGTCGTCGGGGGCTTCTTCCTAAGTGAGAACAGCTTCAGCAGCCTGTTCTACAACTTCTCCATGGGTCTCTCGGGGCTCCCGCCGGGCAGCTATCTGGATTTCAAACAGCCCCGCTATGACACCACGTCCTATGCCGGCTTCGCCGACGCCACCTATCACCTTACCGACAAGCTCAAACTTATCGTCGGCGCTCGCTATTCGGAGGATGACCAGACGGCCGTCTATGGCAATTCATTCGGCCTGCTGATCGGCGGCGCCAAGGTGCATCTGGCGGATTTCTGCCCGCAGGAAACCGACAAGCTCAAGTATGATTCCTTCACGCCCAGGGCCGGTCTGCAGTACGACATCAACTCGGCGATGAACGTCTATTTCACCTATTCCAAGGGCTTCAAGGCTGGCGGCGCCAACATCTATTCCTGCATGGACGACTTCAAGCCGGAGAAGATCACCGCCTATGAGGGCGGCTTCAAGAGCCGACTGTTCGACAACGCCGTGACGTTCAATGTGTCGGCTTTCTACTACAACTACACCAACTTCCAGGTCAGCCAGATCGTCGGGCTCTCCCTGAACGTCACCAACGCCGGGGCGGCTGAGATCAAGGGCGTTGAACTGGAGACCGCCTGGAGGCCCGACCAGCATTGGACGGTCAACCTCAACGCCTCCTATATCGACGCGACCTACTCTGACTTCCACAACACCGACGGCCTCAACCCACAGCTTGGCCTGCAGAACCTGAACGGCAACCTGCTGAACAATTCCCCCAGGACGTCCGGCAACCTGGGGATCGCCTATCGCACCGACCCCTTGAGCTTCGGCCGGCTGACCGCCCGTTTCGACGCCAGCGTCAGGTCGCGCACCTACTTCCGGGAATTCAACAACCTCCTCGATTCCCAGGCGCCTTACGGTCTGGTCAATCTAAACTTCATCTGGGACAGCCCCAACGAGAAATACTCAGCCCGGCTCTATGTCACCAACCTGGCGGGCCAAGCCTATATCCAGGCGCAGGGCGACTCGACCAGCATCGGCACGCGCTATGTCACCTGGGGCGCGCCACGGCAGATGGGCGGCGAGATCAAGGTCAAGTTCTAGACCGCGCCTCCAGCCAGACGCTAGATAGCCGTCAAACCGAAGCCTCAAGGAAACGCCATGGCCAACAAGCTCGTCGAAGACCCCCGGATCGACCCGCGCATCAAGGCGATGTTCGGCGCGATGGAGCTGACGGCCTCCGGCGATGTCGCCAACCGCGAGGAAATGCTGGCCTTCGAGGAAACGCCCCAGGGCAAGGCAGCCGCCGGCGCCTTGAAGGCGATGCTAGACGCGCTGGACAACGAGTATGTGGCGTCTTCGGCCGGCCTGACCACCCGCACCGAGACCTTCGTCTCGTCGCCCGACGGCAACACCATCAATATCCAGTTCATCCGTCCGGACACCGCCGAGACCGTGCCCTGCGTTTACTACATCCACGGCGGCGGCATGACGGTGATGTCCTGCTACGACGGCAACTACAAAGCCTGGGGCCGGATCATCGCCGCCCAGGGCGTGGCGGTGGCCATGGTGGACTTCCGCAACGCATTGCGCCCCTCCTCGGCTCCCGAAGTGGCGCCGTTCCCAGCCGGGCTCAACGACTGTGTCTCGGGCCTCCGATGGGTGCACGCCAACGCCGCGGCGCTGGGCGTCGATCCCTCGCGGATCATCGTCGCCGGCGAGAGCGGCGGCGGCAACCTGACCCTGGCCACCGGCCTGAAGCTGAAACAGGACGGCGACATCGGCCTGATCAAGGGCCTGTATGCGCTGTGCCCCTATATCGCCGGCCAATGGCCCCTGCCCCAGAACCCATCGTCCACCGAGAACAACGGCATCCTGCTGGAGCTGCACAACAATCGCGGCGCCATGGGCTATGGCATCAAGGCCTTCAACGCCAAAAACCCACTGGCCTGGCCCGGTTTCGCGACCGCGGAAGACGTCAAGGGCCTGCCGCGGGTGGTGATCAGCGTCAACGAGTGCGATCCCCTGCGCGACGAGGGCGTGGGCTTTTATCGCCTACTGCTGACCAGCGGGGTTGCCGCCCGCTGCCGCCAGGTGATGGGCACCATCCACGGCACCGAGATCTTCCCGGTCTGCTGCCCCGACATCAGCCGCGACACCGCCAGCGACATCGCCAATTTCGCCAAGGGCTAAGCCGAGGCGGCAGGCGGTCAGCGGCCCACGCTCACGTCACCGGAGCCGGCGACATGCTTGGTGATCATGCCAGTGACATTGGCCACGCTGACATCGCCCGAGCCGGCGATCCGCGCGTTGAGCGACTGGGCGACGCCGCCGAAGCGGATGTCGCCCGAACCGGCCACCGACACATCCATGTCGGTCACCGCGCCGCCATGCACCCGCACATCGCCCGAGCCCGAGACGTGGGCGTATAGAGGGCCGGTGACCGAAGCGGCCGTGACATCGCCCGACCCGGCGATGCCGGTGACGAGGCCGCCGCGCGTTGCCTGAAGATTCATATCACCCGAACCCGACACGCTGACGTCGGCCGCCCCGACCGAACCGGCACGCACATCTCCCGACCCGGAAACATGGACATGCAGCGGACCGGTCTGATCTGCCACCGTCCAGTCGCCGCAACCGCTGTTGGCCAGATCGACGCTGTCGCCGGGACCGATCGCACCAAACACCGCGCCGCCGGCGCCGACCCTGGCGTTCCTGGGCATATGCACGACCACCTGCGGCAGGTCTTCATACTTGAAGTCACCAGCGCCCCAGACCGACACGCCGGGGTGGCCAAACAGGGTGTGGCAATTGGGCGAACGCCAGCCAAGATCGCCATCAATCTCCACGCTTTCGCCCATGCGGGTGATCTTGAGTGGAAGACGGGAATTGACCTTGGTGACCGTGACGACAATATCGCCGCGGGCCTCGGGAATGATCGTCACCCGCGCCGCGGCTTGCTTGATCTCAAGATTGGGCGTCGCCGACGCGGCGACAGCCCCGATTGTCGCCAATCCGGCCAGCGCCACTACTATTGAACCGCGCATTTTCTGCTTCCCTCTGCCCAACTTCCAGCAGAGGCTAGCGTGTGGCTTCACGCGGAGCAGCTTAATTCGCGTCCATGTATGGGCGGCGGGTCGCTGCGGCCCTTTCCCGGCCCAAAACTTTGCGAAAACAGCGGAAACCACCGTTAATCGACGGTTGATACGGTGTCCGAGGCGACCGTCGCCGCGCTGAGTGACGTGATGAGCGAAGCCTGGAAACACCGCCGACCGAGACGGGCCATGGGAGATCGCTGGCCTTTGGATGGCCTGTTTTGGCCAGCCAATTTACATCTACGTCTTTGTTTTAACTTGTATCCCTCTCGCTACTCGCTACCCCAGCCGCCCGACTCCGATCATGGATGGCCGATGTGACGCACAGCGCGCATCGACCGCACCCTCGCGAGTTCGTGGGCGTCATATTGCGAGAAACGCGCTGACCCCAAAGGGTCGGCATGTGTTCGACGATGAGAAAGAACGTCAGATTTATTGCAATATGTTAAATTTTCCGGTCAATGTCAATTCGGGGATGTCCCAGCCACGCGCCGCTTTCGATGCTCCGCCATGCCGCTACGGCGAAGGGAATGCCCTTCCGACTTGTCGAGTGGTCGAACTGGCGTCGTGGATGTTGGCAGCCTTGGCCGGGATGGCCAGGCTGGTCCCCGGCGTCAGCGATTCGGTCCCCTTCAGGCCGTTGGCGTCGGCGATCACATACCAGAGGCTGGAATCCCCCCAGAGCGCGCCGGCGATCGACTGCAGGGTGTCGCCGTCGTGGACGGTGTAGCTCGAACCGACGCTCGCCTCGGTGGTCGGGCTGATCGGCGTGTAGCCCTGCCCGAAATCAGCAAACGACTGCGCCGCGCCGTGGGAGAAGGCGGCGCATCAAGGGCGAAGGGGACGTCCTGCCGAATCACGAGTTCGATCGCCGGGAAACCTGGCGCTTGGCGTGGCGTGGACTGCACTCATTGGGCATCGGTTCTCCTCATCGAGAACTGGTCCTATTTTTCGTGTCTCGCCCAAGGGGTGCAGTCCAGTGGCCAGAGAACTTCTCAATTAGATGCGGCGTCATCGCAATTCTCCCGCGGGGCAGCTTAATTCGCATCCATGTATGGGCGGTCGGTCACCCTAGATACGGCGGCTTCCCCCTTGCCGCGTTTCGGGGCTATGGTTAGCGGATGAACAAGCCCGCCTCCTTCCATGAGATACAGCCCGAGGTCCAATCAGCCTTTCAAGCGGCTATCCGCGAAGGCATCGCAGCCGCAGACGCGGCGCGGCTGGCTCCCTTCGAGCCCGTCGCCGAATGGCTGGCGTCCTGGGGGACCGTGAACGAGCTACCCATGCCTAAATGAAGGTTCGGATCACCGATCCAGCCAAGGCCGACCTTTCGAATATACGACTTTACATTGAGGGCGACAGCCCGGCCGCCGCGCGGGCGATCGGTCGCAAGCCCCTCGCCGCCTGTTTGAGCCTGGCGGATTTCCCGCACCGCAATCGCCTCGGACGCGTCGCTGGCACCCGCGAGATCACGACCGTCTGGCCTTATGTGATCGTCTATCGGGTCCTCGCCGAGGAGGTTCAGATTCTCCGCGTCTGGCATGGCGCTCAGGATCGGAACGATGCCCTGGTGTAGTGGGCGCGATACTTTGGGCGAAATCGGGATGGAGTTGTCGTCCTCCGGTGGCACCGGGGGGCCGGAAAGTCATTCAGGCGCGACGCCATATTCAGCCGCCTCAATCGTGGCGCCCAACCGGTTGGGCGACTCTTCGGCCCTGTAGGTTTTTCGCTCCCGAGCTTTCAGACGCTCGTAGTGCGCCAGCTCGTCGGCGGAAAGATAGCCGCCGACCACGCGGTCGTGGCTGGTAGGTATTCGAGCGACGCGGTTGACGACAGGCGCCACCCTACCCTCCCCCGTTCACATTCACCTTCTGACCATTCACATACGGATTGGCCGACGACACCAGGAATGTCACCACCGCCGCCACGTCCTCCGGTGTGCTGACCCGGCCGAACGGTGAGCGGGCGTCGAGTTCGTGGATGTCGGCGACGCCGGAGGTGGCGCGGCTCAGGCGCTTGCCCATCTCGGTCACCGTCAGGCTGGGGGAGACGATGTTG
>JAYVYH010000394.1:0-2992 GCA_043784385.1 Caulobacteraceae bacterium | reverse complement strand
ACCATTACGCCGTCTGTTATTTTACGGAATGTTTTCGAAAATCCGGGGTATCTCGCGCTTGTAGGGGCGGCGGCGGTAGGGGCTGTTTTGTGGCCATCGGCGGAAAGGTGAAATGCCATTACCACGGTAATACTGCGGCACTGGCTGCGGATATTGTTGGAAAACTGGGTCTTGAGCCGTGTGCCGATAATGTCCCAGCCGCTTGTCGCCTCATCCGTTGCCTCGACCACCACCGCCGTGGCCACGTCGCCAAAGATGAAATGGCTGTCCCGGTCGCGGAAATTCAGGTGGCCGGAGGTGATCTCCGGGTTGACCACCAGCACCGCCCGCGCGTCGCCGGCGGCGATATAGTCGGCGGCGGTCTTGATCCCGAAGGTGGCCGAGGAGCAGGCCACGTTCATATCGAAGCCGAAGCCGTCGATCCCCAGCGCTTGCTGAATCTCGATGGCGATGGCCGGATAGGCGCGCTGCATGTTGGACGCCGCGCAGATCACCGCGCCGATTTTGTGGGCTCCTTTGCCCCACCGATCGATCGCCTGGCGCGCCGCCGCCACGCCGATCTCGGCCATGATCGAGATCTGGTCGTTGGGTCGTTCGGGTATGCTCGGGCGCATCACGCGCGGATCAATCACCCCGGCTTTGTCCACCACATAGCGCGACTTGATGCCCGAGGCCTTCTCGATGAACGCCTCGGAAGAGGGCGTCAGGGCCGCGATCTCGCCCGCCACTATGGCGCCGGCGTGCTGTTCATTGAACAGGGCCACATAGGCGTTGAAGGCGGTGACCAGTTCGGCGTTCGATACCGATTGCGGCGGTGTGTAGAGGCCGGTGGCGGCGGCGATGACGGCTGCTGGCAAGGGCGTTTCCCGGATTTTGTCGATCCCGGTCTGATAGCACGCCGCTTGCATTGTCGGCGACAATAGGGTTGCAGGGTTATCAGTCCTAGGGAACAAATATGACAGTGCAACATTTCGACGTTTTGATAATTGGCGCCGGCCTGTCGGGCGTGGGCGCCGGGGTCCACCTGCATGAAAATTGTCCGAAAAAGACCTATGCGATCCTGGAGGGCCGACCGTCGATGGGCGGCACCTGGGACCTGTTCCGCTACCCCGGCATCCGCTCCGACAGCGATATGCATACCCTCGGCTACAGCTTCAAACCGTGGCGCGAGGCCAAGTCGATCGCCGATGGTCCCTCGATCCTGAAATATGTCAACGAGACCGCGAGGCAATACGGCGTCGATAAAGCCATCCGCTACGATCACATGGTCAAGGCCGCCGCCTGGGACAGCGCCACCTCCACCTGGACCGTCACCGCCGACCTCAAGGATACGGGCGAGACCGCCACCTACAGCTGCAACTTCCTGTTCATGTGCGCTGGTTACTATAGCTACAAGGGCGGCTTCACGCCCCCATTCCCCGGCGTCGAAACCTACAAGGGCCGGCTGATCCATCCCCAGAAATGGCCGGAAGATCTCGACTATGCCGGCAAGTCGGTGGTCGTGATCGGTTCGGGCGCCACCGCCATGACCCTGATCCCGGCCATGGCCGACAAGGCCGCCCACGTCACCATGCTCCAGCGCTCGCCCACCTATGTGGTGTCGCGCCCGGCGGAGGACGCCATCGCCAATACGTTGCGCAAGTTCCTACCGGACAAGCTGGCCTATCGTTTGACCCGCTGGAAGAACGTCACCATGGGCGGCTATTTCTATCGGCAGACTCGCTCCAAGCCCGACAAGATCAAGGCTCTTATGCTGTCGGGCGTCCGCGCCCAGCTAGGCCCCGACTACGACGTCGAGACCCATTTCACGCCGCGCTACAATCCGTGGGATCAGCGGCTGTGCCTGGTTCCCAACGGCGACTTGTTCGCCGCCATCAAGTCCGGCCAAGCCTCGGTGGTCACCGACCAGATCGACACCTTTACCGAGACCGGGATCAAGCTGAAGTCCGGCCAGGAGCTTTCGGCCGATATAGTCGTCACCGCCACCGGCCTGAACATGGAGATCATGGGCGGGGTGGCGTTCAGCAAGGACGGCGCGCCAATCGATTTCGCCCAGACCTGGACCTACAAGGGCATGATGCTCTCGGGCGTGCCGAACCTGCTCAATACGTTCGGCTATATCAACGCCTCGTGGACGCTGCGGGCCGACCTCAACTGCGAGTTCGTCTGCCGGCTGGTCAACCATATGGACAAGACCGGAACCACGCAGGTCACCCCCACCTTGAGCGCGGCCGACAAGGCGATGCCGGAGCGCCCATTCATCGACGGCTTCTCGGCCGGCTACATGCAACGCGAACTGCACCGGTTCCCCAAACAGGGCGACCGCGAACCGTGGCTGAACGCCCAGGACTACCAGCGCGACAAACAGATGATCCGCCGCGGCGCGATCGAGGACGGCGCCTTAATCTTCAGCAAAGCCGCCCCAACCGCGAAGGCCGCGTCCCAACCCATGCTTCAGGCGGCGGAATAGCCTCCGCCGAATCCACCGCCGCCGGGTGTCTCGATCTCGATCGCTTCGCCGGCTTTTACCTCTACCGAGAAGCAGCCGGGCAGGGCCTCGGATGAACCATCGACGTGGATCAGCCGCTGGGCGCCGGGCAGGGCGTCGCCGCCGCCCGCCAAGCCTTCCGGCGCATGGGTTCTGCGGGTGGAGAGCAGGTTCGCCGTCATGGGGCTCAGGAAGCGTAATCTTCTGACCACGCCGTCGCCACCCCGATGGACTCCAACCCCGCCCGAACCGCGCCGCACGGCGAAGTTCTCCAGCCGCACCGGAAACCGCCGCTCGAGGACTTCAGGATCGGTCAAACGGGAGTTGGTCATATGGGTGTGGACCGCCCTGGCCCCCGCTGCTCGCGCCGTGGCTCCGGCGCCGCCGCAGATCGTCTCATAGTATTGGCGGTCGGCGTCGCCGAAGGTGAAATTGTTCATGGTTCCCTGGCTGTCGGCCATCACGCCCAGCGCCCGATAGAGCGCATCGACCACATGCTGGCTG
>JAYVYH010000393.1:0-2819 GCA_043784385.1 Caulobacteraceae bacterium | reverse complement strand
TCGGCATACCGGATGCGGCGACCGCGGACAAGACGGTGGCAGCAGCCGGATCAACCACCCCCCGAACGTTCTAGACGCGACGTGTTTAGGCGAGAGCCTAGCCGAAGTTTCTGAGGCTGGGCCGCTCCCATCAGGTGTTTGAGCTTGACGAAGAACTGTTCAAGGGGATTTAGGTCGATATCGCAGGGCGGCAGAAGGTGGGATGCGCGCCTCTTGCTCTGACGGCAGGGTGTGCAGCTTCACCCTTGTGGCTATTGAGAGTTGTCCAGAACGACCACTTCACCCACCAAGAGTCGGGGTGGAGATTTTTTGATATAGACGACCCAGCCCCTCGCGCTGGCAACATCAATGCCGCCACGCGACAAACCCTATCCGTCTCTAGGTCTTACGCAGCCACAAGCTGCCGCCGGTTGTCAGATTGCCGAAACCGCGAATCGCCATGGCTAGAGAATCGGAATGTCGAGTTATCATGTACTGGCTCGGCCATACGATTTCGAAGTAACCGCTAATCAGCCAGCCGATGAGTGCGTTCTGCTCGGAGTAGTTCCGCACCCGCCAGTGGGCCGGGTAGTCGTCCGGGAGGAACACGTCGTGGACGTGCACGAGCACGCCAGTCGCCAACCGTGGGAACAGCCGGTTGAACTGAATGTCAACGTCCATGCCCGGCAGCATGATGTGGCTGCTGTCGATGAATAGAATGTCGCCAGATTCTAGCGACGCGGCCAGCATGGCGTCGCTTGTGTCCATCAGCCGAGCCTTGAAAACAACATCGAGATCAGTGATCCTGCGGCGCGGCTTGGGATCAATGCAGGTGATCTGGCCGCTACCGTTGTCTTTGACACCAGCCGCCAAGAAGTAAGTAGAATCACCCGAACCAATTTCGACGATGCGCTTGGGCTTGAATTTGCGGACCGCTGCATAGGTCGACATCCCATCTATCGCCGGAAACATCCCGCCGCCCAGCCGAGGGCCTGTTGATCCGGTGAAGGTCTTGAACACCCCCCGATGCTGAGCCATTTCGCTAAGGAACTCCCGCCAGGGCGCGGCCTCGCAGAGCGCTGCCACCTCCGGGTAGGGTTCGCCGACTGGCTGGTGACTCCGGGTATAGGGATACTGGATGAAAAAGCCCTCCTGACGCCCCAGCGCCGTGAGTATTAGAGCCCGTCCTCGCGATAGACGCTCGCGAAGCCTTCTGACCTTGGGCTTCGCGTTGGCTTGCGAGTCTCTCATGGCGCAACGGGGAGGACGGGTATGGGGTTGGGGGGCTGGGTGAAGTCGAAATCGTTCAGGAGATCGCCTACCGGATACACCGCCTTAGTAGTGGGGTCGGTGACCTGCGCGATAGCCTCGGACACAAAGGGCCGGTTGTCGGAACGTCCATCGGTACTCGGGTCCAGACGCTGGCTCTTCAAAAATAGGTCCTCGGTGAAGCGGTTAAAATTATCGAAGCTGAGATACTGGTGATCCACCTTGCCTGGGCTGGCCCAGGCCGAGATCACGATGCCTGGCACGCGGAACCCCCAGCCATAGACCAATTGCTTACCTGGGATGTCGTAGGATGTCGGCGGGGGGACATGATCATAGAAACCACCCCAGTCGTCCCAGCTCAAAATGATCGCCGTGTCGTTGGCGTAGCGGGATTGAGCGATCGCGTTAACGATTGTCGTTACATAATTCATTCCCGTTGCGACACTTCCCGGCGGATGCTCGCTGACGGCGCCCCCAGGAACGATCCAGGAGACCGACGGCAAGGTATGGTTCTCGACGGCAAGCAGGAAACTGTTGAACCGCGTGACATGAGATTTGTATTGTGGGTTCGCCTTAACTTGGGCCTCGAACAGGGTGAATGCCGGTATCGAGTTCCAAATGCTGGGCACATTAGTGGTCTGAATGGCTCGATCGCAGGTCATCTCTCCGCTTTCACAGTCAGGCTCGTCGCCCTCGCCCAGATAATAGACCCAGCTTACGTTCGCGCAATACAACAAAAATGGAAGGTAGGTCCAGGCTAGCGGCCCCCGGGCCGGGCGATTCACGGCGATCGCCTCGACTGGCGCGCAGCTTAGTGGATCGGCGTTCTTACAGGCTGCAAACCAGCCCGATACCATCGCAAGGTACGACGGAAAGCTATAGTTCGCCACTGATTCAAAAAGATGATCAGCAAGAACGAATTTCGAGGCGTAGGTCCAGTAATTGGGAATTTCCGCCGCCGTGTGATAGCCAACAACGTCATGCGTGGCGACACCCTTCTTTTCGGTGACACAGGCCGGAGAGGTTGGGATATAGCATCCGGGTGCGCCGCCGACCTTCTGTCGATAGATAAGCCCGTCCATTGCGCCTGCGTCGTAGTCGGCGACGTAGTCTCCGTCGGTATGCGGACCACCGGCGTTGATCAGGGCCGTATTGTGGAACGGCGCCGCGCAACCAGCTTGCGGGAAGCCTGGCCTGATTGGCAGACACAGGCCGGCGGGAATGCCATCGGGCCCCGGGAACGCGCCGAAATAGTTGTCGAACGATCTATTTTCCTGCATGATAACAATTACATGCGCGATGTGACGCTGCGCCAGCTGGAGCTGGGTTTCTGCCGTCGCGGAGGGGGAGGCCACCACCGCGCCCAACAACGCAGGAAAGACCCGCCAGACCGTTTTCAAGCCGAACGATCTAATCCATCGGAGAAGGGGGAACATGATATGCTCTACCGAAGTTCTTCCCCGCTCTGGAGTGCTAGGTTGTGTTGACGAATTGGATTCCCAAATCACGTGATCGCTGATTCAAGGCTGCTCTTTGAGGAGAGCAGCTTTGGTTCGCGGCCTGATGTCGGA
>JAYVYH010000392.1:0-6205 GCA_043784385.1 Caulobacteraceae bacterium | reverse complement strand
GGTCGTTCATGCCGCCGCGGCCGGCGACGTGGTCTACGCCGGCGATCAGGTGCCGGGCTTCGGCAACCTCGTGCTGATCAAGCACGCCAACGGCTGGGTCACCGCCTATGCGCACTTGGACAAGGTCAGTGTGAAGATGCGCCAGAGCGTCGCCCAGGGCCAAGAGATCGGTCAGGTCGGGCAGAGCGGCGGCGTATCCGAGCCGCAGCTGCATTTCGAGGTTCGCTACGCCCCGACACCCGCCGACAAGGCCCGGCCGATCGACCCGCAACTGGTCCTGCCCAAATAGATCAAAGCGGCAGGGTTTTGCCCAGTTCGCCGGCCAGGTCGCGGGTGAACTGCCAGGCTACCCGGCCCGAGCGCGCGCCGCGCAATCGAGACCACTGCAGAGCGCGTCGCTCCAAGTCAGGTGTCATTAGGTCGAACCGTTCGGCATAGCCGCGCACCGCCGTCAGATAGGCGGTCTGGTCCATGGGGCCAAAGCCGATCCAGGCGCCGAATCGGTCAGAGACGCTGACTTCTTCCTCGGTGTCCTCGGCCGTCGCCACTGGCCCGGCCGTCTCGCCGTGTGCCCTGGGCATAAGGTGGCGCCGGTTCGAGGTCGCCAGGAACAGCACATTCTCAGGCGGTCCGGCCACGCCGCCTTCCAGCGCCGATTTCAGCGCCTTGGCCGCGGCGGCGCCTTCCTCGAACGACAGGTCGTCGCAGAGCACGATGAAGCGCTCGGGCCGCCCCCTGAACAGGTCGAAAACGCCGGGTAGGGCGGTGACGGCGTCGCTGTCGACCTCGACCAGACGCAGATTCGGCGCATCCCTGGCGACATCCATGAACACGGCTTTGGCCAGCGAACTCTTGCCTGCCCCGCGCACGCCCCACAGCAGAACGTGGTTCGACGGTGCTCCGCTGGCGAACCACGACAGGGTCTCGATCAGCTTGGCCTTCTGCCGTTCCACGCCCACCAGCAGGTCCAGCGGCAGGGCGAAATCGGGCGCGGGCCTGTAGTCGCCCGTGTGGGCGTCGTGACGATAGATCCTGGCGCCTTCGAAGGCGGGCGGGGCGGATGGGGGGGGCGCCAACCGCTCCAACGCGGCGGCGATCCTGCGAAGCGAGGCGGCTATATCGTCATCCATGGCTGTCCCTATCGACCGGGCCCCGATTGCAAAAGGGGTTGTGACCGCATAGCTTCCCGCGACTTTTGGCCGGGGGCTGTTCGCCTCGGTATTTCTTGGAGCGAAAATGCATCTGACCCTGGCCTTGATCACTGGCATCGCCGCGGCTCCCGCGGACGGTCTGATGGGATTTCTTGGCGGACCAGCCGGACAACTGCTGCCTCTCGTGGCGATCGTGGTGCTTTTCTATGTGATGATCCTGCGCCCCCAGCAGGCGCGGGCCAAGCAGCACGCCGCCCGGATCGCCTCCGTAAAACGCGGCGACACGATCGTCCTCTCCAGCGGCCTGATCGGCAAGGTCGTCCGCGTCGAAGACCAGGAAGTTGGCCTGGAGATCGCCCAGAACGTCACGGTCAAGGTTGTGAAGTCGATGATCGCCGAGGTTCGCACCCGCGGCGAGCCGGCCCCGGCCAACGACGCCAAGTCCTGATAACGGCCTGAAGGCGCCGTCATGCTCGCTCTCAGTCGATGGAAGATCGTGCTGGTCCTCGCCTCGGCGTTGTTCGGCCTGATCTTCACTCTGCCCAATCTCGTGCCGAGTGGCGTGCTGCCGTCTTGGGCGCCGCACCAGAGACTGAACCTCGGCCTGGATTTGCAGGGCGGATCGTTCCTTCTGCTGGAGGTCGACACCGTCGCGCTGCGCAAGGAGCGTCTGACCAATCTGACGGAAGACGTACGCACAAAGCTGCGCGCCGATCAGATTGAGTTCACTGGCCTCGGGGTTTCCGGCGACACCATCGATTTGCGGATTGCCGATCCCACCAAGGTTTCCACTGCCTATAAATTGTTGAGCGATGGGGTCGGTGAACGCCTCATGACCGGCGGACGGGACGTCACCGTCCAGACCACGCCCGACCAGCATATCCACGTCAGCTTCGTTCCCCAGGCAGCCAACGCCGCCGCCATCGACGCGGTGACGCGTTCGATCGAAATTATCCGCAAGCGCATCGACGCCCTGGGTACTCGGGAACCAGTCATTACTCAGCAGGGCGCCAACCGGATCGTCGTCGAGGCCCCGGGCGAGAGCGACCCCGAGAAACTCAAGGCGGTGATCGGCAAGACCGCCAAGCTGTCGTTCCAGATGGTGGATTCGGACGTCTCACCGGAAGATATCGCCGCCGCGCGGGTTCCCCCCGATGACGAGGTCCTGCTTAGCGATGACGGATTTTCTACTACCTATGTGGTCAAGAAGCGCTCGGTGGTCACAGGCGAGATGCTCACCAGTGCTAGCGCCAGCCGCGACGAGAGCAACGCGCCGGCCGTCGGCTTCAGTTTCAATGCTCAGGGCACCCAGCGATTCGCCCAGGTGACAACTCAGAACATCGGCAAGCCCTTCGCTATCGTGCTGGACAAGCGGGTGATCTCCGCCCCGCGCATCAACAGCGCCATCACCGGCGGCAGCGGCATCATCACCGGCCGCTTCACCGAGGAATCGGCCCACGATCTGGCCCTGCTGCTCAAGACCGGCGCCTTGCCGGCCCCGCTCAATCCGGTTCAGCAGAACACCGTTGGCGCGCAGCTTGGGGCCGACGCGGTCAAGGCCGGAACCACCTCGATCATTGTCGGCGCGACCTTGATCTTCGCTTTCATCATTCTCAGCTATGGGCTGTTCGGCATGTTCGCGGCTGTGGCGCTGATCGTCAACGGCTTGATGATCGTCGGCGCGATGAGCCTGACTCAGGCGACCCTCACCCTCCCGGGGATTGCCGGCTTGGTGCTGACCTTGGCCGTCGCGGTCGACGCCAATGTGTTGATCTATGAGCGCATGCGCGATGAAGTCCGCGCGGGACGCCCGGCTATGAGCGCGGCCGACGCCGGATTCAGCCGCGCCCTGACCACCATCATCGACGCCAACGTCACCACATTGGTGGCGGCTATCATCATGTTCCAGTTCGGGTCGGGGCCGGTCAAGGGCTTCGCGCTCACCCTGTTCATTGGCGTGGTTACCTCCGTGTTTACGGCCGTGCTGATCACCCAGGTGCTGATCGGCTGGTGGTTCCGGGCCTTCCGGTCCAAGACCTTGCCGATAGTCTAGGGATTTCCAGCATGTGGCCCCTGATCAAACTGCTCCCGACGAAGACCCATTTCGGTTTCGTGGCCTTCGCCCGCCTGGCGGCCACGCTTTCGGTTATCGCGGTGATCGCTACCGTGGTGGGGTTTTTCTATCCCGGCCTGAACCTTGGCATCGAGTTCAAGGGCGGGACGGTGCTCGAACTCAACACCGGCGCCGTCCCGGTCAATCTGGGCAAGGTGCGCGGTGTGCTCAACGAACTGCATCTGGGCGACGTTCAGGTTCAGACCTTCGGCAAGCCCAACGATGCGATCGTCCGCTTTCAGACGCCGCCAGGCGCCAACCCCGCCGCCACCGTCACCCGTGTGAGAACGGCGGTCAGCCAGGCCCTAGGTCAGGTCACCTATTCGCGCACCGACGTCGTGGGTCCCGAGGTGTCCGACGAATTGAAGATCAAGGGGGTCGGCGCTCTGTTGGCGGCGATCGGCCTGATGCTGCTATATATCTGGTTCCGGTTCGAGCTGCAGTTCGGCCTCGGCGCCGTGGTGGCCCTGTTTCACGACGTGATCCTGTCGTTCGGCCTGGTACTGTTGCTGCGCCTGGAATTCAGCCTCAACATAGTCGCCGCCCTTCTGACCATCATCGGCTATTCGATGAATGACACGGTCGTAGTGTTCGACCGCTTGCGCGAAAATCGCAGGAAATACAAACGTATGCCACTTCGCGAACTGATCGATCTGTCGGTCAACGAGACCCTGACGCGGACCGTGATCACCGGCCTGACTGCTTTGCTGGCGCTGTCCGGCCTAGCAGTGTTTGGCGGTGAATCGCTGCGGCCGCTGTCGATCGTACTGTTGTTCGGAATTGTCATTGGTACCTACTCTTCGATCTATGTCGCTTCGCCGATCATCCTGTTGTGGGGCGCCAAGACCGAGGACGAGCCCGCCAAGCCGATCGCGCCGCAACCCGCGCGTCCCTGACCGCCTGTCCCGTTGCGCCAGCCTCCGTCCATCGACGCCTTTGGTGGCGGCGGGTTTCGGGTTTCCGGGGTCTGGCGTCCGGGCTCGCTGCTCTTGCTCGATGACCAGCCGTCGCTCTGGCGTCCGCGCGCGCTGGCCGAGCTCACGCCCGAGGATTTCGCCTCGGTGATCGCCGCCGGCACGGTCGCCTCGGAGTTCGTACTGCTGGGAACCGGAGCGTTTCAGTCGCTGCCATCGAGGGGCATCCGCGATTCGCTGCGCGCAGCCGGCCTGGGGCTCGAGTTTATGTCCAGCGAAGCCGCGGCCCGGACCTATGGCGTGCTGGTTTCCGAGGGCCGCCGGATAGCTGTCGCCCTGATCGCCTTCTGACTTTTCGCCCCGGCGTAATAGGGCTATGGCTTGCACCAACGGGCGGGGTCGCCAAGGGGAAACACTATGGCTGGGCTACTTTCTAATTTTCGCAACACCATGATTCTGAGCGGCGTGCTGGCGCTGATCATGATCATAGCCTTCGGCCAGGCGCATGGCATCGACGGGAACTTCTGGCAGGCCGTCTTCCGTTGGATGCACGTCGTGTTCGGCATCCTGTGGATCGGACTGCTCTATTATTTCAACTTCGTCCAGATCCGCAAAATGCCGGACATTCCTGCTGAACTGAAACCCGCCATCTCTAAATATATCGCGCCCGAGGCGCTGTTCTGGTTCCGCTGGGCGGCGCTGATGACGGTGATCGCTGGCTTCGGCATCGCCGGTCTGCATGGCAGTACCTACATGGCCAAGGTGTTCACCTTCGGCTTCGCCGGCGGCTATGACGGCAGCGCCGGTTCGCCCGATCGCGGCTATACTCTGATGGGCATCAGCATCTATCTGGCCCTGATCATGTTCCTCAACGTGTGGGGCATCATCTGGCCGAACCAAAAGGTCGCCCTGGGCATCAAGGACGGCACCCCGGAAGAAAAAGCCAAGGCTGGGCGTGTCGCCATGCTGGCGTCGCGAACCAACACCCTGCTGTCGCTACCGATGCTGACTTCGATGGCGATGTATCAAACCCTGTACGGTAGCTGATCCAACCGGACGAGGGCATCGAAGAGGGCGTGCGGCGCGGAGACCCGTGCCGTTGGCTCTCCAGCCGTTTCATCGCCGACCCGTCGGCACGGGCGGATGTGATCACACTCTACGCTTATGATCTGGAACTGACGCGGGCGCCGAAGGTCGCCTCGAACCCTTTGGTCGCGGAAATCCGGCTGACCTGGTGGCTCGAGGTGCTTGAGGGGATCTACTCGGGCAGGCCGGTTCGCGGTCATCCGGTCGCCCAGGCTCTGGCAGATATTGTTGGCAGGCATAGGCTGCCCAGGCCGCCGCTAGAGGCGATGATCGACGCGCGAATCGCCGTCCTCGACAAACCAAAACTCGATCTCGCCGGAGCAGCGGCCTGGGCCGGCGATGTCGGTGGCTCCGCCGCCGCTTTGGCTGCACGGATCCTTGATCCACTCAGCCGGCCGGCCGCGGCGATCCCCGCTGGGCGACTCTGGGGCCTGAACCTGTTACGCGATCACGGCTCGGCCGATGCGGCTGGGCTCACCGCTCACATCATCTCGGACCTGCCCGCGGCCCGCGCCGCGGCCCGAACGTTAGGTCTCGCCGCCTTTCCCTCCATTGCCCACGCCACCCTGGCCAGGAGGGGCCCCGGGGCTTTGGTCAAACCATCGGCCGTTACACAGATGAGGTTGATCTGGGCGATGGCTACGGGACTGATCTGAGTTCGGGTTGCCGTCCACGCCGTCGTTATAGCTCGCGGCGCCACTTCAACCACTTACGCCCCTCTCGGTGGCTAAGGGCGTTTGGCAGCCGAGGGGATGCGCCGAGAATTCTTGCGCTGCGCGGTTACCGAGCTTGACACCGCCAGAACGATAATCGACGGCGCGCCGGAACGGGTCTTGGCCTGGGTTTGGTGGCTGGTGCGGGATCAGGCCTGTTCAACGTGCGTTCGTGGACTATTTTCCGCGAAGCGGAATCGTAAATCACGTAGCCGAGAGGCGGGGGTT
>JAYVYH010000391.1:0-7329 GCA_043784385.1 Caulobacteraceae bacterium | reverse complement strand
GGGCGCGGGCCTGAATGCCTGCATGGTAGGGCCGACCTACCATCGCCCAACGGCCCCGATGTCGCCGTCCTTCAAGGAGGCCGAGGGTTGGTCGCCGGCCAACCCCTCCGACGCCGCCGACCGCAAGGACTGGTGGACGGTGTTCGGCGATCCGACGCTCAACGAGCTTGAGGCGAAGGTCAACGTCTCCAACCAGACCCTGGCCGGCGCCGAGGCGGCCTATCGCCAGGCTCACGCCCTGGTGGCGCAGGATCGGGCCGCGCTGTTTCCGACCATCAGCCTGGGCGCCTCGGCGAATGCCGCGAATTCCGGCCGGGGAACCCTAACGACCTACCAGCCCAGCATTGGTGGAAGCTGGGCGCTGGATATCTGGGGTTCGGTTCGACGGACGATTCAGGAGGCCAGGGCCAGCGCCCAGGCCAGCGCGGCCACCCTCGCGGGCGCCCGCCTGTCGGCCCATACGGAGATGGCGGTCGACTACATCCAGTTGCGCCAATATGACGAGGAAAAACGGCTGCTGGAGGCCAGCGCCACCGCATTAGGCCGCACGCTGACCATCACCCAGAACAAATACAACGCCGGCGTAGCGGGCAAGAGCGACGTCCTCAACGCCCAAAGCCAATATCAATCGTCCCAGGCGGAGTTGACGGACCTCGTACAGCAGCGCGCCAGGAGTGAACACGCCATCGCCATTTTGGCGGGAGAGGCGCCCGCCGCCCTGATCCTGGCCCCCTCGCCCTGGACACTGAAGCTGCCCGACATCCCCACGGCGACGCCCTCCACCCTGATTGAGCGGCGCCCTGATATTGCCTCGGCCGAGCGCGCGGCGGCCGCCGCCAGCGCCCAGATCGGCGTCCAGACGGCCGCCTATTTCCCGGCCCTGACGCTCACCGGTCAAGGCGGCTACGCTTCCAGCCAATTGGGCCAGCTGTTCAGCGCCTCCACCAGCTTCTGGTCGGTCGGCGCGTCGGCGGCGGAGACCCTGTTCGACGCCGGCGCGCGCCGCGCCAAGGTCGGCCAAGCCCGGGCCGCCTACGACCAGGCGGTTGCCAACTATCGCCAGACGGTGCTGGAGGCGTTCGGTCAGGTGGAAGACAACCTGACCGCTCAGAGAGTGCTGGCGGCGGAACAGGCGATGCGAAAGGCGGCGGCCGACTCGGCCGGCGCCGCGGAAACCATCGCCCGCAACCAATACGCGGCGGGTAGGGTGGACTACACCACGGTGGTCATCGCCCAGACTACCGCCATCAATGCTCGCAACGCCGAACTAAGCATCGAGGCCCAACGCCTGATCGCCACGGTCGACCTGATCGAAGCCCTCGGCGGCGGCTGGACCGCCTCGAACCTGCCGCGCGGCTAGATCACCGCTTCTTTCCCAATTCGGCGGCGATGTCCTTGATTAGGCGGCCGACCTTTCGATGGGCGGCGGTCAGTTGATCGCGGGTTACGCCCCAGCGCTTCGTCCAGTATTCGACCGCTTGCCGCTCGGAGAGATCGAGGCGGTCCTTGTCGATGAAGCCGCGCTTGTCCTTCAGGCCAGCCATGGAGGTCCTTTCGCTGCGTTGTGGGGTCATGACATGATGCCCCCTCGGCGCCAAAGGTGAACAGCGATAAACAGCCCACATGACTAGCAATCCGCCACTTCGCCGGCTGATCGACATGCCGGGCGTCACCAATCTGGAACATGCCGCCGTGCTCAAGCCGTTGCCCGAAATCGGAGAAATCCGCCCACCGGACGCCGACATCGACGCCTGTTCGAAGGCCCTGTTCGACCTGACCCCGGACGAAGCCGAGGCGACACCCCGCCCTGACGACTGGGACGATATCGAATATAAACCGATCGCCAAGCAGGTGGCCGCGTTCGAGGCGGCCGGATGGGATGTCACCGACGGCAAGCGCCGCCCGCTGCGGGTGCTAACCTATTTCAGCCAGCCGCTATGGCTGGCCATTCGCGGCGTGGCGGGAAGGGTCCCGTTTCAGGCTGAACCAGAAGGCGATATGTCTGAGCCCTCAGCCGCCTGGGCGACCAATCTGGCCGCCGAAGCGGCGCGTTTCCGGAAACGCTGAGACTCAGTGCGGCGCATCGCTCTGGGTCATGGGTTCGGCGTGGTGATGATGGTGGCGATAGTTCCGGTAGTGCCGTTTGCCATAGTGATGGCCAACCACCGCGCCGCCGACACCGCCGACCACCGCGCCGACCGGACCGGCGACCACGGCGCCGCCCACCGCGCCCGCGACGGCGCCTTTGCCCGTATCGTTGATGGCCAACGCGTTGGTGGCGGCGAAGACAGTCGCCACGGCGCTGGTGATGAGCAGAATTCGCTTCATGGTAGTCTCCAGGTCCCGCGCCCGATCATCCGCGCGCGGGCGCTCCGACGCCATAGACGCGCGAGGCGCGCTTAGGTTCCGCCGTCAATGCAGGATCGCGCCGAACAGCAGCTTGAGCAGACCCGCCACCACGGCGAGGCTCGCCACGCTGGCAGCCCAGATCCCCCAGAACCACGCCCATCTGGCCATCAGTGGTAGCCTTTCGGATCGGTCTTGCCCCGGAAAACCCAATAGGCGTAGCCGGTATAGGCCAGGATGATGGGAATCAGCACCCCGGCTCCTATCAGCATGAAACCGAGGCTAGAGGCCGGCGCCGAGGCCTGCCATATCGTCACCCTGCCGGGCACGATATCGGGATAGAGGCTGATGGCGAGGCCGGCATAGCCCAGCGCGAACAGGCCAAGGGCGATCGGAAACGGCCAGGTTTCGTTCTTGCGGCGCAGGCAAAAGAACAGGGCCACGGCCGCGATGGCCACCAGCAAGGGCACCTGCGCGGTCGCGCTGATGTTGGGAAAGGTCAGCCAGCGGCGCCAGTAGTCGGCCTTGAGGAATGGGGTCGCGGCGCTGACCGCGCCGATCGCCACCACCGTGGCCGCCCCGAACCACCAGGCCAGATGGAAGGCCCGGGCGAGCAGGCCATCGGCGGTCTTCATGATCAGCCAGGTTGCGCCAAGCATGCCGTAGCCGGCCACCACCGAGGCGCCGGTGAGCAGGCTGAACGGCGTCAGCCAGTCCCACCAGCCGCCGCCATAGCCCCGGCCGGTCACGGTGACCCCCTGGAGAATCGCTCCCAGGATCACCCCCTGCGAGAAAGCCGCCAAGATCGAGCCGCCGCAGAAGGCCAGGTCCCAGGCCCAGCGCCCGCGCTGGGTGCGCCAGCGATATTCGAAGGCCACGCCCCGGAACACCAGGCCCAGCAGCATGGCGATCAGCGGCGCGTAGACCGCGGGCATCAGGATCGCATAGGCCAGGGGAAAGGCCGCCAGCATGCCGCCGCCGCCCAGGATCAGCCAGGTCTCGTTACCGTCCCAGACCGGCGCCACCGAATTCATCGCGGTGTCGCGGTCGGCGTCGTTACCGAGCATGGGGAAGAGAATGCCAATACCCAGGTCAAAGCCGTCGAGCACCACGTAGGCGAATACCGCGAAGGCGATCAGGCCCGCCCAGATCAGCGTAAGATCGGCGTTGTAGGTCATGCCGCCGTCCCCTCAATGAACCGGCTGGAGGGCGCGATCGAGGTCGATCGCGGGCGCGGGGGTGATGCCGGCGGCGCGGATCGGGTCGTGCTCACTCAGCCCCTCCTCGTGGTCGTGCGGCGGGTGGCCCATCAGACGCAGCAGGTAGAACAGGCCTGAACCAAAGACGACGAAATAGACCATCGCGAAAGCTGCCAGGGACGCGGCCACGGCGGGCGCCTGCAACGGCGAGGCCGACTGGCTAGTCCGCAGCAGGCCATAGACAGTGTAGGGCTGGCGACCCACCTCGGTGGTAATCCAGCCGGCCAGCACAGCCACGAACCCCATCGGCCCCATCGCCAGGGCGAAGCGGTGCAGCGGTCGCCAGTCAAAGAGCCCACGTCGCAGCCGCGCGATCAGCGAAACGCCGCCCAGCAGCGCTATCAGCAGGCCAATCCCGACCATGATCCGGAACGACCAGAACACGATCGGCACATAGGGCCAATCCTGGCGTGGCACGGTGTCGAGCCCAGCCAGGGGCGCGTCCAGATTGTGTTTGAGAATCAATGACGAGAGCTTCGGAATCTCGATTTTGTATTCCACCTCGCCCTTGACCTGGTTTGGCAGACCGAACAGGATCAGCGGCGCGCCGTGGGGGTGGCTTTGATAGTGACCCTCCATCGCCATGATCTTGGCCGGCTGGTACTCCAGGGTGTTCAGGCCATGGGAATCGCCGGCCAGAATCTGGATCGGCGTCACCAGGGTCGCCATCCACATGGCCATCGAGAACATCTTGCGCGCCTCGAGGTTGGCCTTGTCCTTTAGCAGATGGAAAGCCCCGACCGCCCCCACCACCAGGGCCGTGGTCAGATAGGCGGCCAGCACCATATGAACCAGCCGGAACGGAAATGACGGGTTAAAGATCACCTTCAGCCAGTCCGCCGGCACGAACTGGCCCTGGGCGTTGATCGCATAACCGGCGGGGGTCTGCATCCAGCTGTTGACCGACAGGATCCAGAACGCCGAGGCAAAGGTGCCCAGCGCCACGGCCAGGGTGGCGATGAAGTGCAGAGTCGGACCGACGCGCTTGAGGCCGAACAGCATCACCCCCAGGAACCCCGCCTCGAGGAAAAACGCGCTCATCACCTCGTAGGCCATCAGCGGCCCCAGCACCGCGCCGGCCTTGTCGGAGAACACCGACCAATTGGTTCCGAACTGATAGGCCATCACCAGCCCCGACACGACGCCGGCCCCGAAGGCCACGGCGAAGATCTTCAGCCAATAGTGAAACAGGTTTAGATAGACAGGGTTGCGGGTCCGCAGCCATACGCCCTCCAGCACCGCCAGATAGCTAGCCAGGCCGATCGAGAAGGCCGGGAAGATGATGTGGAACGAGATCGTGAAGGCGAACTGGGCGCGGGCCAGAACCAGGGCGTTGATCATGCTGCTTCCTCGGGATCGCGGCCGGGGGGCTTACCCCGGGCAACCACCGTGATCTTGTTCTTGACCTCCGACAGACGCGCGTCAACCGCGGGTTGGGCGTTGACCTTACCCGGGGCGCGGAAGAATGTGCGGGGCAACTAAAACACTTCGGGACCACCCATGAGAGCCCTGCCTACCGCCATCCTCGACGTTGCCGCTGGCTCCGCCCTTACCACCGCGGTGCTGGCCCAACCGATGGCCGTGCCGGGGCGCCGCGCCGGACTCTGGGAAATGTCGATGTCCGGCGCCGCGATTCAGGGACACTCGATGAAGATGCGCCAGTGCGTCGACCCCGCCACCGAACGCAACTTCTCGCCGTTCAACAGCGGACCCGGCGGTCAAGGCAACACCCATCACCATGCCCGACGGCCGGGTGATAACGATCCCGCTACGCCATTAGCCGGCGGGGCGCGCCGGTGACTCGACTGATAGACCGAAGGCAGCTCGCAGTCGCACTTTCGGCTCTGCCGCTGGTCGGCGTTGCAATCCCCGCCCGGGCCTCCGTCTCGCCCGCGCTCGGGGCGGCAGTGGACGGCCCTCAACGCTCGGCCAAGAACCGGGCTCGCGACACCTTCCGCCATCCGGCCGAGACCCTGGCGTTCTGGGGTCTCAGGCCCAGGCAGACGGTTATCGAGATCGATCCGGCGGGGGGCTATTGGACCGAAATCCTGGCCCCCTATCTCAAAGCCACTCGCGGCCACTATGTGGCCGCCCAGGGCGGCGATGGTGCGGCGTTCAAGGCTCTCTACGGAGACGCCACGGCCTGGGGCGAGATCCGGATGGCCAGCTTCGAAGCGGCCAGCGGGCCTCTGGTCCCGGATGGAACCGCCGACATGGTGATCGCCTCGCGCAACATTCACGATTGGATGTGGACGAAGGGCCGGCTCGACAAGGCCCTGGCCGATTTCCACGCCGCGCTGAAGCATGGCGGCGTTCTGGCGGTGGAGGAACACCGCGCCGACCCTCGGCCGATGGTGAACGAAGCGCGGGACGGCTATGTGGCAACCGCGTGGCTGACTGCGGCGGTGGAGAAAGCCGGCTTCAAACTGGCTGGTAGTTCCGAGATCAACGCCAATCCCAAAGACACCAAGGACCATCCGTTCGGCGTCTGGACCCTGCCGCCCACCCGCCGCACCCACGCCAAGGACAAGCCCACGCCCCCGGGGTTCGATCCGGCTAAATACGAAGCTATTGGCGAGAGCGACCGGATGACGTTGCGGTTCAGGAAGGTTTGATCGGATTGGAGCGGCCGGTGGGAATCGAACCCACGACATTCAGCTTGGGAAGCTGACGTTCTACCTCTGAACTACGGCCGCATAAGTCAATGTTTTCAGTATCTTACGTCTCGGACAAAAGAACGAGTTGAGAACGCCAAGTGGCGTTTTACAATCCGTTTTACACTTTCGTTCCGGGGGTGTTCCTCCTAGCGTTTCAGAAGCTGCCATTCAAGCCGCTCCAGTCTCCGCCCGCTCTATTCTCGCCGCGATACCCTCGGCGATACGCTCGCGATCCACATATCGCTTCCGGATCGAACGGACCTGGCGTGGCTCCCAACCCATAATGTCCGCCACTTCTTCGTCAGTTAGTGGGACCCGGCAGAACCGGGTCACGGCCGTGCCACGGAGGTCATGGAAATGTTTATCCACGCAGGCGGCCTTCTTCGCTTTGTCCCAAGTCGAACCAAGCCCGTCCTTGTGCCACGCCCTGCCCAATGACGACGTCAGAACGAACGCGGACGGAACTTCCTGGCGACCGTTTAGCTCACGCAGCTCGGCGATGACGGCTCGGGCCTCCGAGGTCAGCGGGACCCCAATTCGTTGCCCCTTCATCGATTTCAAAGCGACACGGTTGATCGAGTATTCGCCGACTTCCGACCACTTGAGATCGATGAGGTCGCCTCTCCGCATTCCCGTCGCAGCAGCCAGTCGGAATGCAAGGGCACCCCGGGGAGTGGCGTGTGCAAGAATTGCATTTAGCTCGCTCTCCTCAATGATCACGTCTGCACGGTTGGCATGATAGATCTGTTTGATGCCGGCAGCAGGGTTCCCTTCGGCTAAGCCGGCCTCAACAGACCAACTCAAGAGCCGTTGCAAAACCTGAACCCCGTAGTCAGCAGTTCGCGGTGTGTCGGACGATCGATTTCGCCATTGAACGAAGTCCCACCGCGTATTCTGAGACTTGAGTGCGACGACCGGTTGCCGCGCGGCGATCAGGATCAGAACCCGCGTCAATCAGGATAAGAATGGCTGCGGCGGCGCCATCCCTTTTTGGGGGACCGCGCCGCCTGGCAGTCGGGGCCGACGGGCTAAGAACGGTTTTTCTTCACGCCAATGAGGAAGCCGTT
>JAYVYH010000390.1:0-1848 GCA_043784385.1 Caulobacteraceae bacterium | reverse complement strand
GTCGCCACATAACGGATCTCCAGCTCCTCTCCCTTGCCGACCGTGTTCACCACAAGGGGGGGCGTGCCGCTGAGCACCGGTCGGGTCTGGCGGTAATAGTCGAGCGATCCGACCAGGGCCCCGCCGAAGAACTGGAATTTGACGCCGGCCTCGGTCAGCGCGGACTGGCGGATCCAGCCACCGTTCTGGATCAGGCTGGTCGAGAGGTCTCCCGCCTGACCGTATTCAAGCGCCGAGTTCTGGGCATAGGTGGCGTAGGGCATCAGGCCGAAGCCGATCTTGTAGCTGAGGCTGGCGCTGTAGGTTCCCACCCACTTGGAGGCCGTTACGGGGCCGAGCGCTTCAAAGGGCAGGATGCCGGTGTCGCTGCTCTTGACATGATAATAGTCGTATCGGCCGCCCAGGACCAGATCGAGCCGCTTGCCGACGGCGATATCGGCGGTTTCGAAGACCCCGACATTGTTGATCTTGCTGTGGATATCGGTCTCCCAGCCCAGGCAGGCGGCGGGGATCGCATCACTCGTCACCCTGCCCTGGAACGGACTGCAAATGCTGTCGGTCGGGGTCGCGCCGAACGAGATGTCGCGCCGGTCCAGGGCGATCACTCCGCTGTTGAAGCTTTGTATGTCTCGTGACTGGGAATGACGGTCGGAAATGCCGGTGATGGTGTTGACGTTGATAAGCCCGTCGAACTCGGCGAATTTGGCGTTGTAGGAGCCGCGCGCCTCGATCACACTGGCCCGCAGCCAGGCGGGATAGCCGTAGCTGACGAAGCGCTTGTTGTGCAGGCCGGTGTAGAACACCTCCAGCTTGGCGACACCGTTTCCGGGCAGGCCGGCCTTCTCCAGTCCAAAATAGACTGTCGGCGTGTCGGTCTGGGAGAAATCCGATGGGCTCAGATAGACGTCCCGGCGGCTGAGCTTCGTGGTCCCCACGCCGCTGTCGAGGCTGAACCTAGGGTCCTGGGCGATGGGAAAGCCGAAATAGGCCTGGGTGATTCCGCCGTTTCCGGTCGGCGAAAACAGGAACGGGTAGAAACCCGGCGGTATGGTCACCTGGCCGGGCGCCAGATAGGGCGCGCCGGGGCTGGCGGTCAGGGCGGTGTTTCGGCCGGTGATATAGGTCTGGTGATCGATCAGATCCTGGGTCAGCCGGTTCCAGCCGGCCGTCTGAACATCGCCGGTCGAGTGATAATAACTGGCGTCCAGCGACACCGACCACTGGTTCGGGAAATCGAACCGGGCCGAGATCTCGCCCAGCTGATGTTTCGGGTAGATGCCGCGATAGTAACTGTGGCTGTCGTCGAACTCGCCATAGGCGTAGACGCCGCCGCGCACGTCGCCCAGGGTCACCGGCGCACCGCCCTGAACCGTGATGTTCTTCTTCTGGTCGGCCCCGATGGTGGCGTCGATTTCCGCGACCGGGCGGGTCAGATAGGCGCCGTCGATCAGGGCTGTCTTGGGAATGAAGTTGAGGAAGCCGCCCACCCGACCGGCCCCATAGATCGGCGAGGGCGGCCCTCGGACGATCTCGATCTGCGCCGCGTCGCCCACTGGGGTGGTGAAGGTCCCCAGGTTCTCGATCAGCTTGAAGCCCTTGAAATAGTTCTCCGCATAGGTGCCGCGAATGTTCAGCGAACCGGGCACGCCATAAAAGCTGGCGGTGAAGGTTCCGGGCGCGATTGCCACCAGATTGTCGATGGTCTGGATGCCATAGCGCTGGATGGTCAGGTCGCTGATCAGGCTGGCGGAGCGTGGGGTGTCGATCAGCGGCTTATCGAGGCCGAACACGGTGTTGTTAGGCCGCCGTTCCAACAGGCCCACCCGGTCGGACGTAACCACCAACTCG
>JAYVYH010000389.1:0-3960 GCA_043784385.1 Caulobacteraceae bacterium | reverse complement strand
ACCGGTGGCAAGACGGCGATCCCGGCAAGCCGCGCCGATCACGACGGGGTGTGACGCTCGGCCACCAGCGTCGCCAGTTTCGCACGCTGCTCGGGGGTCAGCACATCGCCCGCATCGGCCAGGGAGGTGGTCATGGTCCGGCTGACCTGGTCGAGCTTGGCGATCTCGCCTGCCCTGGCCTGCTCAAGCGCGGCGCGATCGATGGTCGGGGCCGAGAAAATCGCGGCCAGAGTAACGCCCGCTATCCCGCTACGGCGCGGCTTTGTCGCCCGGCCGGAGTGCGTCTGATTTTCGGTCTGGTCGGTCATATCTCAGCTCCAAGATCACCTCCCCGGCCCGCAACGCGCGATGCGTTGGCGGTGGCGAGACCTGGGCCCTGAACGCCGAGCGTTTCAGTCGTTCGGGCATTTTGTTGAGATATGTAAAGTTTGCGCGGGCGGGATCACGCGGGGCCTAGACCGCCGCCTCCACCGCAGACGTGATCGCCGGGTCGAGGGGTTCGGTGCGGGGGCCGAAGGCGGCGATGGCTTCGCCTTTTGGGCCGATCAGAATCTTGTGGAAGTTCCACACCGGCACGGCGTCGTCGCCCAGCGCCTCCTGCGCCCAAGCGTAGAACGGATGGCGAGTGGCGTCCTTGACATCGGTCTTGGCGGTCAGAGGGAAGTCAACTTTGAAGTTGGTGGCGCAGAAGGCGCCGATTTCAGCCTCGGCGCCTGGCTCCTGGCCGGCGAACTGGTTGCAGGGCACGCCCAGCACCACCAAGCCCTTGTCCTTATATCGGGTGTAGAGCGTCTCCAGGCCCTCATATTGCGGGGTCAGGCCGCAACGAGAGGCGGTGTTGACTACCAATACGGCTTTGCCGTCGAAGCTCGACAGCGGCAACGGTTCGCCGGCGAGGCTAGTGAATGAAAAGTCGTGGGCGGTGGTCATCGGCGGCTCCAACCTAATTGTCTGGATTGTGTGCGAAACGGTTCGGCGGAATTATCCACCCAGCGCCTGTTGAACCGCAAGCGCCAGATCAAGGGTCCGCGCGCCATCGGCGGCGTCAGCCAGAGGGCGCGGGACCTCCCCCCGAACGGCGCGCAGGAATTCCATCAGGCTGGCGCCCAGGCGGTCGCGTCCGGCCGGCGTCGAGCCGAAATGCGGATCCAAGGCGAAGGACGTGGTGTTTTCGAACAGACCCTTCAGGAAATCGATGCGCAGTTCGCCGGACGGATAGACGATACGCATGGTCCGTAGCGGTGCATCGGCGACGCGAGAGGCGCTGAAGCGCGCCGTCAGACCATCATCGAATACAACCTCCGCCTCGGCCCAGTCGGTTTGATCGTGGACTACGCAAGCGCCGTCGGCCTCAACCGCGAAGGGCTGTCCGCGCCCCAGGGCCAGGGCGAGATCGAGGTCGTGGATCATCAGATCGAGCACCACCGAGACATCGAGATTACGAGGCGAGGCGACGCCCAGCCGCGCTGCTTCCAGAAACAACGGCGCCTCCGGGGCTTCGAACAAACCCATGGCGCGAAAGGCGGCCCGCTCGAGAAATCCGCAGGCCACCACCAGACCGCGCCGGTTCGCCTCGCCCGCGATCGCGTCCGCTTTGGCGAGGTCGGTGGCCAGGGGCTTTTCCACATAGATAGGCTTGCCGGCCTTGAGCGCCGCCAGAGCCCATTCGGCGTGGGTGTGAGCGGGCGATGCGATGGAGATCAGATCGACCGCGTCGAAGAATGCTTCGGCCTCTTGAACAGCGGCCGCGCCATGTCGCTCGGCTAGGACGCGGGCTTGATCGGGGTGGGAGTCGTGAACGGCGGCCAGGGTCACGCCCTCGAATCCAGCCCACTTGGCCGCGTGATAGCCACCGAATACGCCCGCGCCGATCACGCCGGCTCTCAAGGGTAGGGTCATGAGTGTGGGCTAACACGGTCCGGCGTGGTTTGCCCACTGGAGGTGAGGCGCCCATCACGCTAAACGGTGTTCACCAAGAGAAGACCAGGGAGAGCGACCATGACCGTTTCAAGAGAAATCCGCTTGAAGAGCCGCCCGGTGGGCCTGCCGACAGCCGACAATTTCGAACTGGCCACGGTCACCCTGTCGGCGCCGGGACCCGGCCAGGTGCAGGTGCGCAACAGCTGGATGACCGTCGACCCCTACATGCGCGGGCGCATGAATGATGTTCAAAGCTACACGCCGCCGTTCCAGATCGGCGAGGCGCTGCAGGGCGGCGCCGTCGGCGAGGTGATCGCCTCCAATGATCCATCGTTCGCCGTCGGTGATACGGTTCAGAGCTTCTTTGGCTGGCGCGAGGCGTTCAATGCTCCGGCCGCCGGCATCCAAAAACTCGACACCCACGGCTTGCCGATCCAGGCGTTCCTGGGCGTGGCAGGTATGCCCGGCATGACCGCCTATGTCGGCCTGCTGAGGACCGCGGCCCTGAAGGACGGCGACGTGGTGTTCGTGTCCGGCGGCGCCGGCGCGGTCGGCCAGATCGTGGCCCAGATCGCCAAGCTAAAGGGCCACACCGTAATCGCCTCCGCCGGCGGGGCCGACAAGATGGCCTATCTGAAGAGCCTCGGCGTCGATCATGTGATCGACTACAAGGCGGAAAGCGACCTGACCGCGGCGCTGATGCGCGCGGCGCCCGGTGGCATCGACGTCTATTTCGACAACGTTGGCGGCGCTCACCTTGAAGCGGCGCTAGTGGCCGCCAAGCCCTTCGGCCGATTCGCCCTGTGTGGGGCGATATCGCAGTATAACGCCACCGACGGAGGCCCTGGAATCCGCGGTTTGATAATGGCGGTGGGCAAGCAGCTGCGGATCGAGGGCTTCATCGTCTCGACCCACGCCGACATGCAGCCGGCATTCGTCGCCGACATGACCAAGTGGATTGGTGAGGGTAAAGTGCAATGGCGCGAGACCGTGGAAGAAGGCGTCGAGAACGCCCCGACCGCGTTTCTCAAGCTGTTCAGCGGCGGGAACCTCGGCAAGATGCTTGTACGCCTGAGCTGATTTCCCGCCTGGACTTGATTGATAACCTCACGAGGGCCAGAGAGCGCGGCCTCCGTCAAAAGGAGCCGACGTGGCCCGCTTGTTCAACGCCTATGTCGCCGTGCATTGGAGCACGTCGACCAAACCCACCACCGGCCCGGACTCCGTCTGGATCGGCGTGCTGAAGCGAGACGTGCGGTTTCGCTTCGCCTTCGAGGCGCACAATCCGGCCACCCGCGGCCAGGCTGAGACGCTGATGAACGATATCCTGACTGATCGCGCCAAGCGACGTGAGCGGGCGCTGGTTGCCGTGGACTTCCCACTGGGGTTTCCACGCGGCTTGGCGGCGGGGCTGAAACTGCCCGGCGAGGCGCCCTGGCGGGCGGTTTGGGATCAACTGACGAAGATGGTCAGGGATCGTCCGGACAACGTCAACAATCGCTTTGGCGTCGGCAGCGAGATCAACCGCCGGCTGACCGGCGGGCCGTTTCCGTTCTGGGGTTGCCCACCGCGCGACACCCTGACCACCCTGCAACCCAAGCGTGGCCGCGACCATGGCCCGGACGACATTCCGGAGTTCCGCCAGGTCGAGACCGGGGTGAAGGGTGCGATGCCGATCTGGAAACTGTATTACAACGGCGCTGTGGGTGGCCAGGCGATCCTTGGCATCCCCATGGTGTCGCGGCTGAAACAGGCGCGGGGCGAGGCGATGAAGGTTTGGCCGTTCGAAACCGGCTGGAAGGCCCTGACTGAAAACGACCTGGCCGGCGTCGATGTGGTGGCGGCCGAGGCGGCCGGCGCCATAGCCCCACCTGCGGCTCCGGTAGGGGGCGAGGCCAAGGAAGCGGCGATTGCCCGCGCCATGGTCGAGTATCTGGCCCGGCTGGACGAGGCTGGGAAGCTGGCGGCGATGTTCGGCCCGGCCAAGGACACGCCGCCCGAAGTGATCGAGACCGCGCAGACCGAGGAAGGCTGGACGCT
>JAYVYH010000388.1:0-1845 GCA_043784385.1 Caulobacteraceae bacterium | reverse complement strand
CCCTTATCATAGGTCAACGACGCAGTCCCGATATTGCGATCCTGCCAGGTGTTATAGCCCCACACCCCGAGCCACCCCACGGTTGTGGCCACGACGGCGGCGACGAACCATGGCAGGTATCTTCGCGCCAGCTTGCCGTATCGCTCGGCACGAAGCTGTTCTTCGACCTCTTCGACGAAATCGACCAATGGCGGAGACTCCAGAAAACCCAGGCGGATGGTAGCGGACGATACCTACCGGTTGACGGCCATGGCCGCAACGCGGGCGGGGTTAAAGCCAATCAGCTGATGCGCCGCAGAAAGCGATCAAGCCGCAGATTGATCCACGTCCAGGGCTTGTAGATCGAAGCGCCCTTGTTCCACGACAGCAGAACGATTTCCGCACGGCCCACCAGATTTTCCTCGGGCACGAACCCGACACCGGCTTCCTGCGGCAAAAAGGAATCCAGCCGGCTATCCCAGCCACAACCCCCGAGCTTCGGATCCTCTGGCGACAAACCAGGATCAAAGCGACTGTCCAGGGAGTTTTCGCGGTTATCGCCCATCATGAAATAGCAATGGGGCGGTACGACATAGACGCCGGTATTGTCGGCCGACTCCGTCCCATCGCCGTGCATCTGTGTCAAATAGGTGCGCCCTTCCGGATTGGTCTCGCGCACCCAGGCGCCCTGTTCAGGATAATCATGATCGCTGAGCTGGACGGGTTGCTTCGCGGCCACTGACAGAGCCTTATCGTTGATGAACAGCCGCCCGGCGCGAACCTGTATGCGGTCGCCCGGAAGCCCGACCAGTCGCTTGATATAATCAATGTGGCCACTGCTGGGCAGTTTGAATACAATCACGTCGCCGCGCCTAGGCGGATTGAACAACACCCGCCCCTTGAAAACCGGTGGGCTGAACAGGATCGAATGGTGGCTGTAGCCATAGGCCCACTTCGACACCACGATATAGTCGCCCTCATAGAGGTTGGGCTCTTCGGATGCGGATGGAATGGTGTAGGGCTGAAAGGCGAGGGTCTTTATCACCAGGGCGATCAGGAGGGCCGACACGACGGTTTGGACGGTTTCCAGGATTTCGTTCGACTTGGGCTTCGCTGACGCGCGCCGTCGGCTCGGTTTGTTGCTGTTCGTCATCTCTGGCCTTTTGGGCGTTCGCCGTCAGGATGGCGAACGCAATTGAACAGGTCTGATAGAATGCCCTCCCGTCCTTCACACGTTAAACCGTCTTGATGGCCGAACGATGCATGACAGCCGGTTCAGGGGTTCGAAAAATATCGCCAAGGTTGAGGATAATCAGCCCATACTGAATGACCAGCAGCAGGCTAGGTCGAAGGATCTGCCCGACCGTTACCCCATAGTGCGTTAGCACCTCGCGCCCGCCTAAATAGCTAAAAGCCCGCTCCTGGCCCACCGGTATCAACACATAGTCGAGGGGAACGCACAGGACATAGGTCGCGACCAGCAGAGTTATCCGCGTCGCGCCCCGCCAAGGTTCAAAAAACAGCAGGAAAAACAGAAAGATCTGCGCGTAGCCGGCTGAGCCGGTGGTGAACGCGGTGATCGAGACCCCCGCCACTAGCGCACCCAGACGGCGCACATCGGCGCCGTAGGGCCGAAACGTCGCGGCCACGAGGCAGGTTAGGCTGGCTACCTGCGACGCGCGTAGTGCGATTGTAAGGACCAGGCTCCAAACCCCGGCGACCGGCGCGGAGGCTATATGCAACTCAGGCGAAAATGCCTGGAGAAGGCGGATCAGAGGCCAGTAGGCGGTCGCGTAATAGAGGTCCGAAAAGCCGCCTTTGCTGGCCGCGACGGCGTATTTGGACTCGTTGCCGATGATCTCCATC
>JAYVYH010000387.1:0-5077 GCA_043784385.1 Caulobacteraceae bacterium | reverse complement strand
CGGGTATGGTTGTCCAGATCAAGCCATGCCCGGCGGCCAATCTGGTTGCGCGACTTGAGGGTTTGATCACAGGCCATCGGCGCACCGTCGTCTTAGCCCCGGAGTCGTATGATTGATAAGCATCCGTCAACCACGCCCCCTCTCGCTATGACGGGGCGGGGTTCACCGGATGCCTATCTCGAACCTGCTCGGCTGGTAGTTCGTCCAAGGACGTTCGGATGCGTCTTTTGAGTCGGTGACCTAGTCGGCCACGAAGCGGTAGCCCACGCCGCTTTCGGTGATCAGATAGCGCGGCGCAGCCGGATCGGGCTCGAGCTTCTGGCGAAGATGGCCAACGAACACCCGCAAATACTGCACATCATCGGCATTGGCTGGACCCCAGATCGCCGTCAGTAGCTGGCGGTGCATCACCACTCGTCCGCCGGCCTCAGCCAGCTTGGCCAGCAGGTCATATTCCCTAGGGGATAGCCGGACCGGCTCGCCCGCGCGGGTCACCAGGCGCTTGATCAGATCGATCTCGATGTCGCCGGCGCGAATCACGGCCGGCGTGCCCTTCTGGTTCAATCGCTGGCGTAGGGCGGCGCGAAGCCGGGCCAGCAGTTCGCCGACGTGGAATGGCTTCTCGACATAATCGACCGCGCCCAGGTCCAGCGCCTCGATCTTCTCAAGTTCGCGATCGCGGGCCGAGAGAATCAGGATCGGCCCCTCATAAAAGGCCCGGGCACGTTCCAGAGCCGTCTTGCCGTCCATATCTGGCAAGCCGAGATCGAGGATCACCGCGTCGGGTGGGCGGTTGGCGATCGCCGCCAGCCCGGCCGCGCCTGTGTCGGCCCGCGCGGGCTCATAACCGGCCGCGTCGAGCGCCGGTCCCAAAAAGCGATGAATCTGCGGATCGTCATCGACCACCAGGATACGTGGTTTGTGAGCGCTCACGCCGGGGCGCCGCCCGGCGGCGGGGCCAGCGCAGCCGGGGTCTTCGGCAGGCTGACCAGGATCCGGGTTCCCCGCCCGTCAAGCAACGGACTGGCGGCGGCGATGCGGCCACCCATGGCCTCGATGAAACCCTTGGCGATCGAAAGGCCGAGGCCCGCGCCCTTGTTACGGTCATTGGGCGCGCGGTCGGAAGGCTCCTCAAGCCGCCGGAATTTCTCGAAGATGCGCTCGATATCGACCTTGGGGATACCGGGGCCTTCGTCCTCAATGGAAATCAGCACGCTGCCGCGATCCTCATAGGCCGCCACCTCGATCAGGGAGCCATCGGGACTATAGGCGATCGCGTTCTCCAGGATGTTGACGATCGCCTGTTCCAGCAGGCCGGGGTCGATCTGCACCACGGTCAGGTCGACCGGGAAATCGCGGGTCAGGCGCCGGCCGCCCAGGCGCCGTTCAATCCGCTGGATAGCCGCTCCCAGAACGTCCCTGGCGTCGGTCCACTCGGTGCGAGTGCGCAGGGCGCCGCCCTCCAGGCGGGTCATGTCCAGCAGGTCGCCGACGTAGCGGTTCAGGCGTTCGGCTTCCTCGCGGATGCTGATCAACAGGTCGCTGGCGACTCCAGGCTTCAAGGTCGGCCCATAGTCGATCAAGGTTGTAGCCGCTCCCATCACCGTCGACAGCGGCGTGCGCAGATCGTGGCTGATGGAGTTGAGCAAGGCGGCCCGCAGTTTGTCGGAGCGCCGCAGCGCCTCGTTTTCCACCGTCGCGGCGGCCAGTTCGGCGCGCTCCAGGGCGACGGCGCCCTGGTCGAGCATGGCGGTGACCAGACGGTCCTCGCCCATGCCGGTCAGGGGCCTGACCTCGATGCCGGCGACGCCCGACCGGCCCCGCACCCCGACCAACGGCCGGAACGTCCAGCTAAGTTGCGGCAGGGTGCCGGTGCCCGCTCCGGCCGCCTCGCCACGGTCCCAGGCCCAGCGGGCCGCCGTCATCTCGGTGGTGGACAGCACCACCTCTCCCGGGGCGCTGGCTGCCTGACCCAGATCCCGGCCGACGTCCCGCCCCAGGTCCTGGCCCCGGGGCAGCAGCACCACGGCCCGGCCGCCCGAGGCCGCCGAAGCCTGCTCGGCCAAAACACGCGCGGCCTCGTCCTGGTTGGCGGCGCCCGACAGGCGGCGGCTGGCGGCCAGCAGGGCGGTGACGGCGGCGGCGCGTCTGGACGACAGACGGGCCTGATCGCGGACCCGCCCGGTCAGCCAGCCGGAGGCTGCCGCTACAGCGAAGAAGATGGTGAAAGTGAGGACGTCGGCCGCATGCCCGATCCGCAGCGAGAAGCGCGGTTCGAGAAAAAAGTAGTTGTAGGACAGCATGGCCATGACCGAGGCGAACAAGGCGGGCCTGAACCCGAAGGTCAGGCCGCTGACCAGGACGCTGGCGAGGAAGATCATCGCCAGATCGCCGCCAGCCGAGAACCGGTCGAGGCCGAAAGCTAGGCCGGTGGCGGCGGCCACCAGCAGGAAACCGCCGACATAACCCGACCATCGACGCCAAGCCCCCGCCTCGGTGGGCGGCGTCGGCGGTTCCGGGCGCACCATGTCCGGCGCGCCGCCACTGACGAAATGTAACGCCGCGCCGCCCGAGCGGCGGAGCAAAGCGTTGGCCAGCGAACGGCCGAGCAGTGTGCGCCAGGCGCTCTCCCGGGACTTGCCGATGACGATCTGGGTGACGTTGTTGCGCGCCGCGTAGTCGAGGATCGCGCCCGGCAGGTCGTCGCCGGTGAGCACCACCGTCGTTCCCCCGAGTTGTTCGGCCAGCTTCACCGCCTCGCCAACCCATCGCGCCGACTGAGGATCACTGGGCGAACGGTTTGGTTGTTCGACGTGGGCGACGACCCAGGGGCCGTCCATCAGATCGGCCAGGCGCCGGCCGGCTCGCACCAGGGAGCTGGCCATGGCGTCGCCGGCTATCAGGACCAGGATACGCTCGCCCGCCGCCCAGGGACCCTCGATACCCTGGCGACGCATGGCCCCGACCATCTGATCATCGACCGTCTGCGCCGCCCGCCGCAGAGCCATCTCGCGCAGGGCGGTTAGGTTCTCGGGCTTGAAGAAGTTGTTGCTGGCGAGGGCGGCGGTCTCGGCCATGTAGACCTTGCCGGCGTGAAGCCGCTCCAGAAGCTCCTGAGGCGTGATGTCGACAAGCTCGATTTCATCGGCAGCGGACAGGGCCGAGTCGGGGACGGTTTCCCGCACCCTAACGCCGGTGATCTTCCAGACCACATCGACAAGGCTTTCGAGATGCTGGACGTTCAGGGTGGTGTCGACGTTGACGCCCGCCACCAGCAGCTCCTCGACGTCCTGCCAGCGCTTGGGATGGCGAGAGCCGGGGGCGTTGGTGTGGGCGTATTCGTCGACCAGAAGCAGGGATGGACGACGCCGCAGCGCGCCGTCCAGGTCGAACTCCATCAGCTGCCGGCCGCGGTATTCGATCGGCGCCCTGGGCAGAACCTCAAGGCCGTCGAGCAACGCCTCGGTTTCGCGCCGGCCGTGGGTCTCGACTACCCCGACCGCAACGTCGAGGCCCTCGACAATTCGCCGCTGGCCACCCGACAGCATTTCGTAGGTTTTACCAACCCCTGGCGCCATGCCGAGGTAGACTTTCAGACGGCCACGCCCTTGCTTCTTGGCCTCTTTGAGGAGGGCGTCGGGATCGGGACGGGGTGGATCTGTCGGTGTCACGGAGCCCTAGGGTGCGCCATCGGAAAGCTCTGGTCGAGGGCGCGGTTGACCGCCAGCACATTGACGGCCGGCTGGCCGACGAAACCGAGGAAGGGCAGCGTGGTGTGGGCGTTGATGATCGCCTGAACGTCGGCGACCAGCACGCCACGACTCGACGCGACCCGAGCTGCCTGCAGGGTGGCGTTGGCCGGCGAAATGTCAGGATCGAGTCCGCTGGCGGAGGTGGTCACGGCGTCGGCGGGGATCGACTGGGCGTTGTCCTGTTTGGCGATGGTGGCGGCGTCGCCCTTGACCCTGTCGATCAGCTTCTTGTCGAGCGGACCCATGTTGGTGCCGCCCGAACTGAGCGGATCATAGCCGTTTCCGGCCGCCGAGGGTCTCGGGTGCAGATACTCGGGCCTGGCGAACCCCTGGGCGATCAGCGACGAGCCGATGACCTGGCCGGAGGCGTCCTTGATGAGGCTGCCGCCGGCCTGAGCGGGGAAGATCGCGTTGATTGCGCCGGTCATCGCCAGGGGATAGGCCAAGCCGAAGAACAGCGTGAACAGGACCATGCTGACGATGGCCGGGCGAAGGTCTTTGAGCATTTTGTGAACCTCTAGGCGAGATTGATGGCGTGGATCAGCAGGTCGATGGCCTTGATCCCGATGAAAGGCGCGACAACCCCGCCGAGCCCGTAGATCAGCAGATTGCGCGACAGCAGCGCCCCGGCGCCGATGGCCCGGTATTTGACCCCGCGCAGGGCGAGCGGGATCAGGGCGATGATCACCAGGGCGTTGAAGATCACCGCCGAGAGGATGGCGCTATGCGGATTGGATAGCGCCATGATGTTGATCGCACCAAGGGCCGGCAGGGAGACCACGAACATCGCCGGGATGATGGCGAAATACTTGGCCACGTCGTTGGCGATCGAGAACGTGGTCAAGGCGCCGCGGGTGATCAGCAGCTGCTTGCCGACCTCGACGATCTCGATCAGCTTGGTGGGATCGCTGTCGAGATCGACCATGTTGCCGGCCTCGCGGGCGGCCTGGGTGCCGGTCTGCATCGCCACGCCGACGTCGGCCTGAGCCAGCGCCGGGGCGTCGTTGGAACCGTCGCCGCACATCGCCACCAGCCGGCCCTTTTGCTGCTCCTCTCGAATCAGGCGCAGCTTGTCCTCCGGCGTCGCCTCGGCGAGGAAGTCATCGACCCCGGCCTCGGAGGCGATGGTGGCGGCGGTGATCGGGTTGTCGCCGGTGATCATCACGGTGCGAAGGCCCATCCGGCGCAGATCGGCGAAACGCTCCTTCACACCGGGTTTGACCACGTCCTTGAGGTGGATGACGCCCATCAGGCGTCCATCCTGGGCGCAGGCCAGAGGTGTGCCACCCGACCTGGAAATGCGATCCACCGCCGCGGCGACCTCG
>JAYVYH010000386.1:0-3072 GCA_043784385.1 Caulobacteraceae bacterium | reverse complement strand
ACAAGACTTTGGAGGACGGACCCATGCGCCACACCGCCGCCCCGGTGATCGATGAACTGATCGAGCTGCGCGGCCTGCGCTTCCACTATCGCGACTGGCCGTCGACCCGTGACAATGCGCCCGACCTCGTCCTTCTGCATGGCTATACCGGTCACGCCCGCTCCTGGGACGCTTTCGCCGAGGCGATAAGCGATCGCTATCGGGTGATCGTCCTGGACCAGCGCGGCCACGGCGAGAGCGCCTGGGCGCCGGCCGAGCAATATGGCGTGGCTGACATGACCGAGGACCTGGTCGCCTTCGTGGGCGCCCTGGGTCTGGATGGTTTCACCCTGGTCGGTCTCTCCATGGGCGGGATGGTGGCCATGGACTATGCCGGCACAAGGCCGCAGGCGCTGGCCGCTCTGGTCATTGTGGACATCGCGCCATCCCCGCATGCCTCCGGCGCCGCCCGCATCCAGGCGGGGCAGCAAGCCAACGATATCTTCGCCAGCCGCGACGAGGCGTTCGCCGCCGCTCGCGCCCAGAACCCCCTGCCGCCCGAAGCGCACCATCGGCACCGCGTCGACTACAGCCTGATGCGCCTGGAGGATGGCCGCTGGACCTGGCGGTATGATCGGGCGCTGCGGTCGATCGCCAACCTGCGCCGACGCGATCCGGACGTCCTGTGGCGGGCGTGCGCCAATATCGCCGTGCCGACCCTGGTCATTCGCGGCGACCTCAGCGACGTCCTCTCTCCCGAACTGGCCCAGCGCCTGGTCCAGACCATCCCCGGCGCGCGCTATGCGGAGGTGGCCAATTCCGGCCACAGCGTGCCGCTGGATGCGCCGGACGGCTTTCTCGCCGCCGCGCGGGATTTCCTGATGGGCTGACCACCCATGCCCATCACCCATAAGGGTTCGCGCCCGCGCGAGGACTGGCCCGGTTGGAAGGCGATCCAGACCTATCCGCCGCGGAGCGCCAGGGGCGACGCCGCGGCGCTGGCGAGGAGCCGGACGGGCGCGCGCGGGGCGATTTCGGGGAGTCGGCGGGGCGCTGGCGGGGCGGCGGCGGGCGCCCCCTGGGGCGGCGAAGGGCGCTGAGCCGCCGGCTCCGGGATCGCGGCCTGGCCGCTCTCTTTTTTCAAACTATTGAAAACGCTGTCTATTTGTGTGCGTTCCAGCGCCTGTTGGCGATTCAGCTCGTCACGCAGGCGCGCGGCGTCGACGATGGCGAGGCGGGCGGCGTTTACCAGGGTGGGGTTGTCGGAACGCTCCCCGGCCATGATGATGCGCCGCAGGGAGGCGAGCAGGCCTTGCAGGCTGGTGGCTTCGATATGGATTTGCAGGCGGCGAAGCTCGGCGATCCGCTCGGCCACCTCGGCCTTGCAGGCCAGGCGGCTGGGATGGCCGCGGTGGCGCACGAAGCCGGCGGTCTCATAGGCGTCGATCAGCAACATTCCCCTGGCGCGGGCCTGGGCGAAACATTCATGGTGGGGGTCGAGGAGGGCGGGCATGGGCGGGGACTCGCGGGGATGGAGGCTCGGGTGAGGTTTGCAATATGAAATACGACAAGAGATATGTCAATATGCAAAGTTTCAAATTGCAAAATCTAGCGGCGATATGACCGGGGCTCGTCGTGAGTCGCCACTATCGGCGACGTCTTGAAAACCGTGGAGGCCAGCGCCGCGATCACGACGGCTCGCGTGCGAAAGGTGTTCTACGTGATCGATCGTGATCCAGTGACGGAGTTGGGCTGGCGGCTGCCGGGGTCGCAATATGACTCTTCGGCGACGTTGGGAATGTCCGCTTTGAGCATTCGTGGAGCTCCACAATTGGCCAGGGGGCCGGCATCTAGCCCACCCCAACTGGTTGGCTGGCCGCTACGGCGTTGCTAAGGCATGATGATTGGCCACAACGTTGGAGCCATCGCGGCAAAGGTCTCCTGACGACGGCAATCCGCTCCTCGGTCCAGTCTTCTACCCCTACCTGGAAGCCGAAGACGTCACGGCGTCGCTCGAATACGCCGCTCTGCGGACCGATCACCCCGTCTTGACTGTCGCTTGACGCGCTTCCTGGTCGAACGTGGATTCCAGGCGCATCACGTGCTTCAGCAGCATCTCGCCCTCCGCACCGCAACCGCGCCGCCGAAGCCATCGCGCGCGTCGCCCTTGCACAGGGGCGGGACAATGATCATACTTTGGGTATGAAAGTTGCCGTGTCGATCCCGGATCAGGTTTTCGCCGAAGCCGAATCGCTGGTGAAGCGGTTCAAGACTTCGCGCAGCGAACTCTATAGCCGCGCCCTGCGCGCCTTCGTCGGCCTGCATGCGCCGGAGCGTGTGACCGAAGCCATGAACGCGGCCCTGGACGCGGTCGGCCCCGAGCCCGATGATTTCACCGCCGCGGCGGCGCGCCAAGCGCTCAGCCGCGCCGAGTGGTGATCGCCCAGGGCGAGATATGGTGGGCCGATCTGGGCGAGCCTATCGGCCCGGCGCCAGGCTATTGCCGACCAGTCGTCGTCGTTCAGGGCGACGCGGTCAATCGTAGCCGGATCGGGACCGTGGTCTGCGTACCGCTGACCAGCAATCTGAAATGGTCGGACGCCCCGGGAAACGTGCTGCTGACCGCGAGGGTGACGACCTTGGAAAAGGACTCGGTGGCGAATGTCCCGCTGGTCGTCGCCCTGGACAAGCGCCAGTTGACCGAACGTATCGGCAAGGTCTCGCCCCGCCGGCTGGAAGCGATCCTGTCGGGGATCGACGTCATTCTGGGGCGGTAGTGTTGTCGCCGGAGGATGGATCAATGAGCGGTCGCGATGCTGATGCGCTGGGCTCGGCGGTCGCCGGCATCATGCGTCGGGTGGCCAGGCTGGCGATATTGCCGCGCTATCGCGCGCTGCAGGCTCACGACGTCATGGAGAAGTCGGCGAGCGACTTCGTCACGGTCGCTGACCGGGAAAGCGAAGCGCTTATCGCGGAGGCGCTGGCAAGACTGGCGCCCGAGGCCGCCATCGTCGGCGAGGAAGCGGCGCATGCCAATCCTGCCTTGCTGGCCGGCCTGGGCGAGGCGCTGTGCTGGATCATCGATCCGCTGGA
>JAYVYH010000385.1:0-9919 GCA_043784385.1 Caulobacteraceae bacterium | reverse complement strand
GTTGGGGCGACGGCGCCCAAAGCCACATGGGCGTCCGACACCACCCCCGTGTCGTCCAGGGTCAGGTTCACGGCGACGCCGACCACCGCGATATCCATTTCAGTCCTGGGAATGAACCGCAGATAAGCGTCGCCCGACCGCGCTTGCCGCACCCGCAAATGAATTTCCAATACGAACTCACCGGGGGCCAGCGACGTGCGCCCTGGACCAACCGCGATGGATTCGACGGAGGCCATGCGTCGGCCGCCCGTGCCGACAATCAGGCAGGTCGCCCGCGCGGCCACCAGGGCCGGAACGCTATCGGCGGCTGGCGAAGCGTTGCAGAGGTTTCCAGCCATCGATGCCCGCCCCTGAATCTGGGTCGATCCGATCAGATTGGCCGCCTCCACGACGCCCGGCCACGCCAGGCCCAAGGCCCGGTGTTCGCTGAGTGTCACGCCGGGTGTCGCCGCCCCGATGACGAAGCCTCCACCTTCCTGCCTGATGCCGATCGCACCCGGGATGCGTTTGAGATCCACGATCATGCCGGGCGGCAGTCGCCCCGCGCGCAGTTGAACCAGAAGGTCCGTTCCGCCGCTCAGCGGTCGTGCGCCAGCGGCGAGCAGCGCCCGAGAGGCTTTTTCGGCGCTATCTGGCGCGATGAAATCGGCTTGTGACAAAGTACCTCCCTTGGCGAATGAACCGCCCTGGTTCTAGAGTATCAAGCTTGATGGCCGGATGGCGAGGGCATTCCTGACCGTTGATCATAAATCTTGAACCTTGTCGAAGAACGTCCAGGTCGCGGCGCCGGCGAACCGTCGTACTCTAAGCCGGAGATGACGTCCGGGTCGAAAAGGCGGGCGTTGACGCCCATCCTCTGAATGGCCGGGTCGACGGCCCGCCAATGGGTGGCGCAGCCGCATCGCCCGCAGTGTCGAAAGGCGAACAACCGGTCACCCCACATACAGGCTGTCGTCGCCTTCTCTCCTGTCACCTCGACGGCGTGGGGCTCAAAATACGCCCACAGGACTCCAAGGCGCCGACAGATCGAACAGTTGCAGTCCTTTACCCAGGCGGGCAACTGTTTGAAGGCCAGCCTTACCGCGCCACAGTGGCAAGAGGCCTCGATCATCGGTTGTCCATGTCCTCAATCCGCGAACTCTTCGTCACCAAGCTTTATGAAGCCTCGCTGGCCGAGGCGCGAGACTTCCCGGCGTTCAACGCCGAGTTGGAAGCGGCCTGCCTGATGTTGGCCACCGAAGATCGGGCGGGTCGGGCCTGGTGCAAGGCCAATGGCTATGGCGGCTACACCTCCTACGCATCCTTGAACGACCTGCCCACGCGGGCCACCGTGTTCGGCGATCTCAAGCGTCGCCTGGACAGGCATGCGGCGACGTTCGCCAAGCGCCTCGCCTTTGATCTTGGTGTGCGCGGCCGACTGGTCCTTGACAGCCTATGGGTCAACGTCCTGCGTCCCGGCGCCGCTCACTCCGGTCATATCCATCCCCACAGCGTGATCTCGGGCACGGTCTATGTGGTCACGCCGTCTGGCGCCGGCGCGCTGCGGCTGGAGGACCCGCGATTGGCTCATATGATGGCCGCTCCGCCTCGGCTGGCGGATGCGCCGGAGAGTGCGCGCGCCTTCGTCCGCCTCGATCCAACCCCGGGGACGATCTACATGTGGGAAAGCTGGTTGCGTCATGAGGTGCTGGCCAATGCGGCAAAGGCGCCCCGTATCAGCGCCAGTTTCAACTATGCGTGGCGCTGAACCACGACGTGGCAAATCGCGATAAATTTCAAATCCAAACCAACAACTTATTGATGACTTGTCACTCGCCCTCGACATGTGATTTCAGGGGTATAATTTCAGTATAGGATTGGCTCTTTCCTGCAATTTTAATCTCTTTCGTTCCGGTTTCAAAACAGAAGGACAAGCTTGGGTGCCTGTATTGGACACCGAGCATGCTCGCGTGGAGACGGGTTTGCTGTCGCTCATGGGCGGCGCACGATTGGATCGTCCAAGAAGTCAGTTGGCGGCTGGCATCGTCGTAGCGGCTGGCGCTACCGGGCTTCGGTGGACCTTGGGGTTTATCGTGCCCGGAATTCTACCCTTCGCGCTCTATTTCCCTGGGCTGATCGTGATCTCTTTCGTCGGCGGATGGCGGGCCGGCGCGGTGACTGGCGTAGCCGCCGTGGTGACCGGATGGTACATGTTCCTGCAACCTGTCCACGGTTTCGCCGTGCCTGACTTGGCGGCGGGCCTCAACCTGTTTCTGTTCGTTGGCATGGTCAGTGGGGTGGTCGCCCTGGGGGCCTACATGCGCTCGGTTGTCCGGCGGCTGGAACAGAGCCGCAGGGCCATTATCGATCGGAACTTGGACTACAACACCCTCTTTGAAACCATGTCGGAGGGGTTTGTGCTGTGTGAAACAATCCGCGATGAACCGGGCCAGTTGGTCGACTATGCAATCCTCGAAATCAATCCAGCGCTTCAACTCATATTGGGTCTGGGACCGGAGGCCGTGGGCAAGCGGCTTAGCCAGACGCCAGGTGAATGGGCCGCATGGTTGACGCTGTGTGATCGCGTGTTGCGGAATAAAGAATCTCTGAAACTGGAGCACTATTTTGAACAAAATGACCACTGGTACGAAATTCGTATAAATTGTGTTACCAAAGATCGTCTAGCATTATTCTATATATACATTACAGATCAAAAACAATCCGAAATTTATCAGGCTGAATTGTTCAGTGAACTGAACCACCGGATGATGAATAATTTAGCACTCGTCGCTGGTTTTCTCAATCTGCAGGCGCGCGGCGCACAATCGACGCTTCGTGACGAGCTTCACAAGGCGGCCGCGCGTGTGCAGGGCATTGCCGAGGTTCATGCGGCGCTCTACCGCGGGTGACGCCGGAACGAGGTCGACTTCGGCGCCTACTTGCGAGATCTGTGCGCCAGCTTGGCCCGGACCCTTGTGGATGATGAACGTATCGCCATTGTTGTGGAAGCCGAGCCTGCGGTCCTGCCCATCGACATCGCGGTTCCGCTTGGCATGGTCGTGAACGAACTTGTCACCAACGCGGTCAAATATGCTTACCCGCGCTCCCGGCGCGGGGTCATCTCGGTCTGGTTCGGTCGAGTCGGGGCCGCGCTTGTTCTGCGGGTCACGGACAACGGCGCGGGGCTTCCGGACGAGTCGGCCGCGCGGCTAGGCAGCCTTGGTATGAACCTAGTTCAATCCCTTGTGGCCCAGGTTCAGGGCGACCTCGTGACCCATCCTGGCCCCGGCGCGCGCTTTGAAATTTCGCTTCCCGCGCCGGCGGTCCAGGCCACTTCCCGGGGCGTCTGATCCACGCGCGACGCGCCACCGAGTAGGGGTGTCTGGCGCCATTGCCTCAACCCGCGCGGCGACGCAAAAGACCGGGATGGCTGACCAGATTCCCCCCCGCCCCCGCAAGACGCCTCGGCGCATCGAACAACTCGGTCGCCTACGCGTCGATGACTACGCCTGGATGAAGGACGACAACTGGCAGGCCGTATTGCGCGACCCCTCGGTGGTCGGCCAGGATATCCGCGCGCACCTCGAAGCCGAGAATCTCTATTCCAAGGCGTTGCTGGCTCCCACCGAGCCACTTCAGGCGAGGCTGTTCGAGGAGATGAAGGGGCGTCTTAAGGAGGATGACAGTTCGGTTCCGACGCCCGACGGACCGTTCGACTACTTCAGTCGCTATGCGGTCGGCGCGCAACATCCCCGCCACGTCCGACGTCCGCGAGGCGAGGAGGGTGGCGAACAGATCCTGCTGGACGAAGATGTCGAAGCGGCCGGCAAGGCGTTCTACGCCGTGGACGCCGCGTCCCATTCACCTGATCATGCCCTCTATGCGTGGGCGGCCGACGACCAGGGCTCGGAATACCACCGCATCTTCCTGCGTGATCTGGCCACCGGCGAGGTGCTGGAGGGCGGACCGGAGAGTGCTTCGGGCTCTTTTGTGTTCTCGCCTGACTCCCGGTGGCTGTTCTGGGTGTGGCGGGACGAAAACGCCAGACCCGCCAAGGTCTTCCGCCGGCCGGCGCGCGGCGGCGATGACGTGCTGGTCTATGAGGAGATCGACGAGGGTATGTTCCTGGGCGTTGGCGTCACCGCCGACTACAGCCATATCCTGATCGGTATCCAGAACCAGGAAACCAGCGAGGACTGGCTGATTCCCGCCGCCGATCCCACCGCGGCGCCCATCATCGTGCATACCCGCGAGACCGGCGTTCGCTACGACCTGGATCACTGGAGCGACCGCTGGTTGATCCGCACCAACGCCGACGGCGCCGTGGATTTCAAACTCATGGTGTCGGAGGCCTTGATTCCGGCCAGGGCGACCTGGTGTGAATGGATCGCCCATAAGCCGGGCGTCCTGATAGGCGGCATGGCGCCGTTCAGAGACCATGTGGTCCGGCTCGAGCGGGAAAACGCCTGCGACCGGCTGGTGGTGACGGCGCGGGACGGACCCGAACACGTCATCGACTTCGACGAGGACGCCTACGCCCTCAGTCTCAGCGGCGGCTATGAGTATGAAACCAACCTGACCCGGTTCGTCTATCAATCGCCAACCACGCCGCGCCAGTGGTTCGACTACGACATGGCCACCCGCCAGCGGACTCTCCGCAAGACCCAGTCGGTGCCCTCCGGCCATGATCCGTCCGACTATGAGGTGCGCCGGCTGTGGGCGCCGGCGCCGGACGGCGAGACCGTGCCGGTCACAGTCCTGATGAAGCGCGGAACCCCCCTCGACGGTTCAGCGCCGTTGATGCTCTATGGTTACGGCGCCTACGGACACCCGAATACCGCGACATTTTCCACCCAGGTCCTCAGCCTGGTCGACCGGGGTTGGGTGTGGGCCAGCGCCCACGTTCGCGGGGGCTCAGACAAGGGTTGGGGCTGGTTTCTGGACGGCCGAAAGTTCAAGAAAAAGAACAGCTTTACCGATTTCATCGCCTGTGCCGACCATCTTGTGGCCGGGGGTTACGGCGCTGCCGGCCGGATCGTCGCCTACGGCGGCTCGGCGGGCGGCATGTTGGTCGGGGCCGTGGCCAATATGCGGCCAGATCTTTGGGGCGGGATCATCGCCGCGGTGCCGTTCGTGGACGTTCTGAACACCATGAGCGACACGACGTTGCCGCTGACTCCGCCGGAATGGCCCGAGTGGGGTAACCCCTTGGAAGACCCGGAGGCCTATGACTACATCGCCAGCTACAGCCCGTACGACAACGTCGCGGCGAAGCCCTATCCGGCGATCCTGGCCAGGGCCGGGCTTTCGGACCCTCGCGTGACTTGGTGGGAACCCGAAAAGTGGGTCGCCAAGCTCCGCGATCACACCACCAGCGGGCAGCCGATCCTGCTGGCCACCAATATGGAGGCGGGGCACGGTGGCGCGTCCGGGCGGTTCGACCACCTCAAGGAGGTCGCCATGGACTACGCCTTCGCGGTCTGGGCGGTGGAAGGCGAGGCGGCCCCGTGATCCTGCGAGACGCCACACAAGCCGATGCGCCCGTCCTCGCCGCCATCTATGGTCATCACGTACTGCACGGCCTCGGCACCTTTGAAGAGGTTCCGCCCTCGTCCGGCGAGATGGCCTCGCGGTTGGCGGGCGTTCGCGCCCGGAGCCTGCCCTATCTGGTGGCCGAGACCGACCGGGTGATCGGTTTCGCCTATGCCAACCCCTTTCGCCTGCGCGCCGCCTATCGCTACGCGGCCGAGGATAGCGTCTATGTCGCGCCGGAGGCGCTCGGCCGAGGTATCGGCAAGGCGCTGCTCCAGGGCGTAATCGACCGGAGCACGGCGCTTGGCTTGCGCCAGCTCATCGCCGTGATCGGCGACAGTGGCAACGCCGGCTCCATCGGCCTGCATCGGTCGCTCGGTTTCGAACCTGGCGGGATGCTGCGGGCTGTCGGCTTCAAACATGGCCGGTGGGTCGATATCGTGATGATGCAAAAGGCCCTGAACAGTGGTGGCGTGGCTGCGCCTTCGGCGGGCGGCCTGACTCTCGGGGAATAACTATGCGTGGCTTGCGAATTTTTGCGGTCGGCCTCTTTGTGATCGCCGGAGGCGCGGTTTGCGCGCAGTCGACCGGTAGTCGGATACAGCCGGTTCCCGCCGAAGCCCCACCCGGCCTTACGGCCCCCACTACCGCGGAAGTTGGCCGGCCTGATCCCGCCTGCGACGCCCCGCCTTCGGCCGACAGCGCCCGGGGCGCCGACATGCGCGCCGACCGGGCTCGCTGCCACAAGCTCTCGGATGCCGAGGTCGCCACCGCGCCGATCGTCGAGATTCGAAAGGTCACCCATCATCAAGCCGTGATCGGCGGGCGAACCATCGCCTACACGGCCACCGCCGGGACCCTGACCGTCCGCAATGACGAGGGCAAGCCGACCCTGTCGATGTTCTATGTGGCCTATACCGCCGACGGCGGTCAGGGCGCGGCGCGGCCGGTTACGTTCCTCTATAATGGTGGTCCTGGCTCCTCGACGCTTTGGCTGCATATGGGCTCGCTGGGCCCGGTTCGGGTAGCCACCGATAGCCCCAAGCCGACCCGCGGCCCCCCCTTTACCGTGGTGGCCAATTCGGACAGCCTGCTCGACAAGTCGGATCTGGTCTTCCTCGACGCTCTAGGAGCCGGATTTTCGCGGCCGCTGGGCGACACCAAGCTGACGGCGTTCTGGGGTACGGATCCGGATATCGATGCTTTCGCCCGGGGGATCGAACGCTATCTGACCGTCTATGACCGATGGAATTCACCGAAGGTGATTTTCGGCGAATCCTATGGCACCACCCGCTCGGCCGGCCTCGCCTACCGCCTGCAGCAGGATGGGGTCCAGCTCAACGGCGTGATTCTGCTGTCGTCGATCCTCAACTACGGCCGCCGCGATCCCGGGTTCGATCAGGAACTGATCAACTATCTGCCCAGCTATGCGGCGGCGGCGGCCTATCACAATCGCCTCGCCGGCCCGCCGGCCGATCTGACGGCTTTTCTGCGTGAGGTTCGCGACTTCTCTCGCGGCCCCTACGCCCTGGCCCTGGCCAAGGGCCAGGATATCGTCCCGGCCGAGCGCCAGGCGATCGCCCAGAAACTGGCGGCCTATACGGGCCTGTCCGCGGACTTCATTCTCGACGCTGATCTGCGGGTCACGCCGGGCCGCTTTCGAAAGGAATTGTTGCGCGGCCAACGTCTGACCATCGGCCGATACGATGCGCGTTTCACCGGTTCGGACGTGGACGCAGCGGGCGAGACGCCAGAGTTCGACGCCTCGGATACCGGCATCACCGGCGCCTTCGTGTCGGCCTTTCACCATTATCTGACCGTCGACCTCGGGTTCACCAGCGATCTGAGCTACCGGCCGACGTTCTATGCAGCCGGCATTCAGTGGGATTTCAAGCACCGCGCGCCCGGTGGGCGGGGCGAGGGTGACAACACGCCCGCCGATGTGGCGCTCGACCTGTCGGCGGCCATGCGCCAGAATCCGCATCTGCTGCTGTATTCCCTCAATGGCCTCTATGACTTCGCGACGCCGTTCTTCGGCACCGAGTATGACCTCGGCCACATGCAGTTGGACCCTGCCTTCAAGGGCAACGTTCGGTTCGCCTACTATCCGTCAGGCCACATGGTCTATCTGAACATCGACGCCCTGAAGTCGATGAAAGTCGATCTGGCGCGGTTCTACGATGAGGCGGTCGCGCGGTAGATCGTCGACGCCCGGGCGTGAACCGAGGCGTGGCGTCCTGCTACCACGGGCGGCGTTCGGCGTTGTTGCGCAGCCAATGGATCTGATCGCTTAGCCGATCGAGACGGGCTTCCAGATCGGCGCGGACTCCGGGGGGCATACGGCCACGATTGGCGGCCCGCGCGACATTATCGTCGTGCCTTATCCGGTTCAACTCCACCTGCACGCGCCGGAATTCGCCGCGATCCAGTGAACCGTTGGCTCGGCCTCGGCTGATCCGCTCCTGCAGCCACCGCATCCGGCGATTGATTTCCCAGCCACCGGGCTGAACGCCATAGCCGTGCCCTTGGTCATAGTGCTGTGAACTCCGGTCTTGAGGCGGTCCGCCATAGGGTTGCGCCAGAACGGGGCCGGCGAGCAGGGTGACGGCCGTGAGCCCCCCCAGCACGGTTGAGATGGATCGTTTCATTTCAGCTTTCCTCATTTGAACCGCCGGTCGCGAATGACCCGTTCGCCACCCATAGACTTGGTCGGATGAACGCCATTTGAACGGAATCTCTGCGGTTGCTGATCTAGCCGGTCAAACCGGCGTAGCCCTCGGGCTGGCGATTCACGCAAACCGAGGTTGGCTGGGGAACTAGGACTCGAACCTAGAACGACGGTACCAAAAACCGCTGTGTTACCATTACACCATTCCCCAACGAGCCGGCGCAGCGTCACCGCCCGGCGCGAGCCCGGTCAGATAGCGTGGGATCGCCGGTGTTGCAACGGCGGCGCCCGATCTCTATAGACCTCCCTCCTAAATCGGAGTGTGGCTCAGTCTGGTAGAGCACCGCGTTCGGGACGCGGGGGTCGCAGGTTCAAATCCTGCCACTCCGACCAAATTCCCCCGCTTGGCTGGAGCCCCCTCCACCGCTTCGCGGCCCCCTCCCACAGGAGAACCCTATCTCTCTCTTACCCCGCTGGGGGAGGTCCGCCGAAGGTTGGATACGAGCCGCTGGCCTGGCGGAGCGCCTCGACAGATATGATCTTGGCGGTGTAGGCCCGGAAACAGACAGAGCCATTCATGAAACACTTCCTGACCACCATCGCCGGTGTCTTCGTCGGCCTCGCCCTGTTTTTCATCGGCGTGCCGATCCTGTTGCTGACCTGGGCTGCGGCGGCGGCCCGGCCGACGCCGGTGGGCGATCGTAGCGTCCTGGTGCTGGACCTGCGCGGCGGCCTCACCGACCAGGGACCGCACGGCCTGTTGGCCAACCTGGCGGGCAGGACCGGCTCGGTGCTGGGCATCGAAGAGGCCCTTACCGCAGCCGAGCACGACAGTCATATCAAGGGCCTGCTGGTGCGCCTTCCCGAGGGTGGGCTGCCTCCGGCGGCGGCCGATGAGCTTCGCCTTGCGTTCAAACGCTTTCGGGCCGCAGGTAAGCCCATAATGGCCCACGGTCAGGGCCTCTATGCCGACGCCATGGTGCTATCCACCTATGAACTGGCCGCCGCGTCGGGTGATGTATGGATGCAGCCCGCTTCGAGTTTCCAAGCCACCGGCCTTTCCCGCGGGGATATCTTCTTCAAGGGCTTCTTCGATCGGCATGGCGTCAAGCCCGATTACCAGCAGCGGTACGAATTCAAGAACGCCGTCAATCCCTACCTCTACAGCGACTACACCCCCGCTCACCGCGAAGCCGAGCTTTCGTGGATGGGCTCGGTCTATGGGGTGGTGCTGGCCGATGTGGCGGCCGATCGCGGGCGCCCCCTGGCCCAAATCAAGAGTCTGGTCGAGGCCGGCCCCTATACGGCCGAATTGGCCCAAGCCAACGGCCTGATCGACCATGTGGGAGAGGTTAAGGCGGCTGAGAAGGCGATATTGGCCAAGGCGGGCGATGGGGCCAAGCTGGTGACGCTCGACGACTATGCCGCGCAGGCCCGCCGCAGGCCCGTCAGCGCCGGCGCGGGCGGGGGCGCGGCCATCGCGGTGATTTCCGTCGAAGGCGACATCATGACCGGCCAGGGCGGATCGGGTTCCAGTCCGTTCAGCGGCGGCTCGACCATCCGGTCGGACGACGTGGAGAAAGCCTTCCAGGCGGCGATCGACGATTCGGACGTCAAGGCCATCGTGTTCCGGATCTCCTCGCCAGGAGGGTCGGACACGGCGTCCGAACAGATCCTATCGGCGGTTCGGGCGGCCAAGGCGGCGGGCAAGCCGGTGGTGGTCAGCATGGGAACCTACGC
>JAYVYH010000384.1:0-4556 GCA_043784385.1 Caulobacteraceae bacterium | reverse complement strand
CCTGGGGCGCGGTTCAGGCTGCGCTCGCGGGCAATGAGCGAGGTAAGCCGAAGACGCCAAAGCTCGGGGAGGGGGCGATGTTGAAAGGCATCGTGTTCGATGACGTGGGCAATGCGATGCAGCCCATTCACACGACGCGGCGCGAGCGGCGCTACCACTACTACGTGACGTCGGCGTTAGTGCACGGGGATCCGCGGGACGTCGGATCTCTGCCTCGGATCGGCGCGCCGGTGTTGGACGGGCTGGTCATCGACAAGGTCACCGCTCTTCTGAAAGCCGACTGGATGGCCAAGGACCCAATGGCGTCCAGGGTGCGCCGGGCTCTCCGAAAGGTCGTGGTCGGGGTGTCGCTGATCACCTTGCGACTCGATGCTGTCGCATGCCGGGCCGGTGAGCCCGGCCTCGGTCAGGTGACCGACAGGGGGGTCGAGATTGGCCTTCCCATCAGCCTCAAGCACCGTCAAAACGCCACGCTGATCTCGGCTGTGGGCCGGGCTGCCGCCATCACCGCGACACCGGATCGGGCGCTGGTGCGAGCGGTCTGCGTCGCCCGAGATTGGCGCCGCCGCCTGGAGTCCGGTGAAGTGACGACCACTCGGGAACTGGCGCGGCTCGAAGGGCTCTGCCATCGACACACCGGCAGACTCCTGCCTCTCGGCTATCTGGCCCCGGATCTGGTCGAGGCGATCATCGAGGGTCGCCAGCCCGCCGCCATGAGCCTGCAGACCCTAACCGCCTCGCCGCTGCCTAAGGGCTGGGACGACCAACGCCGATTGGTGGCGAATCTCGCCTAGGGACGACTGCTAGAGGTGGTGGAATATTCCCTGTTCCGTTGGTGCCGTTCACTGATCCCTTCGAACAATTCCCTGTTCCGAGTTGTAGGCAATCTGAGGTGGCCGACACTCAAATCCTTGATATTCCGAAAGAAACATCGACTACGGTTCTGATCCCAAGTCTGGTGAGAGGCTTGGATTTTGGAATTCGCTGTAAGAATCCCTGTTCGCAGGGAACAGCGGACGGGCGACGCGAACGTGGACATGGGCTATTCGGCGTGGAGAAAAGGGCGAGATAGCGGGGGATATTGGCGCGCTGACTCTCAATGGAGACGCGTCTCCGTGGTGGGTTTCCCAGGCAAGTGCCCGCTATCTTTGAAGGATTTCCACCGCTGTGGCACTCTGGTGGTCCTAGGCGGACTGGGTGGTGGATGCGACAGGGATTGAACCTGTGACCCCCTCGGTGTGAACGAGGTGCTCTCCCGCTGAGCTACGCATCCTTGGGACCAGAAACGGAAGGGTCGTGGCTATAGCGGTTCACCCCGCTACGGACAAGACAGAAGACCTAGCCCAACAAACTCTCGCACGCCCCGACCAGTTCGTCGAAATGATCGATCAATATGTCCGGACACAGCTCGCGGGCCGGCGTGTCGGTATAGCCGAAACTGACCAGCACCAGCGGCACGCCGGCCCCCCGCGCCGCCCTGGCGTCGGAGACGGAATCGCCGATCATCACCGCGCGCTTCACGTCGCCGCCCGAACGCTCGATGGTGGTGATTAGGTGGCCGGCGGCGGGCTTCTGGGCGGGCACCGCGTCGCCGCCGACGATGGCCGCGAACCGGTGTGCCAGTTTCAGTTCCTCCAAAAGGGCGACGCTGAGATCTGTACGCTTGTTGGTGCAGACCGCCAGCCGCGCGCCAGCCGCCTCCAGGGTATCCATGGCCGCCAGAAGCCCCGGAAATGGCCGGCTCTCGTCGGCGATATGGGCCAGGTAGTGGACGATGAAATCATCGAACAGCGCCGACAGCCTGGGTTCCTCCAGCGGCGCGCCCGCGGCGGCGAATCCCCGAGTGATCAGCGCCTTGGCGCCCTGGCCGATCATCATCCGGGCCTGTTCCAGAGGCAGGGCGGCGATGCCTTCCCTGGCCAGCAGCACGTTCAGGGTCCCGACCAGATCGGGGGCGGTTTCGATCAGTGTGCCGTCGAGGTCGAAGACGATGGTCGCGCCGTTGAGGGCGTCGGCGCCCGAGACGGTGTAAGGGCCCGAGACGGTGGAAGGGGACGTGGATGACAAAGGCAGAGGCTCCATTTGGGTTGTGTTTGCCCCGGACCTGGGGGCCGTGGCAAGATCGCCGCCGCTTGAGAATCTCGTCCAGGATCGACCCATGACTACCGAAGTTGCCGTCGCCCCGACCCTGAGGCCCAGAGCCGCCGTGATCCTCGCAGCGGGTCAGGGCAAGCGGATGAAGTCCCATATGCCCAAGGTATTGCATCGGGTCGGGGGGCGGACGATGCTGGACCACGCTATCGACGCGGCCCGGGCCGCTGGTTGCGCGCGCATCGTGGTGGTGGTCGGCTCCCATTCGCAAGGCGTGCGCGTCCATGTGGCCGAGCGCTTGGGCGAGGGGGCGATCGCCATCCAGGACCCGCCGCTGGGCACCGGCCACGCGGTCCTGGCCGCCGAGGCGGCGCTGACGGGTTTCGAGGGCGATGTGCTGGTCAGCTACGCCGACACGCCCCTGCTTACCGCCAAGGCCGTGGAGCCGCTTTTCGCTCTGCGCGCCGCAGGAGCGGATGTGGCCGTTCTAGGCTTTGACACCGTCCGGCCCGGCGCCTACGGCCGCTTGGTATTGGCGGCCGACGGCGTCCTGACGCGGATCGTGGAGGCCAAGGACGCCGACACCGGCGAGCTGGCCATCACCGCCTGCAACTCCGGGGTGCTAGTCGCCGACGCTGGCCTGTTGTTCGACCTGCTGGCCAAGGTGAGGAACCACAACGCCAAGGGGGAATATTACCTGACCGATGTCGTCGGCCTAGCTACCGCCGCCGGCCGCTTGGTGCGGGTGGCCTTCGCCGAGGAGGCCGACGTCGCCGGCGTCAATTCCCAGTCCGAGCTGGCCGCTGTGGAGGCGTCGTTCCAGGACCGCCGCCGCGCCGACCTGATGGCTGATGGCGTAACCATGACTGCGCCGTCCACCGTCCACTTTGCCTGGGACACCCACATCGAGGGCGGCGCCGTGATCGAGCCCTATGTGGTATTCGGCTTGGGCGTTCGGGTGGCGGCTGGCGCCGTGATCCGGGCCTTCAGCCATCTCGAAGGCGCCCTGGTGCAATCAGGCGCGGTGATCGGTCCCTATGCCCGGTTGCGGCCTGGCGCGGACATCGGTGAAGGCGCCCACATCGGCAATTTCGTCGAGGTCAAGAAGGTCAAGGTCGGGCCCGGAGCCAAGGCCAATCATCTGTCATACCTGGGCGACGGCTCGGTCGGGGCGGGGGCCAATATCGGGGCCGGCACGATCTTTTGTAACTTCGACGGCTTCGACAAGTTTGAGACCCATGTCGGCGAGGGCGCTTTCATCGGCTCGAACTGCGCGCTGGTGGCGCCGGTCAGTATCGGCAAGGGCGCCTATACGGGCTCCGGCTCGGTGATCACTCGGCCAGTGCCGGCCGACGCCCTGGCGGTGGAACGCGGGCTTCAAGCGGAAAAACCCGGCTGGGCCGCCGCCTTCCGCGAACGCAGGCGCCGCGCCAAGGGGTTGGCGTGACAGTACGAGATCAAAAGCGCGCGGCTGGCCAGGCCGCCGCCGAAATGGTCGAGATGGGCATGACCGTTGGCCTGGGCAGCGGGTCCACCGCGGCGCTGTTCGTTGAGGCCTTGGCCGCCCGGAACCTGGCGATTCGGAGCGTCGCCACCTCCGAGGCCACGGCGGCATTGGCGGTGTCCCTAGGCATGATTCTGGTTGGGCTGGACGAGGCCGGGCGGATCGACCTGACCGTCGACGGGGCCGATGAGATCGGTCCGGGCCTCGCTTTGATCAAGGGCGGCGGCGCGGCCCTGTTGCGCGAAAAACTGGTCTGGGAGGCTTCGGCCCGCCGGGTGGTGGTCGCCGACGCCGCCAAGACCCCGGGCCAGTTTGGCCGTTTCCCTCTGCCGATTGAAGTCGTGGCCTTTGGGCACAAGACCACCGCCGCGCGCATCGACGGGGTTCTGTCTGATCTGGGTATCGCCGCCCAAGGTGTCCTGCGCCGAAACGGCGCTGGGCCGGTGCGAACCGATGGTGGCAATCTTATCTACGATGCCGCGTGTGGAGCAATCGACGATCCGGCCGCCCTGGCCACGGCCCTGAAGGGCCTGACGGGGGTGGTGGAACATGGCCTGTTTCTGGGCCTCGCCGAACGCGCGCTGATTGGAACCCCTGATGGGCTCCTCACTCTCTACCCTTGACGGAGCCGAACCTTGCCTCAATTCGACTATGATCTGTTCGTGATCGGCGCCGGCTCCGGCGGCGTGCGGGCCGCGCGACTGGCGGCCATGGGCGGCGCCCGCGTAATGGTGGCCGAGGAATACCGGGTCGGTGGCACCTGCGTGGTGCGCGGCTGCATCCCCAAGAAGTTCATGGTCTACGCCTCGGAATTCTCGCAGAGTTTCAAGACCGCGCGGGGCTATGGTTGGACTGTCGGCGAGACCAGATTCGATTGGCCCAAGTTCCTGGAGGCCAAGGATATCGAAATCGCCCGTCTGTCGGGCATTTATGTCAGCAACTTGGAGAACGCCGGGGCTGA
>JAYVYH010000383.1:0-5398 GCA_043784385.1 Caulobacteraceae bacterium | reverse complement strand
GGGACTATGAATACACCGGTGGCGATTCCACCGGCGGACTTGAAGGTCTCAAGGACAAGCGGGTCGGCATCATCGGCACCGGCGCCACGGCGGTGCAGTGCGTGCCGCATCTGGGCACGGCCGCCAAGCAGCTCTATGTATTCCAGCGCACTCCGTCGTCGATCGACGTGCGCGGCAATCGCCCGACCGATCCCGATTGGGCCGCGAGCCTGACGCCCGGCTGGCAGCAGCGGCGGATGGATAATTTCAATATCCTGGTCTCCGGCGGCTTTCAGGACGAGGACCTAGTCAACGACGGCTGGACGGAGATCATCCGCAATCTTTTGATCCTGGCGCGCCGCGATCACGAGGCCGGAGTGGCGCCCCCGAGCCAGAACCCCGGGGAAATCCTCGAGTTGGCGGACTTCCAAAAAATGGAACAGATCCGCAGCCGGGTCGAAAGCATGGTCGCCGACAAGGCCACGGCCGAGGCGCTGAAGCCCTATTATCGGCAGTTCTGCAAGCGTCCCTGTTTCCACGACGACTATCTGGCCACCTTCAACCGGCCAAATGTCACCCTCGTGAACACCGACGGTAAGGGCGTGGACAAGATCACTGAAACCTCGGTGTGGGCCAACGGCCAGGAATATGAGATCGATTGCCTGATCTACGCCACCGGCTTCGAGGTCGGCACGGAATATACACGCCGCTCCGGCTACGAACTCTATGGTCGGGACGATGTCTCTCTTACCCAGCATTGGGCGGACGGGGTGAAGACCCTGCACGGCATCCATACTCGGGGTTTTCCCAACTGTTTCATCGTCAGCAACAGCCAGTCAGGCTTCACCGTCAACTATCCGCACATGCTGAACGAACAGGCCAAGCACCTGGCCCATATCGTCGGCCAGTGCCTTGACGCCCAGGTGCGGGCTGTTGAGGTCTCGGAGGAAGCCCAGACCGAGTGGGTGGAAACGATCCTGTCCATGGCTGTCCAGCGGGAGAAGTTCGCGGCGGAATGCACGCCCGGCTACTATAACAACGAGGGTAAGCCGAACCCAAAGGCCATTCAGAACAGCCCTTACGGTGCGGGACCCATCGCGTTCGTGAAGGTGCTTGAGGACTGGCGCGCCGGCGGCGACATGACGGGGCTTGAGGTTCGGCGCGACTAAAGGGCCTTACCCGCGTTCCCGCGCGCCGGTTCCGGGGGTAAGACGGTGGCATGAACGCCTCATCACACCTTACCCCGGAAGGCTTTGAAACCGGCCTTGGACCCACGTCGCACAGCTTCATCTCTCAAAGGCTGCGCCTGCATTATGTGGACTGGGGAAACGCCGAGGCGCCGCCTCTGATCCTGGTGCATGGAGGCCGGGACCATTGCCGCAACTGGGACTGGGTGGCCCAGGCCCTGCGCAAGGACTGGCACGTGATCGCGCCTGACCTGCGAGGCCACGGCGATTCCGCCTATTCTCCCAGCGGCGACTATTCGATGTCGGCCTACGTCTATGATCTGGCCCAGTTGATCCACCGACAGGGCCTCGCGCCGGTGCGGATCGTCGCCCATTCTCTCGGCGGCAATATCGCGTTGCGCTATGCGGGGCTCTATCCCGAGGCGGTGACCAAGCTGGTGGCGATCGAGGGCATGGGACCCTCGCCGGCCATGGTCGCCCGCCGTGCCGAGACACCGATCCATGAACGTCTCGGTCGCTGGATCGATGACCAGAGGGCGGTGGCCGGGCGAATGCCTCGCCGCTACGCTTCGATCGACGAGGCCCTGGCCCGGATGCAGGCCGAGAACACCCACCTCACGCCCGTTCAGGCCCGGTATCTGACGGTCCATGGAGTCAGCCAGAACGAGGACGGGACCTACAGCTGGAAGTTCGACAACTATGTGAGAGGCATGTCGCCCGCCGATATAAGCCTCGCCGACCAGCAGGCCCTATGGACGCGGATCACCTGTCCCACCTTGCTGGTCTATGGCCGTGAAAGCTGGGCGTCCAATCCGGAACAGGATGGCCGCATCAGGCATTTCACTCAAGCGCGCGTCGTCAGCTTCGAACGGGCCGGGCACTGGGTCCACCACGATCGGCTTGACGCCTTCCTGGATGAACTTCGCGCCTTCCTCTGATCAGGGCGGCCGCCGCCGTCAGACGCCGCCGAGCAGATCGCGCTTGCCGATGGCGACGCCGTTGTGGCGGAGGATGTCGTAGGTGGTGCTGATGTGGAAATAGAAGTTCGGCATCGCCAGATTGAGCAGGAACACCTGCCCGGTGAAAGTGAAATCGGCGCCCTGCATCTTTATCGCGATCGAGCGGGTCTCGGCGCCTTCAAGCTGGGCCGACGTGATGCTGTTGAGGAAAGCAATGGTTGTATCGATCCGCGCCTGGAGGTCGGGAAAGCTGTTTTCAATGTCGGGATGGCTGGGAGCCTCCACCCCGGCCAGACGAGCCGCGGCCCCCTTAGCCGCGTCGCAGGCGATCTGCACCTGACGGGTAAGCGGGAACATGTCGGGGGCCAGACGCGCGCCGGTCAACACCAACGGGTCTATCCCGCGCGCTTCCGCAGAGGCCGCGCCTTTTTGCAGAATGGCCGCCAGATTGCCCAGCATCCTGATGAACACGGGAACAGATGCGTCGTATATCGTGAAGGCCATGAGGAACTCGCTTTTATGACGGGGGGCGGCGCGCGACGAACGGACCCGTCGACAATGCCCGCCTATACCCAGCTGGCCGGCAAAGCTACAGGCCGCGCGTAACGATGACTGACGCCGAGCGACGCCACGACCTGAGACGTATGCGCATCCTGGCCACCGGACTGCTGGCCCTGATGACGGCGATCTTCGTCGCAACCAGGTGGCCGCCGGCGAACTGGACCTGGACCGGCTATGTCGCGGCCTTCGCCGAGGCGGGCATGGTGGGGGCCTGCGCCGACTGGTTCGCAGTCACCGCCCTCTTTCGGCGTCCACTTGGCCTGCCCATTCCCCACACCGGCATCATTCCCCGCAATAAGGACCGGATCGGCGAAGCGCTTGGAGACTTCATCGCCGGCAATTTCCTCACGCCCGGCGTGCTTGACCAACGCCTGAAGCGGGCCGAACCGGCGCGCCGGCTGGCTGATTGGCTGACTAGCGGCGACCATATCGATATCCTGGCGACACGGGTGGCCGATCTGCTGCCCGATATGTTCGGCTCCAGCGAACAGCTGGACGCCCTTCTGGCCGAGATCATTCGCCGCGCCGGAAGTTCGCGGCCACTGTCGCCCCTGGCCAGCAGGATCCTGGGCTGGCTCTGGCGTGAGCCGGCCGCCCAGCGCCTGTTCAATCGCGCCGTCGAGACCCTGGCCAGATACATGGCCGAGCACGAGGATTTCATCGAGGCCCAGGTGTCCGGCGCGTCCTGGCGCTGGCTGCCCAAGTGGTTGGACCGAATGCTGGCCGAGAAGTTCACCGGCGGCCTGGTGGGCGCTGTGCGAGGGCTTGGAGACCCGAACCACCCGTGGCGAGCCGACCTCAGTCACGCCGTCGAGGATTTCATCACCCGCTTGGCCGAGGACCCCGATTATCTGGCCAATGGCGAGGCGATCAAGGAGCGGTTTCTGTCCGACCCGGCGTTGCCGCGCCGCCTGGGCGCATTCTGGGACGAGATCGGCCGACGTCTGGGGGCCGACCCGGCGGCCCGTCGCGCCATCGTCGCCGAGGGGCTGGGGCGGGCGCTGCGCGCTCTGGGCCAATGGCTGGCCGAAGACCCGCTTGCCCGCGAACGGCTCGACCGATGGATCCGAGTCGTCGCGCGCCGTACCTTGTCCTCGCAACGTCACGCCATCGGCGGCTTCGTCGCCCAGGTGGTGGCTGGCTGGGACGCGGCGGAGGTAACGGATCGCCTGGAACTCCAGGTCGGGCGCGACCTGCAATATATCCGCATCAATGGCACTTTGGTCGGCGGCTTAGTGGGGCTGGCCATCTTCAGTCTCTCACGATGGCTGTCGTGACACCCGACGGGTCGCCATGGTCAGGCCTACCCACGGAGCGCTAACGATGAAATATAACCAACTCGGCCGCACGGGCCTCTATGTCTCTGAAATCTGCCTTGGTGCGATGACCTTCGGCGGCAACGCCGACGCCGGCATGTGGAAGGCGATCGGCGCGCTCGAGCAACCTGTTGCCGATGACATTGTCGGCCGGGCGCTGGCCTCCGGAGTGAATTTCTTCGATACCGCTGACGTCTATTCATTTGGCGAGTCTGAACGGCGCCTTGGCCAGGCCTTCCGGAACCTGGGCGTCGCTCGCAAGGATGTGGTCATCGCCACCAAGGTGTTCGGGTCCATGGGGACGGGACCCAATGACCGCGGCGCTTCGCGCGGCCACATTATGGACAGTGTCCGCGGCAGTCTTGACCGGCTTCAGACCGACCACATCGATCTGTATCAGATCCATGGCAATGACAGCGTCACCCCGATCGAGGAGACTCTGAGGGCGTTGGACGATCTGACCCGCGAGGGCCTGGTGCGTTATGTCGGCGTCTCCAACTGGGCGGCGTGGAAGATCGCCAAGGCCCTGGGGGTCAGTGAGCGCAAGGGCTACGCCCGGTTCGAGACCCTGCAGGCCTACTATTCCATCGCCGGACGTGATCTGGAGCGCGAACTGATCCCGATGCTGACCGAGGAGAAACTTGGCCTGATGGTCTGGTCGCCCCTGGCCGGCGGGTTGCTTTCCGGCAAGTTCGGCCCGGGGTCGGCGACGCCCAATGACGCCCGGCGCGCGAGTTTTGATTTCCCTCCGGTGGACAAGGACAGAGCGTGGGCATGTGTCGCCGTCATGCGCGAGATCGGTGACGGCCACGGTGTGTCGGTGGCCAGGGTCGCTTTGGCCTGGTTGCTGGCCAAGTCCGCGGTGATGAGTGTGATCATCGGCGCCAAGACGGTGGAACAGCTCGACGACAATCTCGCCGCTGTCGACCTGACCCTGACGCCCGAGGAGGTCACGCGCCTGGACGCCGCCAGCGCCCTACCGGCCGAATACCCGGGTTGGATGTTCGCCATGCAGGGCGGCGCGCGAGTACCCGGCCCTTTCGTGAAGAAGGGCTGAGGGCTCTCTGTCAGGCGGCGACGGCTGCCTCCGCCAACCTGGCCCTCGCCGCCACGGACGCGATCGCCTTCACCACGATGTCGTATAGGGCGGGAGGCAAGTCATGGCCCATGCCGGGAATTTCCAGCAGCTCGGCTCCGGCAATCCTGGCGGCCGTATCCCGACCGCCTTCGACGGGAACCAGTGGATCCGCTTGGCCGTGGATCACCAGCGAGGGCGCGGTCACGCTCGCCAGCTTGGCGCGGCGGTCCGGGGACGCGAGGATAGCGGCATATTGGCGCTGGAATCCGACCGGGTAGTAGCTGCGCTCCACGTTGGCGATGGCCTGGTCCCGCAGGT
>JAYVYH010000382.1:0-4285 GCA_043784385.1 Caulobacteraceae bacterium | reverse complement strand
CTAACCTCGACCGCCGCGCCGCCATAGCCGCCGTTAAGGAAGCCGTTCACCTTGATGTCGAAATAGTCGATCGACAGGTTGAAGGACGGCAGCCAATGGGGTTGGTACACGAATCCTACCGAATATGTATCGGAGACTTCAGGTTTTAGGACCGTCAGCGGATCGTGACCATATCGGATGCTGCACTGCGCTGATGGACAGGTCGGTATTGAGCCCGCCGCATATTGCGCCGCGAACACTGCGGCCGACTCGGTGTTGTTGGTCGCTTGACAAGCCGCGAGCGAGGGGCGACTCGCGGCGCCGCCCGCGCAAGGGTCCTGGCCCCCGTAGAGGCCGGGCGAGAGCGGTGTGGCAAGTTCGACGACGTTCGGCGCCCGGGTGGCGCGGTTGTAGCTGGCGCGGATACGGAGATCATCGAATGGCGAATATTCGGCGCCAAACTTATAGCTGTGCGTACTGCCGCTCGAACTGTAGCTGGAGAATCGATAGCCTGTTTCCAACTGCAGCGATTTGACGAATGGCAAATCCTGGATCAGCGGAATGCGCAGTTCGCCAAAAACTTCTTTCACATCGAATGAACCGTTGGCCGGGGCGGTAGCGCCGCCACTGCCCGAGAGGTCGCCCGAAGAGTTTTCCAAGTCAGTGGCGAGGACCGACGCTTCCTTACGATATTCCGCGCCCAACGCGACACCTACGCCGTCGTGGGCGAGTGGGCTCTTGATGCCATAGTGGCCGAGATCGCCAACTAGGCTGCCGCTGAGGACCTGTTCGGTGGTGTGCCCTTCCTTAAAGGCCGGCGCCTTCACATAGCCGAACGCCGCTTGGGTCACGCCGGTGGTGCTGAACAAATTCAACGGCACGCAACGGACAGCGTCATTAATGCATTTGCCAGTGGTGGGATCCACTAGCAGAGCGTTCTGGACGCGATTGATCGAGACGTCGTTCAGATAGTTCTCAGCATAGATCGATGTGCCGTATTGACCATAGACGTCATAGGACCAACCACCTCCGATATCGCCCTTGAACCCAAGATCGATCTTATAGCTGGTATGACGGATGTCGTCGGTCCGCGGCGCGTTCACGCCGGCCCCGCCAAACCTGTAACCGATCAGCAGCGGCACCTGGGTGGCTGTTCCGGCGTTGACGCCGCAGATGGACTGTAGCTGGGTTTGGCCAAGGTATCCGGCGTTCGTGTTATCGATCAGCGGATTGTTGCAGTTGATGTTGTAGGTGTGGCCCTGGAACAGGCCGCTAGGCGCGATTTGGGCCAGGGTATGGTCGTCGGCAAACATGAAGTCGCTATAGACTTCCACGTTCGGCGTCAGGTCATAGTGGGCGAAGTAGCCGGCGGAGTAGCGCTCATCGTCCCGCTGGAAATAGTTATAGGGGGCGAAGTTGAACGACAAGGCCCCACTGTATGGCACAAAAGAATGACTGCCATCCGGGTTGTCGGAGAACGACTTGCCGGCATTGGCGCCGGATAGGGGCCGGAAGCGCCCAAAGGCGGAGTTGCTGGAACCCTGGCAGACATGAGTGTCGTAGACGCTGCTGGTCGTGGTCGAGATCGATGACAGGCTGCAGGCTGAGAAATCCCGATGATCTTGAGTGACCGCGTCGGAGTGGTGGTAGCCAACATAGGCCGTCACGTTACCCTTTTTGTCCGGCGAATTTGCCCCGAGGATGACGGTCGCGTCGTAGGTCTTACCGTCGATGATGCCACCGGTCGGAACCTTCCGGTTCGCGTTTTGAAGCAGGGTCTGGGCGGTCGAGTTGTTGTTATCGTGGGTGTAGAACGAATACTGGCTATCGACCCGGACGCCTTCGAAATCCCGTTTCATGATGAAGTTGACCACACCTGCCAGGGCGTCGGAGCCGTAGACCGCCGAAGCGCCGCCGGTGACGATATCAACGCGTTTCACCAGCGCGGCGGGGATGGTGTTCAGGTCTGCGGAGGGCAGCGACGGATCACCGGGCATCAGACGCCGGCCGTCGATCAGGACCAGGGTGCGGCTGCTGCCCAAGCCACGCAGGTTCACGGTCGCGGTGCCGGTAGCGCCATTGGAGACGTCGGCGCCGTAGTCGGCGAACACCTGCGGCAGTTCGTTCAGTAGGGTTTCTACGTTGGTCGTGCCTTCGAACTTCAGTTCGGTGTCGGTGATCGCCGCCACCGGGCTGATGCTTGTGAGGTTCGGCGAAGGAATGCGCGACCCGGTGACGACGAGTTCCTGCGGCGCCTCGTCCGCGGCCAAAGCCGCTGTCCCGACGATCAAGGCGAAGCCGGTTATCATCGACGACGCCAAAAGCCTGGCCCGTGTGGTTGCTAGATTCAAGTTGTGGTCCTCCAACAGGCGTCGCCACCATCTCATTGAGGGGCGGCGAGCCGTGTGCGTGAATTAATCCCGAGCAAAGGTCCCCCCGGTTGGGGCAGTTATGGACCGCGCGCGCAACGGGTCAACATTCATTACGCTTCCGTAATTCGATCCGCCCGGGCCTGTCACTTTCCGGTCACAGATTGCGCGGGGAGCCACCCTGGGGTTTTAATTGACCCGCCACTCTGGAGGAGAGCTTGATGAAGACGGACCGCCAACGGCGCCTGAGATGGATTTTTTCTGTGGCGGTGCTTGGACTTGTGTTTGGCGAGGCGGAAGTCGGAGCCGCCCCCCAAGGCCCCGCCGCTCAGGTGAGGGCCGTGCTTGATTGCCGCGCAATCCCGGATAGTTCCGCCCGTCTCACCTGTTACGACACGGCGGTGGCCGCCATGGCGCAGGCCGAGGTCAAAGGCGATCTTCTGACGCTCGACAAGGACCAGAGGCGTACGGTGCGCAGGCAGAGTTTCGGTCTGACCCTTCCGTCGTTCACGCTATTCGATCGGGGGGAAAAGCCCGAGGAAGCTGATCGGCTGACTGCGAAAATAGCCAGCGTAAGCCGTTTGCCACGCGGACAGTGGGTCATCCATCTCGATGATGGCGCGGTCTGGCGGCAGATCGATGACGAGGAACTCAAGCGCGACCCCAAGGCGGGCGCGGCGGTGGTGATCCGCCGCGCGGCCCTGGGAAGTTTCTTCATGAACATAGACGGTCAGTCAGCCATCAGGGTCCATCGCGACAGTTGAGCGCGCGTTTCACTCAATATTTGACGCGGAAGCCAATCTTGAATGCCCGTCCGACAATGCCGGCCTGAGCGTAGGTCGGATTGTAGTTGGCGCCGCCGCCGGCATAGTTGGCCGGATTGAGCGGTGGCTTGGCGTCCAGAATATTATCGATGTTGGCATACATCTCCACCCTAGGGCTGATCTGATAGCTACCCGTCAGGTCGAAATCGTAAAACTCGCCGACCTTGCAGCCGCTTGGGAAGTCGGCCCCGGTCGCGCCGCTGTAGAGACACACCGAGGGATCGCCGGTGGCGTCGACGCCGGTCTGTTTGATGCCGCTGACATAGTACACTGTGCCCGTAACGGTGGCCGGGCCATAAGTAAGGCTGTTTGACCAGTTGGCTCGGTATTTTGGTGTGCCTGCCCCTGAGGACAAGATGTAGGGCGCTTCAGTGCCGACATAATTGTTGGTCTGGCCGCTGGTGGTGAAATTGAACGCGAAAATGTCGGTGAAGTTGAAGTCGCTGGTAAACTTGATCCCATAAGCCAGATTAAAGTGGGCGCGGACGTCGATGTCCAGACCGTCGGTTTCGAGCGAATTTTCGTTTACATAGGGCGATTTGACCACCAGGGGCCGCGCTAGCGCGTTTGGCGCCTGAGGGTCAACAACGTCGGCCACGACCGAAGCGCCGGCGGGCAGGGCTGTTCCGGCGAAATAGGCCGCCAGAACCGCGCCGGGGTCCGACTGTGCGATCACGCTGTTCTTGGTGATATGATAGTAGTCAACCGAGAAATTCAAGAATTTGGTCGGTTCGGCCACGACGCCGAGTGTGTAGCTCCGGGATGTCTCTGGCTTTATGTTTGGATTGGCGACGGTATATTCCGCCAAAGAATAAGATTGTGTATAAGCATTGTTATTGTGGGCGTTGTTGAAGGAAGCGGGGGCGGATGCGCTGGGTGTGTAGGTGATGAAACCTTCCGATGCGCTAGCCCCGGATTCAGAGAAGCTTGGCGCGCGGAAACCTTCCGAATAGGTGCCGCGGATCGCGATCTGGCGGATCGGCGTATATTTCACCCCCACCTTGGGAGAAAAATTGTCCCCAGCGTCGGAATAGTGGTCGAACCGCCCGGAAACATCTACTTCAAGGTGCTTGATCACCGGGGCGCTGAGTTCCGCGAACACCCCGGTCACCG
>JAYVYH010000381.1:0-4745 GCA_043784385.1 Caulobacteraceae bacterium | reverse complement strand
ACCATCGGCGCGGCGATGATGCAGCGCGACTGGATGGACCGCTATATCCCGCCGGTCGCCAAGACCCTGTTGCCCACCAGCCTGATCATAGCCTGGGGCTATATCTGGGCCGGGCTGATGTTCCTGACCGCCGCCGTCAATCTGTTCATCGCCGTGACCATGGATCACAAGGCTTGGGTGATGTTCATCGGCGTGTTCCCCCTGGCCTCGAAAATCGCCCTGTTCGCCGCCAACTACCTTACGTTCCGCTTCATGGCGATCCGCAATCGACGGGCTGAACAGGGGGCAGGCGTGATCGAGGTTTGTTGTCGGCTGGCTTCTTGAGGAACTTCAACGCAGCGGCCTTGTTGCGGGTCTTGGTGGCGAAGGTTTCCAGAACCTCGCCCTCATGATCGACGGCGCGCCACAGATAATGTTTCTCGCCGTTGATCTTCACAAACGCCTTGTCGAGGCGCCGGCCCCACTGGGTATAGGCCGCATGTGATTGACCGGCTTCCTGCGGATCTCGGCGGTAAACATTAACCCGAAGCGATTCCACCAAAAACGCGCAGTTTCGTGGCAGATGTCGATCCTACGCTCGGCCAGAAGATCTTCGACGTTCCTCAGCGACAACAGGTATGTGACCTACATAATCACATCCAGCCGGATAACGTCCGGCGAGCTGTCGAAATAGCGGAACGGGCTTTACATCCAGGCAGCCTATCGCAGTCGACACGCACCGTGCATAACTGAGTTTGGTGAATAATCCGGGCTATACGAGTCGAATGCCGTATCAAACTCAGCACGGCTTATGCCGTTTCTATTCAGCGCCTGAAGTGCAGCGGCGCTAGCCAGCGGCCATTTTCCGCACGTCTGCCGCCTGAAGCGGCTGGCCGCCGATGGCCCAGTCTCCGCCTTCTACTTCGTTGATTTTTACCCAGGTGACCCCACGAAGGTTTTCGCCTTCGACCGCCACCATCGCGTTGGTCACACCGGCGATCATCGCCGACTTCTGCTCGGGCGTGAACACGCCCTTGATCACGTGAATGTCTACTAGCGGCATCGCTTGCTCCTTTGCTTGTCACCGATAAGGTGACACGGTAAATGGCGGCAACAAGTTCAGGAACTGAACCAATGGCAGTCCCCGTGGCTTCTTCAGCTATCGAAGGAGATGTCTGCCTCCCGTCGGGAGAGGCATCGATCTATGGTCAGTTTTGTCCGGTGGCCATGGGCGCCGAATTACTGGCGACGCGGTGGACGCTGGTGGTGCTCGGCGAAATGCTGTCGGGTTCCACCCGCTTCAACGAGATTCGCCGCGGCGTGCCGCGTATGTCCTCCGCGCTTCTTGCCAAGCGCTTGCGTGAACTCGAGGCGGCGGGCGTGCTTGCCCGCGCCGGAAGCGACTATATCTTGACGGCAGCCGGGCACGAGATTGCGCCAATCGTTCAGAGTCTTGGTCGCTGGGCACTGCGCTGGGTAGATTCTGAGTGTTCCCTCGGCAATCTCGATCCCCGGCTGCTGATGTGGAATATACGGCGCAACCTACGGCCGGACCCGATGCCCGCTCGTCGCGTCGTTATCGAGTTCCGCTATCCCGAGTTGTCGGCGGATCAACAGCGGTTCTGGCTTATCGTCACGCCAGGAAGCCCGGTTGATCTTTGTTCGATCGACCCGGGCCATGAAATTGATCTTCTTGTCACGGCCGACTTGCGAGCCATAACTTCCGCTTGGATGGGCATGAGTGATTTTGCGGAAGAGCTTGAAGCGGGCCGGATAGAGCTTGACGGCAACCCGTTACTGTCGACCAGCTTCGCGCGATGGATCGGTCGCAGTGGACTTTCACAGGGCGGCTGACTAGTAGCCACCTACTGGTGGATTACTTGCATGTGGCCTTTGCTGTATCAAAAGCGCAGAAAAGTTCAATCGAGATGGCCGGTTTTCAGGCTTCGAGGGGCCCGCCGCGTGTTTTCCACGAGCCGTTGAGCCAGATCACTCTCGCCGCCCAAGTCAACGGAGGACGGCGCCTATGCTGTGGCTTAGATTGTTTCCACCCCCCGCTCGATCGAAAGCACGCCCGTTCGCGACACCTCGATCAGGCCCAGCGGGCGCATCAGGCCGACGAACTTGTCGACCTTCGACGGCGCGCCGGTGATCTCGAAGATGAAGCCGGCCGGGGTGGTGTCGATCACCCGTGCGCGGAAGATGTCGGCCAGCATCTTCGCCTCCATCCGGCTGGAGCCCACCGCGCGCACCTTGACCAGCGCCAACTCGCGTTCCACGCCGTTGGGATCGCGCGTCACGTCCTGGACGTGGCGGGTGGAGACCATCTTTTTTAACTGAGCCTCGATCTGACTCAGCACCTGGGCGGCGCCATGGGTGACGATGGTGATCCGGCTGGTTTCGGCGCCCGGATCGGTTTCGGCTACCGTCAGGCTGTCGATATTGTAGCCCCGCGCCGCGAACAGGCCGACCACCCGGTGCAGGACGCCCGGCTCGTTGGCCACCAGCACCGCGAAGGTGGCAAGGTGCTCGGTTTCCTTGGTGTGGCCCATGTCATAGGCCGAGGCGGGCGCCTCGGGCGCCGGGATGGTTGGGGCGTTCATACGAGCCCCCTTCCGGCGGCGTCGATGACCGAGCCGAGATCCCGGGGATCTTCCCCCAGGATCATGTCGTTGTGGGCCTTGCCCGAGGGGATCATCGGCAGGCAGTTCTCGGTGCGCTCGACCCGACAGTCGAAGATTACCGGTCTGGGCATGTCGATCATCTCCATGATCAGCCCGTCCAGCTCATCGGGCCGATCGGTCCTTAGGCCCACGCCGCCATAGGCTTCGGCCAGCTTCACGAAGTCCGGCAGGCTGGACGAATAGGAATGGCTGTAGCGTTCGCCGTGCAGCAGTTGTTGCCATTGGCGCACCATGCCCATCCACTCGTTGTTGAGGATGAAGATCTTGATCGGCAGGTCGTACTGTAGGGCGGTGGACATTTCCTGGGCTGTCATCTGTACGCTGGCGTCGCCGGCGATGTCGATCACCAGGCTGTGCGGGTGGGCGATCTGAACCCCCACAGCGGCCGGCAGGCCATAGCCCATGGTGCCGAGCCCTCCTGAGGTCATCCAGCGATTGGGTTCCTGGAAGCGATAGTATTGGGCCGCCCACATCTGATGCTGGCCGACTTCGGTGGTGATGTAGGTGTCGCGGTCCTTGGTTAGCTCATACAGCCGCTCGATCGCGTACTGCGGTTTGATTAGGGTGTCGGACGGCCGATAGCCGAAGCCCTTGCGCGCCCGCCAATGGTCGATCCGCGCCCACCATTCGGCCAGGCGTTCGGGTCCCTCCGACGGAGTGCGGCGTTTCCAGGCGCCAATCAGTGCCTCCAGCACCTTTGCCGCATCGCCAACGATGCCGATATCCGCGCGCACCACCTTGCCGATCGAGGAGGGATCGATGTCGATATGGATCTTCTTCGAGCCCGGCGAAAAGGCGTCCAGGCGCCCAGTCACCCGGTCGTCGAACCGCGAGCCCACCGCGATCATCACATCGCAGTCGTGCATGGCGTGGTTGGCCTCATAGGCGCCGTGCATGCCCACCATGCCCAGCCACGCTGCATCGTCGGCGGGAAACGCGCCGAGCCCCATCAGGGTTGAGGTCACCGGAGCGCCGGTCAGAGCGGCCAGCTGGCGCAGGGCGGCGCTGGCGGCCGGCCCGGCGTTGATCACCCCGCCACCGGTGTAGAACAGCGGCCGCTTCGCCCCGGCGATCAGACTGGCCGCCTCGGCGATGGCCGAGGGATCGCCCATCACCTGCGGATGATAGTTGTGGATCGGCTTGGCGGCCTCCGGCGACAGATAGACACCGCTGGCGAACTGCACATCCTTGGGAATATCGACCACGACCGGACCCGGGCGCCCCGTGGTGGCGATGGCGAAGGCCTCGTGGATCACCCGCGCCAGATCGTTGACGTCCTTCACCAGATAGTTGTGCTTGGTGCAGGAGCGGGTGATTCCGACCGTGTCGCATTCCTGAAAGGCGTCGGTGCCGATCAGGTGGGTCGGCACCTGGCCGGTCAGCACCACCAGGGGGATCGAGTCCATCAGGGCGTCGACGATGGCCGTGACGGTGTTGGTTGCTCCCGGTCCCGAAGTGACCAGCACCACGCCCGGCTTGCCGGTCGACCTGGCATAGCCCTCGGCGGCATGGCCGGCGCCCTGCTCGTGGCGCACCAGCACGTGGCGCAGGCGCGGCTCGTGAAACAGCGCGTCATAGATCGGCAGCACCGCGCCGCCGGGATAACCGAACAGGTCGGTCACGCCCTGGTCGATCAACGCGCGCACCACGATCTCGGCGCCGGTCATGATTTCCGGGGCGGGTGGCGAGATCTGGGTCGCCTTGGTCATGGTCTCGGTGGTCATGGGGATGTTTCGCTTGTGGAGAGGGCAAGAAAAAAGGCCCGCGAGGGGCCTTGGTTAGCACGCGACCGAAAAAGGGCGAAAGCCGCTAGGCTCTCACCACATTCGGTCGCCGACTAAGTACGATCCGCGCGAAGCGCATGAAATAGACTCCAAGATAGATCAAAACCTCTAGGGTCCTGGCTTCTCAAGGTCAAGGCGTCGCGTCGTTGATCACGGCAATCGCCTGAAGCGGCTCTTGACTGCGGGGGAATTCCCTTGTGTGCGTGATTCGTGATTCGGTCGGGCTCCCCCTTAGGGTTGGAGCCTGTCATCATGAGTTCTCCGGTTTCGCTTCTCACGCAGTTCGCGGCCCTGGATG
>JAYVYH010000380.1:0-2339 GCA_043784385.1 Caulobacteraceae bacterium | reverse complement strand
TATACCGGGCCGGTCGCCTGGTACGAGGCGGTGCTGCAGAGCGGTGAGGGCTGGCACGTGGCCGGCGGCTTTTTCCCGGGCTCGCCCTTCATGCTGCATGGCCACAACGAGCATCTCGGCTGGGCCAATACAGTCAATGATCCGGACCTGATCGATGTTTACAAACTGACCCTCAACCCGGACAACGCCGACCAGTATCGGCTCGACGGCCGCTGGCGGGATTTCGAGAAGAGCGACGCGGCGATCCGGGTCAAGATCTGGGGGCCGCTGTTCTGGACGGTCCGCAAGGCCGTGCTGTGGTCGGCCCACGGCCCGGTGGTGAAGACCGATCACGGCGTTTACGCGATACGCTTCGCCGGCATGGGTGAGGTGCGCCAGGCGCTGCAGTATTACCGCCTCGACAAGGCCCGCAACCTGGCCGAATGGCGCGCCGCCATGGCCATCCAGGCGCTGCCGAGCATCAACTACATCTACGCCGACGAGGCCGGGAACATCGGCTATGTCTACAACGGCATGTTCCCGGACCGCAAACCGGGCGTGGATTGGAAGGGTGTGATGCCCGGCGATCGGTCGGACCTGATCTGGACCCGTTACCTGCCCTTTGATCGGGTTCCCCAGATCTGGAATCCGAAGTCGGGCTATGTGTTCAACTCCAACAACACGCCGTTCCAGGCTACCGGACCGGAGGATGCTCTCAAGCCAGCCGACTTTCCGGCCAGCATGGGCATCCAGACCAACATGACCAACCGCGCCTACCGCGCCCAGGAAAGCTTTGGCGCCGACACCGCCATCAGCGCCCAGGCCTTCCGCGCCTACAAGTTCGACATCGCCTACAGCGCCCGCTCGGACGTCGCCAAGGTGGTGGCCATGGTCCTGGCCCTGAACCCCAAGGGCGACGCGGACATCGCGGCGGCCCAGAGCCTGCTGCGCGGTTGGGACCGGCGCGCCGATATCGCCAGCCGCGCCGCGGCCCTGGGGATAGCGGTGGCTACCCCGATCGCCACGGCCTGGGCGGAAAAGCGCCCGGCGCCCGACACCCGGGCCACGCTGGTCGCCGCGATCAAAGACCTGAAAACCCACTTCAAACGCATCGATCCCCGCTGGGGCGAGGTCAACCGCATCATCCGGGGCAAGGTCGATCTGGCCATCGACGGCGGCCCGGACACCTATCGAGCCGTCTACGGCGAACGACAGAAGACCGGGCTCCTCAAGGCGGCGGGCGGCGACACCTTCGTTATGTTCATCAGATGGAACAAGGCGGGCCGGCTCGACTCCGAGAGCGTCCACCAGTTCGGCTCGGCCACCCTGGACCCGACATCGCGCCACTATGCCGACCAGACGCCGCTGTTCGTCGCCATGGGAACCAAGCCGGTGCGTTTCACCGACGCCCAACTGGCCGGCCACGTCGAGGCCGACTACGCTCCGGGGCAGAAGCACTGAGTCTGCGGAGTCACTTGGCCAGCACACATCCGTAGCGCCGGCTGTACGTGGCCTGGGCCGTGGTGGTGAGCAAGGTCACGTTGACCTTGCCGCGCTCGGGCAGGCCGTCTCGTTCGATCACGACCCTGGCCGGATCGATCTGGGGCTTGAACTCGGCGCGGCAGGAGCTTTCGGAACGGGCGGCGACGAACAGGCAGGAGCAGAACTGCTTGGCCACATAGGCCGAGCCGATCTGGACCAGCGCCGGACTGGGCAGGGCGTCGGCCGCGCCGCAAAGGACGGGAAGCAGAGCGAAGGCGCCGCCAGCCAAGATTCCGAAACCCCGATTGCGCGCCACCGTCATAGCCCTCTAGAGTTGTTCGAATCGTTGGGAGCCATAGTGTCATGAAACGTCGCGATTTCGCCATGGGTCTCGGCGCGACACTCGCAGCCGCGCCGGTAGTCGCCCGGGCCGAGGTGAACTGGACGCCTTCGCGGCGGCGCGACATCTCCGCGCTCGACAAAGCCTGGGCCGCGGCTGCCTCCGGCGCCACGCCGGCCCTCGGGCAAACCGACGCCCTGCTGATCCTCCAGGACGGCGTCCTGGTCTATGAGCGCTACGGACCGGACCACGGACCTGAGACTCGCCACATCGCCTGGTCGATGACCAAGTCGATCACTCATGCCCTGACCGGCATCGCCGTGGGCGAAGGCAAGGTCGACATCGACCGCCCGCTGAAGACACCCCACGCCGGCGACCCGAAGCTGACGCTTCGCCACCTGATCACCCTGACCGATGGCCTTGACTGGGACGAAGGCGACTACGACCCGGCCAAGTCCGACGCGACGCGGATGCTCTATGGCTCCGGACGGTTCGACGGCGCCGCCTTCGTCGCCGCCAAGGCCCAGGCGGTACCGCC
>JAYVYH010000379.1:0-1893 GCA_043784385.1 Caulobacteraceae bacterium | reverse complement strand
CCAGGCTCGCCGTTTGGCCGCATGTCGGCGTGCTTGTCTTCCATCGGCTCATCCTGCCGGCGCAGGGCCTTCATGGCCGTGCGATAGGCGATCGCGAATATCCAGGTCGAAAGCTTGCAGCTTGCGTTGTAGCTGTCTGGCCGGTTCCAAACGACCATGAGCGTGTCGTTGAGTACTTCCTCGATCAATGGCGGGCGGCGGATCAGGTTGGTCAGGAACCGCGTCAGCCGAGGGTGATAGTTGCGATAGAGCGCTTCGAATGCTCGCAAATCCCTGTCCGCGATCCGCCTGATCAGTCGCGCGTCTTCATCCACGTTCGATGGCCCAGAAATTCGATGCTGATCGCCGACCGCGCCTCGCCTGCTCACCGTCGCCTTCCTCTTTTGCGAGCAGGTTAATGCCCGCGGGTCCGAAATAGGTTCAAAGCGGCGCGCCATCGCGCGTCGGGTCCGATCGCGGGCCGCCGAGTGGGCGACAGTTGAACAGAGCCAGGTCGAGCATAAGCTGGAACGCCGGATCGTGTTAGCCAGGCGGTCGCCCGCGTTCGCCGGACCTGGGTGCGACAAATGATAGGGAGAGGCGCCACATGCGTGTGCTGGTCACGGGCGGCAATCGGTATATCGGCCAGGACCTGGTGTTCGAACTGGCGAGGCGCGGACATGAGGTCACGGTGGTCAACAGCCACGAAGGCCCGCTGCCGGACGGTGCGCGCCGCATCCATTGCGACCGCACCCAGCCCGGAGCGCTGGCGGCCGCGCTGGCCGATCACCGAGACGCATTTGACGTCGTCTTTGATCACACCGCCTACCGCCCCAGCGACATGGAGCCGCTGATCGATCTGTTCCGCGGCCGCGTCGCGCACTACGTCTTTACGAGTTCACAGGCGGTCTACCGGCGTAGCTTTCTTCAGCCAATCCGAGAGCATTTTCGCCGCCACGCCCCGGACAACGCCGACCCGCGCAGCGCCTATGGCGTGGGCAAGGTGCAGTGCGAGGACCACCTGCTGAACCTGTGGAAGTCCGAAGGCCTGCCGGTCACCATCCTGCGCGTGGGCCACACCATGGGCCCCCGCAGCCCGGCCGCGACGCGCGACCCCGCATTCTTCGCGCGCATCGAAACCGGTCGCCCGATCCTGATCCCGGGCGAGGGATTCGCGGCGCTGTCGCTGGTGCACGTGAAGGATGTCGCCCGCCTGATGGCCTCGCTGATCGGGAACCAGAAGGTGAAGGGCGAGGCCTACAACGTCTCGGGGGCTGAGATTACAAGCATCGTCGGCGTCATGCATCTGATCGCGCTGGCGATGGGCATGAAGGCGCAGGTGGTCGAGGTGCCCATGGAGATCGCGCGCCAGCAGCGCCCGCCGCTGCTGCACTGGGGCGAAGGCGTCGCGGGGACCGCGGTCCTCTCGATCGACAAGGCGCTGGGCGACATCGACTGGACGCCGCAGTTCGGCATTGAGGCCGGCTATCGGGATTCCTACGCATGGTTCCTGCGTGAAGGTCGCGCGCGCTATCAATTCGACTTCTCGAACGACGACGCGGTGCTGGCTCAGATCAGCGGCTAGCCGGCGAGCGGGCCGCTCGCGTCGAGACTGAGCAGGGGCTGGTCATGCTCGACGAGGTCGCCCTTCTGGGCCATGGCCTTGGTCACCGTGCCGGCGCAGTCGGCCACAAGCTCGCGCAGTTCGTCCAGCACCTCGACGACGGCGAAGACGGCGCCGGCCTGGACAAGATCCCCGACCGCAGAGATCGAGCGGACCGTTCCCACGTGGGGGGCTGTGATCAGGTGAAGATCCACCGGGTCGACGGCTCGCACGGCTCCCGGTCGCGCGGTCGCCATCGGATTGGCCGATTGCGGCCGCCGCGACAGGAACATTTCCAGCGTTCCGGACCG
>JAYVYH010000378.1:0-2522 GCA_043784385.1 Caulobacteraceae bacterium | reverse complement strand
GGCGCCGACGCGCGCCGAACTCGACCTCACCGACGCCGTCGCCTGTCGAACCTGGATGGATCGCGAACGTCCCGACATGGTCATCCATCTGGCCGGGCGGGTCGGGGGCATCCAGGCCAATATCGACGCCCCGGCGGCGTTCCTCGCCGATAATCTCGCCATCGGCCTGAATTTACTGACGGCCGCCCGTCGGGCTGGGGTGGCGCGACTGATCAATCTCGGCAGCAGTTGCATGTATCCCAGGGACCGCGACATCGCCTTAAGAGAGTCAGACCTGCTGACCGGCCCATTGGAGCCGACCAACGAGGGTTACGCCCTGGCCAAGATCGTCTCCTGGAAACTGACCCTAGCGACGATGGCGGAAGATCGGAGCCTGGTTTGGCGAACCCTGGTAACGCCCAACCTCTATGGTCCTCACGATCATTTCGGGCCTGTCCGCTCGCATCTTGTGGCCGCCGCCATCCTCAAGATCGAGACGGCGTGCCGGGAAGGCCGAAAGACAGTGGAGATCTGGGGTGATGGCCATGCCCGGCGCGAGTTCATGTTCGCCGGCGATCTGGCCGACTTCATCTGGCGCTTTCACGATCGGCTGGAGGATCTGCCCGAGACCCTGAACGTAGGCGTCGGTAGGGATGCGACGGTCAACGACTACTACGCCGCCGCCGCTTTCTCTCTGGGCTGGACCGGCGAGTTTCGCCACAACCTCACGCGGCCGGTCGGCATGACGCGCAAGCTGCTGGAGGTGTCTGGCCAGACCCGGCTGGACTGGCGCCCCGCGATATCTCTGGAGCAGGGATTGGCGGCGACGGTGGCCTGGCGTCGGGGCCGCCCCTGAAAGGCGCCGTCTACGCGTTCGGCGGCCCGTCGTTCAACTTATCGTTTGGAGCCTTTGGCTCGGGCGGGGTCTTGTATTCCGGCCGCACTTCGGATGGCGCCGGCCTAACGGACAGGCGCGGCTGAGTGGCGGCCTGTGGCGGTTCTAGGCGCATGACACCCATTTCAGGCGAGCGGGCTTTCGGGCGATCGGCTCGCGGCGGCAGCGCTTGCGGGGCGGCCGGTTGCTTGTCGGACGCGGCCCCGGGCTTTTCGTTCGGATTTGCCTGGGGTCGCCGGGCCCCGTCGGCGGGCGGAGGGGCATAGGGCGCGCTGGCCCGGGCCGCGCCGACGACGCCCGGACCCTGGAGTTCCCCGGGACGAGCCGTGGCCGCGACGGCCGGAGCGCCATGGTTGACGCTGGCTCTCAGGGTCGGGGTCGAGCGCGCGGCCTGAATCTGGCGCTGCTGATTGGCTGTGGGTGGAATGCGGTTTCCTCGCGCCGCGGCCACCTGTTCCGGAGTCGCGCGCGCGTGGGCGCCGTTTCCGCCGTTGAAGCTTACGCCTTCCGGACCACGCCCATGGGTCGGCCGGCTGAAAACGTGGCCGATATGAGCGTCGCGGACGTTGTTGACCGTTTCGTTGTAGAAAAACACCGCGCCTTGCCAATAGCCGCCTTCATAGCCTTCGCCACCGTATCCGAACCCATAGTTGATCCCACCATAAAACCCGACGGTTTGACCCCAGTAGCCTTCGTTGAAGACGTATGCGCCGCCGTCGTCGTAGCTCCAGTAAGCCGGTGTCCACAGATAGCCAGGGCTGGGTGGCTCGACCCACGTCCCCGGGACCCAATAGTAGTCCTGATAGGGGCCGTCCCACGCCCAGTAGCCGGGCGTCCACACATAGCCGTCGCTAGGCAGCGGCGGCTGTTCATAGACAGGCAGGGCCGGCGGGGCGAAGCCGACGCTGATTCCGATACTGATCTGGGCTCGCGCGGTCGCCGGCGCGGCGAGCAGCGCGACCGAGTTCAGCCCGAGGAACAGTGCGAGTCGAGCGGATTTCAAATTGACCACGGGTATCTCCAAGCTGGCCTAACAACCCGCCGCGCCAAAAGTTCCATAACCACCAAGCATCACGCTGCCGAAGACACGACCCGGGAAGTCTCGCCATAGACGTGTCGAAGCAACACGGCCATGGCCGCCGCGCCCAACAGGCCCGGCAGGATCGCCAGGGCGATCGGCAGTTGGACCCAGAGCACGGCCGCCGCGGTCAGGCATCCGCCGGCGCAGCCGATATCGAAACCCGCCGCGGCCCAGCCGTCGGCTGCGTAGATCAACACCCCAAGCAGGGCGGCGCGGAAAAACGCCAAGTCAGGCGCCGCGTGGCCTCAGCTCGAGCCTTGAGCGAAACGTTGGGCGCCGGTGACCGGCGCAACCCAAGCCGCGGCGTGGTCCGTGTAGACTTCGACGGCCGGAGTGATACCGGACATGTCGTCGAGCGTGCCAGCCTTGACCAGCGCCATGCCCGGCATGATCCCAGCCTTGGACAGGATCGGTGAACCACAGTCTCCGCAGAAATGGCGCAACACCGCCTGCCCGCTGTCGCCGCGGTCGGCATAAACCTTGGTCTCGCCGGTCTGTTCGTACTGCGCCTCGGGGACGACGAGATTTGTCGAGAACACCCCTCCGCTCTGCTTCTGGCAGTGGGTG
>JAYVYH010000377.1:0-13032 GCA_043784385.1 Caulobacteraceae bacterium | reverse complement strand
AAGCCCTCTGGCCAGTCGATGCGCGCGATGGCGGCGTAAGCGCGCGCGCGGGCCTCGCCAAGATCGCGGCCGCGGGCGCAGACGTTCAACACCCGGCCTCCCGCCGCGACGAGCGCGCCATCGTCACGGCGCGCCGTGCCGGCGTGGAAAACCACAACGTCCTCACCCCAGCCGCCATCAGGCAGGCCAATCACCGAGCCGGCCTGGGGGGCATCCGGATAGCCCCGCGCCGCCAGCACCACGCAGATCACGGCGTCTTCTCTCCAGACCGGCGCGGGCAGTGCCGTCAGGTTCCCTCGGGCGGCGGCCATCAGATAGGGAACCACGTCGCTCTCCAGCCGCAGCATCAGCACTTGGCACTCGGGATCGCCGAACCGGGCGTTGAACTCCACCAGCCGTGGGCCGGTCCGCGTCAGCATCAGGCCGGCGTAGAGCACGCCGCGATAGGACGTTCCCTCGGCGGCAAGGCCGCGAAACGTCGGGTCGATCAGCTGTTGGCGGGCCAGCGCCTCCAGAGCCGGCGTCAGGGCGGGCGCCGGGGCGTAGGCGCCCATGCCGCCGGTATTTGGACCCTGGTCGCCGTCGAAGGCACGCTTGTGATCCTGGGCCGCGCCGAACAACAGCCCCGTTTCGCCATCGCCCAAGGCGAAGAGCGACACCTCCTCGCCGGTCATGAATTCCTCGATCACCACCCGCGCGCCGGCCGATCCGAACCGGCCGCCCAGGCAGTCGTCGACGGCCGCGCGCGCCTCGGCCAGGTCGGCGGCGATGGTGACGCCCTTGCCGGCGGTCAGGCCGTCGGCCTTGATCACATAGGGCGCGGTCAGGGTGGCCAGATAGGCTGTCGCCTCGCTCGCCGTCTCGAACACCCGATGGTCGGCGGTGGGCAGGCCGTGACGCGCGGCGAAGGCCTTCATGAACGCCTTGGAGGTCTCGATCCGCGCGGCGCGCGCCGAGGCGCCGAAACAGGCGATGTCGACCTCTTCCAGGGCGTCGGCCAGACCGGCTTCCAGGGCGACCTCGGGGCCGACGACGACCAGATCGGCGCCGATCTCGCGCGCCAGGGCGACCTGACCGGCTACATCGGCGGCGGCCACGGCTCGGATCTCGCCCAACGTAGCCATGCCGGGATTGCCCGGCGCGCATACCAGGCGGGTCACAAGCGGCGACTGGGCGACTTTCCAGGCCAGCGCGTGCTCGCGGCCACCTGATCCGACTATGAGGATGTTCATGACCGTCCGATTGGCGGGAACCGGGCCGGGCCGTCAAGCGGATGACCCACGCCACCCGTGTTTCAGCGGAGCAGAACGGAGGCCATGGCGGTCGTCTCCTGGGGCGGTGGAGCATCGACCATCGGGATATAGGCCGAGAACAGGGTTCCCGCACCCTCGGTGCTCTCCACGATCAGGCCGCCGCGGTGACGGTTTATGATGTGTTTGACGATCGCCAGACCGAGCCCCGTTCCGGGCCGTTCGCGCGTTTTCTGGCCTTCGACCCGATAGAACCGCTCGGTCAACCGGGGCAGGTGGTTGCGGCCGATGCCGGGACCGAAATCCCGGACTCTGATCACCACATAGCGCCGGCCGGCGGCAGGGTCGGGCGTCAGGATCGAAAAATGCGCGGCCAGGTCCGACAACGGCGCCGTCGCCCTGGCGGGGGCCAGGCCGGCCAGGACCTCGATGTTCACCGCGCCGCCGATCGGCGTGTATTTGATGGCGTTCTCCACCAGGTTCTGGATCACCTGCAGTATCTGGTCGCGGTCGGCGGCGGCCAATGCGACGCCTGACGCCGGCAGAACCGGTCGGAAGACCACCGAGCGTTGCTTGGCCAGCGGACCCAGGGCGTCCAGGACGTCGATCACCGCCACCGCCATGTCCACGCTTCCGGCAGGTGGGATGTGTTCGCCAAGCTCAATTCGCGACAGGCTCATCAGATCATCGATCAGTCTGCGCATCCGCTCGGCCTGGACGTGCATGATTCCCAGGAAGCGATCCCGCGCCTCGGCATCGTCGCGCGCGTGCCCCCTCAGGGTCTCGATGAAGCCGGCCAGAGAGGCCAGCGGCGTGCGAAGCTCATGGCTGGCGTTGGCCAGGAAGTCGGCCCTTGTGCGTTCGCTACGGCGAACCCCGGTCTCGTCGCGCAGAGCCAGCAGAACCTGTCCCGGCTGACCCCGGTCCAGCGTCATGGGCAAGGCCCTGGCTCTCCAGGTTCGATCCTGAACCCCCCGCACCTCGTAGACCGCCTCGCCGGGCAGGCCGTCGAACAGGGCTTGGTCGATCGCGTCCAGCACTTCGGGGGCGCGTATGGCGGTGGTCAGGGGCCCATCCTGGCGCTGGATGCGCAACAGGGCGCGCGCGGCGGCGTTGGCGAAAATGAATCGGCGCTCACCAGGGTTCTCGCGCATCCCGCCCTCGATCAGCAGAATTGGGTCCGAAAGCATATCCAGCATCGCCGCGAACGGCGGTTTGAAAATCGGCGGCGGTTTCGGCGCTATGATTGGCGGGGCGGGGTCCGGCCCTTTCGCCGAACCGCCCCAGAAATGCAGGCCCGCCAGGACGCCGATGGTCGTGGCGGCGACCAGGGCCGGAGCTGGAGCAGCATGACCCGCCAGGATCAGAACCAGCGGCGCGCCCACCGATACGGCGACCAGAGCTACCGTCCGCCAGGAAGGTGGAGGGGCGTTTGGCGGCGGCGGGGTGGGATCGGTCATGACGCGGTGAGGGTGAAGACTGGGTGAGGATAAGGTGGAGGATTCGTGGCGCGGCATCCCATTCTAGCGATACAGCCAGTGCATGACAGTTTGCCCATTCGAGGTCTTCGCCTTGAAAGACGCCTAATTGCGGTCGTATTAGGCTGGCCCCATCAGATTGATCAATTCGCCGCGAGTGAGAGCCCCTTTTGATGAATCGTAAGTTCCTGCTCGCCGCCGTTTGCCTCGCCCCCATGCTTCTGGCGCCAGCCGCTGTCTTGGCCACCGCTACCATCTCGACCGCGATCACCACCCCGGTCGCCACGGCCACGGCGACCAACAACGCCCCGGACAATGTCGATATTGCCAGCGGCGGATCTGTGGGGATCACCGCCCCGGGGGGCGCGGTGACCCTCAACAGCTCCAACACGGTTTCGGTTGAAGGCCAGATCGGTTTCACCGACGTCAGCAACGCCACGGGCATACAGGTCCAGGGCGGCAACACCGGGTCGGTGACCAACACCGGCTCGATCACGCTCACCGAGGCCTATGCGCCCACCGACACCAACAACGACGGCCTGATCGACGGCGCCTACGCGCAAGGGACCAATCGAACCGGAATCCAGGTGATCGGCTCGGCGCCGTTCACCGGCGGCATCACCAACCTCGGCTCGATCACCATCCATGGCAACAGCTCCTACGGTGTCTTGATTCAGGGACCGATCACCGGGAGCTTTCAGTCGCAGCAGGTGACGCCGGCCACCAGCACGACCTTGGCGACCGTGGCCAGGGGATCAATTTCGGTACTGGGCGACAACACTGTTGGATTTCAGGTCACCCCGACTGGGGCCGCGGGCGGCAGCGTCACCCTCGCCAATGTAACAGCCCAAGGGGTGAACAGCCGAGGCGTGGTGATCGGCGGCGCCGTGGCCGGAGGCGTCAATCTGACCGGCTCTATCACCGCAACCGGCTATCGCAGCACGGCGCGGTCCAACTATCCGACCCTGGCGACACTCTACACGGCTCAAGAACTGTCCCAGGGTGGTTCGGCGGTGACGATCGCCGCCAACGTTGGGGCCGGCGTCATCCTCAGCGCCCCGCCGCTGTTGCTGTCCACCACCAACCTCGATCTCGACAACAATGGGGTCCCGGACACTCTGCAAGCCATCGGCGCGATAACCAGCTATGGCGTGGCGCCCGCTCTGGTAATCGGGGCGGCGGGTCAAAATATCGAACTCGGCGTCGTCGGCGCCGGTCGCGGGGTGGTGGGCGAGGGCGGCGCTGGCGCCTATGGCCTGGTCATCCAGGGCTCGATCACCGGCAATGGCGTGTTCGACCAGATCAGCACCCCCAGTCTGGCCGCGCCCGCGCCGGGAACGGCGATTCAGATCGGTGTCACCGGCGGTGGCTCGGCGGTCATCGACGGCGGGGTCTACAACACAGGCTCGATCAAAGCCCTGGCCTATCAGGCCAACGCCACGGCCATCCACATCCTCGGCGGGGCCTCCACGCCGTTGATTCTCAACGACGGCGTGATTACCGCGAGTTCCATCCAGCAAACCTCCAACACGACGGGGGTCGCCCCGGTCGCCGTCAACGGCATCCTGATCGAAGCCGGCGCTTCAGTCGCCAGTATCGTCAACAACAGCGGTATCACCGCCAACATCACCGGTTCCGGCGGTGTCGGGGGAACATCGGGCGCGATCATCGACAAATCCGGGTCCGTGGTCAGCGTCACGAATACCGGCGCGATCAGCGCCCAGACCACGCAGACCTTGGTGTCCGCTCCGTTGCCCGCGACCTTGACGGCGATCGACATCTCCGCCTCCGCCGCGAGCCAGTCGATCGTCCAGAAGCTCAATCCGGCCTTCGCCACCGAGACGGCTTATAATGTGACGCAGAGCTACACCCAGGGCGTGATCATCAGCTACAATGGTGGCGTCTACCAGGCGACAGCCGCTGTCGGCGTTGCCCTCGATCCAGTCAACTATCCCGCCTATTGGCGCCAGATCGGGACCACGTCGCCATCCATAGCCGGCTCAGTCTATTTCGGGTCTGGCGGTAGTACGCTCGACGTGTCGGCCGGCGGGGTCAACGGCGACATCATCAATCTGGGTGTCGGCGTCAACACCCTCAACATCCACGGCGCCGCGGGCTCGGGCGTGAGCGGCGCAACCGTGAAGGGCGCCATTGAGGAAGTCTCCTCCGCGACTGCCGCCAGCGGCGTAGTGACCGGCGGGGGCAATTCGACCCTGACGATCAATGTCGACAATGGCGCTCTCAGCGACACCAATCCCAACACCATCACCGCCCGGAGCATCAATATCGGGGCCAACGGTCTGTTGCTGGTTTCCGCCGACCCGGCCAAGGGAACCAATACCGACTTCATAACCTCGGGGGCGTCGGTGTTCGCCCAGGGCGCCCAGGTCGGATTGACCCTCAAGAGTCTGCCCACGTCGCTCACCCAGGTCTACACCATCCTGCAAACCGCGCCCGGCGGAACCCTGACCGCCGGAACCTTCGCCACCGGTCTGCTCGACAACGCGCCCTACCTGTTCACCGCCAACGCCTCCTATGCGCCTGGGGCAAATCCGGCCACGGACTCCAGCAAGATTCTACTGACAGTCTCGCGCAAGACCGCCGCGCAGCTGGGCTTCAACGCCGCTGAGAGCGCCGCGCTCGACGCGGTTCTTGCCGCCGCGCCGAAAACCAGCGGTATTCAGAGCGGCCTGCTTGCGCAGACCAGTCAGGCGGGCCTGAAATCGGTTTACGATCAGTTGCTGCCAAACCAGGGCCAGGGCCTGTTCGATTCTCTCGACGCGGCCGTACAGGCGATATCCGGTCTGACCGGGACCGTTCCCGACCCCACTGGACGGGTGAGCGGCACCAACCTGTGGCTGCAGGAGGTCAATGAGCGGGTGAAGCGCTCGGGCGTTTCAACTGAAGGCTCTCTGTCGAAGCTCCTCGGCATCGTCGCCGGCTATGAAACCATGAGTCCTGGGGGCGGGGCGGTTGGCCTCACCCTGGCCTATTTCAACGCCAGTGAGCAGGACGCGGCCTCGCCGATCGGGGCCGGCGTACAGAGCTCCACGGTGGAAGTCGGCGCCTACTACCGCCGCGAGGCTGGCCACCTGTCAGGCTCCCTGAGGGTCGGCGCCGGCTATTCCTGGCTTGAGGACCGGCGCAAATTCCTGAGCACCAACACCGCCCTGACTGCCCAGTCGAACTGGGGAGCTCTGTTCTTCGACGGCCATGCCGGACTGGCCTATGAGCAGCACCTGGGCCGCTTCTTCGCGCGCCCCGAGATTTCGGCGGACTTCACGGCGTTCGACGAAGGATCCCATGCCGAAGCCGGCGGCGTCGATGGCTTCAACCTCAGTGTCGCCAGCCGCAAGAGCACGCGCCTGAGCGGTCAGGCGATCCTGGTTCTGGGCCGCGAGTGGGGAACCACCGCGAGCTGGCTGCGAACCGAGTTCCGTGCTGGTTGGAGGGAAATCCTGGCCGGCACGGTGGGTGACACCACTGCGTCCTTCACCGGCGGCAATCCTTTCACGCTTCAGGCCGAAAATGACCAGGGCGGCTGGGCCACCTTTGGCTTCTCGGTGAAGAGTGGTTCGCAATATTCCTATCTGGCCCTTGAGGGTGACGCCGACCTGCGCGCCGGCGAACAGCGCTATGACCTGAGGATCGCGGGGCGCTCGCTCTTCTAGCCGTTTCCGACCATTGGGGGTGGGCCATGTCGCATGTTGACGCGCTGACGGATTATACGCGGTTCGATTTCACCGATCCCGCCGGTCGATGGACCCGTCCGGTCTGGCGGCGAGGCTCTGGCCCGGCGGTGATCATCATCCATGAGATGCCGGGCCTGCATCCGCTGGTGATCCGCTTTGCCGACCGGGTGGCGGCGGCCGGCATGACCGTGTTCCTGCCAAGCCTGTTCGGCGACCCGGGACGCCCGCCGACCACCGGCTATGCGCTGCGAACCATGCTCAAGGCCATATGCATCAGCCATGAATTCAACGTCTGGGCGACCGACAGATCCAGCCCGATCGTCGACTGGCTACGCGCCCTGGCCGCCAAGGCCCACGCCGAATGTGGCGGCAAGGGCGTCGGCGCGGTGGGAATGTGCTTCACCGGCAATTTCGCCCTGGCGATGATGACCGAACCTTCGGTGGTGGCGCCGGTACTATCCCAGCCGTCCCTGCCTCTACCGGCCGGATCACCCCGGCGAGGCGCGGGCCTGGGCGTTTCCCCGGCCGAAATCGCCTGCGCCAAGCGGCGCTTCGCCGATGAGGATCTGTCGATGATCGGCATGCGGTTCTACGGCGACAGCTTTGTCCCCGACGCCCGCTTCGACACGCTCAAGCGCGAGTTCGGCGACAAGTTCGAAGCGATCGAGATCAACGCCGACCAGGGCCGTCCCGACCCGCGCATGGCCGCCCATTCGGTGATCACCCTGCACCTGCAAGACGACGACCCCGAGGGCCCGACCAAGAAGGCCGAACAGCGCGTGATCGCCTTTTTCAAGGAACGGACCGGGGCCTAGGTTTGCCATAGGCACGCCACAGATCGGCGCTAGTTTCTGCGCGATGGCCAGACTTTTGCTTATCATGACCGCCCTCACTGTTCTCTCCGCCTGCGCCACCACTCAGCGGCTGTCGGCGGCTGGGGACGTGCACAGCCTGCTAGTGGCGGTGCGCGACAACGATCGCGCCGCGTTCGACGCCCATGTCGACCGCCCGGCTCTGGAAGCCCAGATTCAGGCGGTGATGGTGGAAAAGGCGCGGGCCGCGCGCCTGGGCAACGAGGCGACGGGCCTTGGGCTTCTGCTATCGGGGCCGCTGTCGCGGGCGGCTGGCGGGATGCTGATCCAACCGGACGTGTTCCGCGCCGTGGCCGACTATTATGGTTATCGGCCCGAAACTCCCATTCCAGGGGCTTTCGCCCTGGCCACGGCCCTGACCTCCCTGCCCGACGGCCGGGTCTGCGCCAAGGGCAAAAAGAGCGGGCCATGCCTGCTGATCTTCGCCGACGAAGGCGGCATCTGGCGTCTAGTGAGTTTCGACGCCGACGCGGTGATGGGCGTGGCCCGGGGCGGCCGCCGTCCTTGATGCGACTGCCTGGGATCTCTGTTGTTGGCTGTGTCGTCGCGACCCTGGCGCTGGCTGTCGGCGGCGCGCGCGCCGACAGCATCCACCTCTATTCTTATGACCCGGCCGACGCGACCACCCGCCAGGCGGCGGGGCCGCTGACCTTCACCTTCAAGAAGGGCCTGTTCCACACCACGGTGCTCAACCTGCGATCGACCGAGGCCACGGCGACCGCGTTTGTGCGGCCCGCCGACGAGAAAGCCCTGGGCCGCAACGCGCGCGCCGCGGCCGCGGCCGGGGCTCTCTATGAGGTCGAGGGCGTCGATGATGGCGCGGCCCTGATCTCGGCATTCTGTCCGGGCGCGAGCCGGGCCTGGATGGTCTTCGGGCCCCTGAGGCTCAACCGTGACCTGACCGTGCTGGTGGTCGGCGCGCCGAAGGCCGGTGGTCCGGCGGCGCTGTGCCGCACTCTCAAGTTCAGCTTTCACGGCGAATGGGTGCTGCCGCCCGGCCGGGCCTTCGATCCGCGCGACCTTGAACACAGCCGCTATCCTGGCGGCTGATGGCGCTCCACCCCGGGCGCGTCACTCCAGGAGGCGAACCGCCAGGGCTTCGCGCATGGCCGGGGTGACGCCCAGGACCTTTTCCAGATAAGTGTCCTTTTCGCCGTGGCGTTCGGCGATCGCCGCGAAGGCGGTGTCCAAATACACGGTATCGACGCTCATCACGGTCAGCACCGCCTGGGCGTCCGGAATCTTGCCGGAAATCTCATGAATGGCTTGGCTGACCAGGGGCAGGCGTTGGGCCATGCGAACCGCGCTGTTGGTCAGCAGATAGTCAGCGACCATGTCGTCGCGATGTACGCCAGCCACGTGATGGGTCAGGGCGGCCAATATGCCGGTGCGATCCTTGCCCGCCGCGCAATGGATTAGCACCGGCCCTTCCAGATCGGCCAGGGCCGCGAAATAGCGGGTGAACAGATCGATATGGCGCTCGTCGAATGGCGCCCTGCGATAGTAGTTGATCAGATAGTCGCGCGAGGACTTGGCGGTCAGGTCGCCAGAGGCGATGTGGTTGCGCCAGTCGTCTTCCTCGTGCTCGACATCGTTGGCGATAACCACGCCGTTGAAGCTGGCCGGCCGGCGCGAAGGTTCACGCTCGCGCTCTTCCTTGCGGCGTAGGTCGACCACAACCGCGATGTTCAGGGTGGAGAGTTGCTCCAGATCGGCGTCGGTCGCTCGCGAATGGGCGGCCGAACGGTAGAGCACGCCGCGCTTCAGCCTTCGCCCACCGGCGGTCGGATAGTCGCCATAGTCCCGGAAGTTGTCGACGCCCTCAAGGGCGAGATGTCTGGTCATGGTGCGTTGATAGCGGCGCGGCGTGACAATTGTGAGACGTCGACGGTCTCGGGCTAAGGCCTTGCCAGCGCCCGCGCCAGGGCCGGCCTCCCGTAGCAGGCGTCGGCCCAACGCCATACGTTGGTGTGCTCGGCATAGGTAAAGTCGACCATCTTCATCAGATGCATCACCGCGGCCACGTTCAGGTCGGCCACCGAGAACGTCTCGCCCACCAGCCAGTCGCGCCCGGCCAGGGCGGCGTCCAGCACCTTCAGCGGCCGTTGCAGGCCTTTGGCCGCGCCATCGATGGCCTTCGGGTTGCGCCGGTCTTCCGGCGTGAACAGTTTCTGGATCACGATCTGCATCTGCAACGGCTCGATCTCGCTGATCGCCCACACGCTCCATTGCCACGCCAGGGCCTCGTCCCGTGCGTTGACGGGATAAAGCGCGCCGCCGTAGCGTTTGGCGAGATAGAGGTTGATCGCCATCGATTCGAACAGCTGCACGTCGCCGTCGATCAGGGCGGGGATGCGGCCATTGGGATTGACCGCCAGATAGTCCGCAGCCTTGGAATCCGACCCATAGGTCACGGGGACCTGCTCGAAATCGATCCCGACCTCCTCGATCCCCCAGATCGCCCGCAGGGCTCGCGAGCCGGAAATGCCATAGAGCTTCGGTTTCGTCACGGCGGTTAATTTCCCCTGGTATGGTTGGCGATGGACTACCTAGCCGACGAATAGATCAGGCTGCCGCCGCTTATCCATCACTTTGTCGAATTCGGCCCAGACGCCGGCCTCGCCGTGCCACGCCCCTCGCGTCGCGGCCTTGGAATATTCGGTCGAGCGGGCCTCGAAGAAGTTGGCGTGCTCGACACCCGACAACAGGCTCTGCAACCAGGGCAGAGGATTGTCCTTGCGGCTGCCGAAGATCTCCGGCAGGCGCAGTTGACGCAGGCGCCAGTCGGCGACGAAGCGGATATAGGCCTTGATGTCGTCGGGCGTCATGCCCTGCACCTCGCCGGCCTCGAAGGCCAGATCGATAAACCGGTCTTCCAGCCCCACCACCGTGCGGCAGCAATCGACGATATCGTCGGCCACCGACTTAGTCACCGCGCCGGTCTCGGCATTGAAGGCGTGATAGAGCCGCACGATCCCCTCGCAGTGCAGGCTTTCGTCACGCACGGACCAGGAGACGATCTGGCCCATGCCCTTCATCTTGTTGAAGCGTGGGAAGTTCATCAGCATGGCGAAGCTGGCGAACAGCTGCAGCCCCTCGGTGAAGCCGCCGAACATCGCCAGAGTGCGGGCGATGTCGCCGTTCGAGCCCATGCCGAACTTCTGCATATAGTCGTGCTTGGCCTTGAGGGCCTCCAGCTCCAGGAACGCCGAAAACTCCGACTCAGGCATGCCGATGGTTTCCAGCAGCAGCGCATAGGCAGCGATGTGGATGGTCTCCATGTTTGAGAACGCCGACAGCATCATCTTCACCTCGGTGGGTTTGAACACCGTGGCGTAGCGCTCCATATAGTTGTCGTTCACCTCGACATCCGACTGGGTGAAAAACCGGAAAATCTGGGTCAGCAGATTGCGCTCGCGGTCGTTGAGCTTGGTCGCCCAGTCCTTGCAGTCCTCGCCCAGCGGCACTTCCTCGGGCATCCAGTGCACCTGCTGCTGGCGCTTCCAGAAGTCATAGGCCCAAGGGTAACGGAACGGTTTATAGGCGAACGACGGCGTCAGCAGGCCGGGCTTGCCGAGGCCGGCCACAAGCTGTGGCGTCACGGTGGGCGGAATGAGGGTCATGGCGGACATTTCTGACGGGCGGGAAGCCGATGAGGATAACAGGGTCTTCGACAACATCTAGCGTGTTCATCAATTTGGCAATCAATATGATGTGTGTGGATTGGGGATAAGGCCGATGGGCAGAAACTTCGTGGTCTATGGCGAGCGCGGTTGGGGCAATGTGGCGGTGGAGGCCGCCCTGACCCTGATCGGCGCGCCCTACCAGGTGATCGACACCGGTGCGAAGGGACCGGAGCGACCACCGGCCACCATCACCGCCCAGGTTCCTGTGCTGGAGCTGCCCACGGGCGAGATCATGACCGAAAGCGCCGCGATCCTGATCTGGCTGGCCGACGCCTATCCAGCCGCGGGGCTGTCACCGCCGGTCGATTCGCCGCTGCGCCCCGCCTTCCTGCGCTGGATGGCCTTCGTATCCTCGTCTATCTACGCCCTCTACTGGATCAGGGACGTCCCCGCCCGGGTGGTCGATGGCGAGGTGGCTCAGGCCCAGGTCAAAGCCCGCCTGATGGACCGCATCCTGCGCGGCTGGGCGCTTATGGAGGCGGCGATCACGCCGGGAACCTGGCTGCTCGGCGAGGACCTGACAGTGCTCGATATCTATGTAACCGTCGTCTCCCGCTGGACGCCGCGGCCGCGGCTGCATGGTCAGATCGCTCCAAGGATCGGCGAGGCCGTCCGCCGCGTCGAATCCCATCCGCGTCTCGTCCCATTCTGGGCCGAGCGTTTCCCCCTCGGCCTAGATCCGGACGAGGCCTGAGCTGTGCTGATCCACGGCCAACCGTTCCGCACCATCTGGCCCACGGCCTCTGGGTCCGTGGAGATCATTGACCAGACGAAGCTACCGCACGCGGTGGAGATCGTGTCGCTGGAAACGGTCGAAGACGTGGTTCGCGCGATCTCGACGATGCAGGTGCGCGGAGCGCCTCTGATCGGGGTGACGGCTGCCTGGGGCTTGGCGCTGGCGATGGCGATCGATCCCTCGGACGAATCCCTGGCTGGGGCGGGCGCGCGGCTCAAGGCTTCGCGGCCGACGGCGGTGAATCTCGCGTGGGCGGTTGATCGGGTCACGGCGGAGATCGCTTCGCTCCCGGTTTCAGCGCGCGAGGCGGCTGCCTACGCTATGGCCCACGCGATCGCCGAGGAGGACGTGGCCGCCTGCCGGCGGATCGGCGAGCATGGCGCCGACCTGATCGCTGCGGTGGCCGCCCGCAAACCCGGGGAACCGGTCAACATCCTCACCCACTGCAACGCCGGCTGGCTGGCCGCGGTCGACTGGGGTACCGCTCTGGCCCCGATCTATGTCGCCCAGGAACGCGGCGTTCCGATGCATGTCTGGGTCGACGAGACGCGGCCGCGTAACCAGGGCGCGGCGCTCACCGCGTTCGAACTCGGCCAACAGAGCGTGGACCATACTGTCGTCGTCGACAACGCTGGCGGCCACCTGATGCAGCACGGCAGGGTGGATTTGTGCATGGTCGGCGCCGACCGCATTACCGGAATCGGCGACGCGGCAAACAAGATCGGCACCTATCTGAAGGCTCTTGCGGCGGCCGACAATGGCGTGGCCTTTTACGTGGCCGCGCCGTCATCGACCATCGACTGGATCCTGACCGACGGCCTGGCGCAGATCCCGATCGAGGAGCGGGACCCATCCGAGGTGACGCACATGACGGGCGCCCTGGCCGATGGAACCCTGGCCAGTGTGCGCGTCGCGGCGCCGGGCAGCCCGGCGGCCAACCCCGCCTTCGACGTCACGCCGGCCCGCCTGATCACCTGCCTGATCACCGAACGTGGCGTGTGCCCGGCCAGCGCGGCAGGGCTTTCGACCCTGTTTTAGCCTACTGACAGGCGAGGCATTCCTCGTAGTCCGTGCGCGCTTCGTCGGCGCGGGCGGCGCTGTCGATGGCCATGTCGGCCCCGGCGAAGGCGGCGCGCTGAACACTTTTCGAGCGCAGATAATACAAGCTCTTCACGCCCTGCTCCCAAGCCCGCCAGTGCAGCATGTGCAGGTCCCATTTGTCGACGTCGCCGGGCAGGAACACGTTCACCGATTGTGACTGGCAGATCTCCGGCGTTCGGTCGGCGGCCAGGTCGATGATCCAGCGCTGATCGAGTTC
>JAYVYH010000376.1:0-3145 GCA_043784385.1 Caulobacteraceae bacterium | reverse complement strand
CTCAATATCGAGGTCAAGGAAAACCTGCTGACCGTCCAAGGCCGCAAGGTGGCCAACGACGAGGTCAAACGCTACCTGCATCGCGGCTTGGCCGAGCGTAACTTCGACCGCCGCTTCCAGCTGGCCGACTATGTCGTGGTCGAAGACGCCCAACTCGCCAACGGCCTGCTGGCGATCTCGCTTAAGCGCGAACTGCCCGAAGCGCTGAAGCCCCGCCGCATCGAAATCGGCGCGCCGGCCGGCGCCTCGGTCCTGATCGAAGACACCAAGGCGGCGTAAAGCCTACTTGCCTGATATGTGCATAGGGGTTGGGGGCGGAACGGCGACGTTCCGCCCTTTTCCTCAGCCGCCGATCGAAGGCAGCGGCGAGGCCGCCTCAGCGTCGAGATAGCGCGCGGCGATCGGCGTCAGCGTCGTGTCGAGGTCAACCAGCAACGGATTGCCGGTCGGGATTTCCACCCTAGGAATGTTCGAGTCCGAAACCGCAAACAGATGCTTGACGATCGACCTTAGTGAATTGCCGTGCGCGGCCACCAGCAGCGTCTCGCCCGCGGCCAGCCGAGGCTCGATCTCGGCCACCCAATAGGGCAGCACCCGCTCCAATGTGGTCTTCAGGCTCTCGCTGGCAGGAGGCGTGATCCCGGCGTAGCGGCGATCGGCGGCGAAGTCGTACTCGCCGCCCGGCGACTGAGGTGGCGGCGGCACATCGAACGAGCGCCGCCAGATCCTCACCTGCTCGTCTCCATATTTGACCTGGGTCGGGCCGTGCTCCAGACCGGTCAGCGCGCCATAGTGACGCTCGTTCAACCGCCAGTCCTTGACCATCGGAACCCACAGCTGATCGGCCGTCCACAGCGCCAGGTCGGCGGTGCGGATCGCGCGCGTCAGCACCGAGGCGAACACCCGGTCGATCGCCAGGCCCTCGGCCTTGATCAGCCGGCCGGCGGCCAGAGCCTCGGCCTCGCCCTTCTCGGTCAGGTCGACATCCACCCAGCCTGTAAACCGCTTCTGGATGTTCCAGCGGCTCTGGCCATGACGAAGCAGCACAAGTCTGGACATGGATAATCCTGATTGGTGACGCTCGGGGGCTAGGGCCACAGCCCCGATGCGTCAAGTACGGTGGCGTGCCCGGCCGCGCTCCGCTATAGATGGCGGCCAATGCGTGACAGGCTGTTTTTTCCACTTCTGGGACTGATCATTGCCGGAATGGTCGCCCTGTCCCTGGTCTGGCCCCAGGGTTTGGGAACACAGTCGCCCGCGCCGTTCGGCCACCCGCCAGCGAAGATCGCCGCGCCGCCAAGCCTGCCGAACCTCGCGAAACAATAGCCCTATTGAGCGCCCCGAGGCGTTGAGGAAACAAACTCCATGCTGTCCAAACCCCGCGCCGATCTGATCCAAGGCACGGTCGCCTTCGAGAACACGCCGTTCATCAAGGCTACCGGCTTTCGCGAATACGACGCCCGCTGGATTCTGGGTTCGGAGATCAATCTGCTGGGCATCCAGGCCCTAGGCCTTGGCCTGGGCGCCTATGTACAGGAATGCGGTCAGCGGCGGATCGTGGTGGGGCACGATTTCCGGTCCTATTCGGTGTCGGTCAAACAGGCCCTGACCCTGGGCCTGATCCAGGCCGGCTGCGAGGTGCTGGATATCGGCCTGGCCCTGTCGCCCACTGCTTATTTCGCCCAGTTCGACCTTGAGGCGCCGTGCGTGGCGATGGTCACCGCCAGTCACAACGAAAACGGCTGGACCGGGGTCAAGATGGGGGTCTCCCCGCCCCTGACCTTTGGACCCGACGAAATCGGGCGGCTGAAAGAGCTGGTGCTGTCGGGTGAGGTTAAGACCCGCCCTGGCGGCACGCTGATCTATGTCGAGGGCGTGGCCGAGCGCTACATCGCCGACGCCGCCGCGCGCTGTTCGCTGGACCGGCCGCTGCGAGTGGTCTGCGCCTGCGGCAACGGCACCGCCGGCGCTTTCGCGCCGGAGGCCCTGCGCCGGATGGGCGCCGAGGTGATCCCGGTGGAGTGCGAACTGGACTGGACCTTCCCCAACTACAATCCCAACCCAGAAGACACCGAGATGCTGCATTCGATGGCCGCCTCGGTAAAGCAGTATGGCGCCGACCTGGCCCTGGGGTTCGACGGCGACGGCGACCGCTGCGGGGTGGTGGACGACGAGGGCGAGGAGATCTTCGCCGACAAGATGGGCCTGATGCTGGCCCGCGACCTGGCCCCGCTGCACCCGGGCGCGACCTTCGTGGTCGATGTGAAGTCCACCGGTCTCTACGCCACCGATCCGGTGCTGGCCGCCAACCGCGCGACCACCGTCTATTGGAAGACCGGCCATAGCTACATCAAGCGCAAGACGGCGGAGCTCGGCGCCCTGGCCGGCTTCGAGAAGTCCGGCCATTTCTTCTTCAACAAGCCGTTGGGCCGGGGCTACGACTGCGCACTGACCGCCGCCGCCGCGATCCTGGCCATGCTGGATCGCAATCCTGGCAGCAAGCTCAGCGATCTGAAGCGCGCCCTGCCGATCGCCTACACGTCGCTGACCATGAGCCCCCACTGCGCCGACGAGATCAAATACGACGTCCTAAAACAGGTGATCGCCACCTATCAGGGTGTCGCCGACCGCGGCGAGACCATCCTCGGCCGCAAGATCGTCGAGGTGATCACCGTCAACGGCGTCCGCCTGGCCCTGGAGGACGGCTCCTGGCTGCTGGTCCGCGCCTCGTCCAACAAGCCCGAACTTGTGGTGGTGGTGGAAAGCACCCGCTCGGCCGACGACATGCGTGACCTGTTCCACAAGGAGGTCAAGCCGCGCCTGGCCGCCTGGCCGGCGATCGGCAAATACAATCAGGAAATCTGAGGGAACTTTCGCATAGACCCGTTGGCCGGTTCGACATCCAGCATATCACGCACTTTTCGAGCCAACGCCTCCAGGGCGAACGGTTTTGCCATCACCTGCATGCCCGGGGCGAGGCGCCCGTCGCGGATTGCGCTGCTCTCTGTATATCCAGTTATGAACAGCACTTTCAGATCAGGTCGATAGACCTGCGAGGCATCGGCAAGCTGACGCCCGTTCATTTTTCCGGGAAGTCCAACATCTGCAATAAGGATATCGATCGGGATCGCTGATTGCAATAAAC
>JAYVYH010000375.1:0-13729 GCA_043784385.1 Caulobacteraceae bacterium | reverse complement strand
GGCGCACAAGGGCCAGGATCTCGTGGGCAAGACCGCGGTCATCTCGGGCTCGGGCAACGTGGCTACCCACGCCGCCGAAAAGATCGTCCAACTGGGCGGTAAGGTCCTGACCTTCTCCGATTCCGACGGTTTCATCCACGACCCGGCCGGTATCGACCAGGAAAAGATCAACTGGGTCAAGGACCTGAAGACCAAGCGCCGCGGCCGGATCCAAGACTACGTCAAGGAATTTCCGGGTTCGAGCTTCCATGCCGGCGAGCGTCCCTGGTCGGTCAAGTGCGACCTGGCCCTACCCTGCGCCACCCAGAACGAGTTGAACGGCTCCGACGCCGAGACCCTGGTCAAGAACGGCTGCATGGCGGTGTCGGAAGGCGCCAATATGCCGACCGATCTGGCCGGCGTGCACGTCTTCAAGGCCGCCAAGATCCTCTACGCTCCCGGTAAGGCCGCCAATGCCGGCGGCGTGTCGGTCTCCGGCCTGGAAATGAGCCAGAACTCGGCCCGGATTTCCTGGAAGGAAGAACAGCTCCAGACCCTGCTGGTCGACATCATGGCCGGCATCCACTCGTCCTGCGTCGAATACGGCGGCGCGGCGGGCACAAAGCACATCGACTACGTGCGCGGCGCCAACATCGCCGGCTTCAAGAAAGTCGCCGACGCCATGCTGGCCTACGGCGTGGTCTGATAAGCCCTCAAGGGTAATCCAAGACTGAGCCTGATAATCGGGACCCCGGGGCGGCGACGCCCCGGGTCTTCGTGTATTTAGAACACCGACCAGCCGGTCAGCGCGGCCAGGCGCTGCAGCGCCATCGCCCCGACCAGAGAGTTGCCGGCCTCGCACAGGCCTGGCGACCAAACCGCGATCGACGCCCGGCGGGGGGCTATCGCCAATATGCCGCCGCCCACGCCGCTCTTGCCGGGCAGGCCGACCTTGAAGGCGAAATCGCCCGAGCCGTCATAGTGGCCACAGGTCATCATGATGGCGTTGATCCGCCGCGTCCGCTCGGGGCTGGTCACCTGGATCTTGTTCAATGGGTCCAGCCCATCCTGGGCCAGGAACAGCCCCGCCCGCGCCAGCTGGTGGCAGGTCATCCGCAGCGCGCACTGGTTGAAGTAGACCTCAAGAACCTGTTCGACCGGGCTTTGCAAATTGTCGAATGAGCGCAGGAAATAGGCCAGGCTGGCGTTGCGAAAGCCGGTGTCGGCCTCCGACGTCGCCACCTCCGGATCGATCGACACACTCTCGTCCATCGCCAAGCGGCGCATGAAGCCGGCGATGTCGGTGATGGCCTCGGATGGTTTGCCGCCGGCGATTACCGCGTCGGTGACCACCAGGGCTCCGGCGTTGATGAATGGGTTGCGTGGAATGCCCTTCTCCTGCTCGAGCTGGACGATGGAGTTGAACCGCGACCCGGACGGTTCGCGGCCAACCCGGCTCCACAGCGCCTCGTCCAGCCGGTTGATGGCTAGAACCAAGGTGAACACCTTCGAGACACTCTGCACTGAAAACGGCGTCTCGGCGTCGCCGGCGCTGGCGACGCGACCGTCGGTGGTGACGATCGATATGCCGAACTGCCTGGGATCGACCCGGGCCAGAGCCGGAATGTAGTCCGCCACCCGCCCCTCGCCCAGATGCGCCGACATCTCGTGAGCGACGATCCTCACGACCTCGTCCAGATCCTCGATTGTCGGCATCGGCCCCCCCATTTGTTCCAAAGCCCTAGCCCGCCTGATATAACCTTCTGCAACCAGACGTTGGGGGAATGTTAATGACCTATTGCCTTGGCATGCTGCTGCCGACCGGCCTTGTGCTGGCCGCCGACTCCCGCTCCAACGCCGGGGTCGATCAGATCGCCCTGGCGCGCAAGATGGTCCTGATGACCGTCCCCGGTAACCGCGTCATCGCCATGCTCTCGGCCGGCAATCTGGCCACCACCCAGTCGGTGGTCACCCAACTGCGCCAGGCAGCCGGTTCGGGTGAGCCAACCCAGGACATCTTCGCCGCCCGGACCCTGTTCGACGTGGCGGCGATGGTCGGCGCCAAGCTGCGCGAGGTGGTTGAAAAAGACACCCGCTACGTCCAGCCCTATGGCGACCCCACCGGCAGCTTCCTGGTCGGCGGCCAGGTTGCGGGAGAGGGTTCTCGCCTGTTCCAGATCTATTCGGCCGGCAATTTCGTCGAGGCGTCCAGCCGCTCGCGCTTCCTGCAGATCGGCGAGACCAAATACGGCAAGCCGATCCTCGACCGGGTGCTCAACCACGAGACCTCGCTCGACGAGGCGGCCAAGCTGGCCATGCTGTCGTTCGACGCCACCATCCGCAGCAATCTTTCGGTCGGTCCGCCCATCGACCTGCTGCGCTACGAGGAGAACAGCTTCTCGATCACCAATCTGATCACCATCGATGACGGCAACGCCTATTGGGCCGATCTCAAGAAGGGCTACGCCGCAGGCCTGTCGTCGATCGTCGATAGCCTGCCGCCGCCGCTCAAGGCGGGGTGACTAAGCCTGGCGCGGATCTCCCAGGTTCCCCGGGGCGTCTGGGCGCTGGGCTTCGTCTCGATGTTCATGGATATCTCCTCGGAGATGATCCACAGCCTGCTGCCGCTGTTTCTGGTCGGCACGCTGGGCGCCAGCGTCGCCCTGGTCGGATTGATGGAGGGCGCCGCGGAAGCCATCGCGGCCATCACCAAGATGTTTTCCGGCTGGCTGTCGGACCGGCTGGGCCGCCGGAAGCTGCTGGCGGTGATCGGCTATGGCCTGGGCGCGCTGACCAAGCCGGTGTTTCCGTTCGCCATCACCCCGGTCGAGGTGTTCGGCGCGCGCTTCGCCGATCGCGTCGGCAAGGGAATTCGGGGCGCGCCGCGCGACGCGATGGTCGCCGATCTCACCAGGCCGGAGCTTCGCGGCGTAGCGTTCGGCCTGCGTCAGGGCCTCGATACCGTCGGCGCCTTCATCGGACCGCTGCTGGCCGTGGGCCTGATGGTGCTGTTCGCCAACAATATCCGCCATGTGTTTGCCTGGGCCGTGGTTCCGGCGGTGATCGCCGTCATCCTGCTGCTGTTCGGGGTGGAGGAACCCCGTGGGGCGGCGGCTGTGCAACCGCGCCCGGCGCCGATCTGCTGGTCGGAGGTCAAAGGCATGGGGCGGCCGTTCTGGACGGTGGTCGCCGTGGGCGTGGTCTTCACCCTGGCGCGGTTCAGCGAGGCCTTCCTGGTGCTGCGCGCCCGCGACGTCGGCCTGCCGCTCGCCCTCGCGCCCGTGATCATGGTGGTGATGAACCTGATCTACGCGCTGGTCTCGACGCCGGCCGGCAGCCTCTCGGATCGGATCGACCGGCGCCTGCCGCTGGCCGCGGGTCTGGGCGTTCTGGTTCTGGCCGACGGCATTCTCGCCGCCGCGCCCAATGTCGTGGGCGCCTTGCTCGGTGTCGCCCTGTGGGGCTTGCACATGGGTCTGACCCAGGGTGTTCTCGCGGCGCTGGTCGCCGATACGGCCCCGGCCTCGCTGCGGGGCACGGCCTTTGGGATGTTCAACCTGGCGACCGGCGTCGCCCTCCTGGCCGCCAGCACCCTGGCGGGCATTCTGTGGAGCGCCTTTGGCCCCGGAGCGACGTTCGCGGCCGGCGGGGCCTTCGCCGTCCTCGCCCTGGCCGGATTGCTGCTGGTCATTCGGCGCGGCGCGCGCCGGGAATAGGCGCTTCCGGAAATTCATAGACGATCTGGTCGAAGGAATCGGCCGCGAACACGTACAGCAGGCGCAATGGCTCCGCCCCGACGCCGCGCGCCGCATGCCAGACGCCCCCCGGAATGAACGCGCAGGCGCCGGGCGACAGCGGCCGTTCCTCGCCCTCGACAGTCAGAATTCCCTGGCCCGAAAGGATGTAATAGGCCTCGGCCTGGATGTGGCGGTGCAATCGCGCCTCTGCTCCCGCCTGTTCCGCAACCTCGGCCACCCCCAAAGTCAGAGCCTCGGTCGGCGTGCGGTCGGCGCTCAGAAGGGTGCGCCAAGTCACCACCCCGCGAACCGGATCGTTCCAGCCCTCTGTGGGGACGGCGGTTTCATTCACGACGAATGGCTGTGACGGCAAGACGGCGACCCTCCGCCGGAACTCCCGGCCGAGGCAAGGCTAAGACCGCGCGCCAGTGTGTGAAAGGCCGACGTTACCGTGGCCGTCGCCATCAGCCCTTGCGAGACTGTCGGCCAGGATCGACGCGGCCCGTCACCACCCTGACGGTGATGGCCTCGCCGCTGGCGGCCTTAGCGGCCCACGCCTGGCCCATTCCAACCTTCGGGATGGGCGTGCAGAAGCTGAACGGGACCGGTACGGGCCTCACCTGTTTCAGGCAAAGGCGCTGACCCTTGGCGCTCCAATGGCCGCGCGACGGATCGTGACGTCGCCCCTCGGCGGTGTAGGAGCCATCGGGAGCCAGCCATAGTTCCCCGGTGCGACCGTCGGCGTAAGTCGAGACAATGGTGTTGCCGAAGGCGGCTTCGACGGGGCCCGGCGCGGTACGATCTTTCGCGAGCAGAGGACTGGCAATGGCGGCGGCAAGCAGGGCGATTATTATGGCGCGGCTGGGAATGGCGAACCTCCTAAAGCTGTGGGCCGCTTCAGACGCGGCAGGAGACGTTTGGTTACGCGTTGGCGCAACGGCTCGTTCGATCAGGCTGGCGACCCAAAGGGCGCTGGATGTTCAATCGAGGTGAGGCGGCATTACCACAATTGACTCTCTGGTGTGTATGATGCGCACGTGGAGAGCGCGGATCTTATCTGGGAATTGAGCGCCGCCGGCTGGGCGCTGGATCGGGTTCGCGATTCACATCACGTGTTCAGACATCCTGTCCGGACCGGCCATGTGGTCTTCCCGCACCCAACGAAGGATCTCGGCGTTGGTCTGGTGGCGGCGATCCGCCGACAGGCTGGATTATAGGGAGGCCGCCATGCGTTACCCCATCGCGATCGAAACCGGCGACCAAGCCACGGCGTTTGGCGTTGTCGTCCCCGACCTGCCCGGCTGTTTTTCGGCTGGCGATACGCTCGACGAGGCCATGACCGGCGCCGAGGAAGCCGCCGCGGCCTGGATCGACGCCACCCTGGATGCTGGTGGGGCGGTCCCCGCGCCCACCAGCCTGGACGCTCTTCGGTCTGACCCGGGCTATGAGGGTTGGACCTTCGGCGTGATCACCCTTGATCCCGCCCTCCTTGACGACACCATCGAGCGCGTGAACATCAGCCTGCCCCGACGAGTGCTCAAGAGACTGGACGCCCGCGCCAAGGCGGCGGGAGAAACTCGTTCCGGCCATATCGCGCGCCTGACCTTGGCGGAGGCCGGCGGCGGCTCGAATCTTTGAGTGGCCTTTCAAGGCGGGCTTGATTTCAAGTGGAATATATTGCATTATGAAAGTTATGTTCGTCGCGCGTAGCCATGAATCCAGACTCTCCTGCTTTAAGAGTGTGCGCACCGGTCGACCAAGGCTTCAACGACTGCAAAATACGAAAATATATCAAATAAGACAATACCTAAGATTTTTTCAGGCTGCCGGATGGCGGCCCGAAAGCGGCCTTCCTGCGGCGCCTTTGCTGCCAGGAAGCGGCCTATCTGGTGCCGGGATGTGGCCCGCTAGTTGCCCGTATGCGGCCAGAATGTTGCCAAATGCGGCCATTTTGTTGCCAAGTTCCGGCCGCCGGTGGCCGGCCCGCCTTCATCCTGTCCTTGGACGCTTGGATTGCTGAATTTTTGGAGCGGGCGAAGAGATTCGAACTCTCGACCCCAACCTTGGCAAGGTTGATTCCTGACATTATCGGTGTGTGACCCGTTCTTCCGATTGCGTGATGCTCTTGCTAATCGCGCTGATTGGAAACATCTTTCTCCGTATTGGTGGGTTCGGGTCAGTGGCGGATGATATCGGACGTTGTTCCGAGGTTCTTCCGTCTATCTTCCGAGTCGCGGCAGGAAGGGAATCACTCATGCCAAAAGTCAGCGATCAAAAGATCACGAAACGCCTGATTGATGGGCTACGGCCCGATCCGGCGCGTAAGGACCAATTTCTTTGGGACCGGGAGTTGAAGGGCTTCGGCGTCCGCGTGCTGACCGCGACGGGCGCCGGCCCCATGCGGATTTCATCGGCCAGCTACCTTGTCCAGTATCTGACCCCCGAGGGCCGGACGCGGCGTCTGAAGCTGGCGGCGGTCGATGAGTTGACGCCTGACGAGGCGCGCGCTCTGGCGAAGGACAAGCTGGGTGAAGTGGCGAAGGGCGGCGATCCCTCCGCCGACCGCCACAAGGCCCGCCACGCCGCGACCATGGCGGAAGTTTGCGACAACTACCTCGCTGATGCCGAGGGACGCGTGAAGGCGTCCACGCTCGCCATGGACCGCTCCCGCATCGAGACGCACGTCAAGCCGCTGATCGGGCGCCGCCCCGCCGTGAGCCTGACCCTGGAGGACATCGAGCGCATGCAAACCGACATCGCCTTGGGCAAGACTGCCAAGGCGCGCTCGGGGCGAGGTGGCGCCACGACAGGCGGCCGCGGCGTGGCGGCGCGCACGGTCGGCATGGTCCACACTATCCTCGAGTGGGCGAAGCGTCGCCGATTGATCGCCGAGAACCCGGCTCACGGCGCTCGCAAATTCCCCGACGGACGCCAACGACGATTCCTCACCATTGAAGAACAGACGCGCCTTGGCGAAGCCATGCGCGCTGCGTTCGCCGACGGGGAGAATCCGGTCGCGCTCGCCTGCGTCCGATTCCTGCTGTTGACTGGCCTGCGTCGAATGGAGGCGCTCGCCCTACCTTGGGAATGGGTTGACCTCAGAGGTCGCTGTCTGCGGCTCGGCGATAGCAAGAGCGGGTTTTCCATCCGCGCCTTGGGAGCAGATGCGTCGCGCGTCCTGACCGCCCTGGAACGCACCGAGGGCTCGCCCTGGGTCTTTGTCGGGGCCGACCCCGCGAAACACCTTGTCGCGCTCCCCAAGGTTCTGGAGCGGCTTTGCGTGCGGGCCGGGCTTGCGGACGTAACAACGCACGTCCTCCGGCACAGCTATGCGGCGACGGCGGCTGAAATGGGTTTCTCCGAACTGACGATCGCGGGGCTTCTGGGCCATCGGGTCGCGGGGGTGACGGCTCGGTACGCCCATGTCGGCGATCCCGCCCTGCTTGTAGCGGCGGACCGAGTCGCCGGGCGGATCGCGGCGGCGCTGGACGGGACCAACGGGGCGGACGTGATCAATCTCGCTCAGGCGCCAAAGCTCGCGGCGCTGGCGTGAAGTCCGCGCTGCTCCGCGCCCAATACAAAGGTGTGACGTTCGCCCGGTTCCAACGTGGATTTCTCCACCCGGGCAACGAACGCCGTTGGGCCAACATCGTCGAAACCCTTAGGAAGGCCACGCCTCCCGAACGATGGCCACCAGATCTCGATACGACCATCAGGAACATATTGGTCAACTTCGCGTGGGCGGCGGCGGTTACGCCGAAGCCGACAGGCGGCGTCCAATACGTTGACCAGGAGACCCGCGAAAGCGCCGAGAAATTTCTGCTGGCTTTAGAAAGGGCTCAGATGGCTTGGGCCAAGTTCGAGGCGGCCTACGGCCTGACGGAAGTGTCGGCGAACCTCGGGCCTGGAATCGCGGATCGCCAAGCGCTGGCCAAGTCGATACGTGATGCGCCGGTCAACCGTGGCGGCAGGCCGGACCAACGCCAATTCGACTATCTAATGGCGATGTGCAGGCGGGCTGTGTTTGAGCCGCTGACAGGCCGCCGTGCGTCCCGGTCGATGAGTGATCCCTTCGCTAGATTCGCCGATCACGTCACTCAATTGGCGACCGCTGCCCAAAAGCAGTTGGGAGCCGATTTGTTGAGCCTACCTGTGGAAGCAGAGGCGTTTCGCAAGCGACTCTCGCGTTCTGGGCAGCGGACAAAACCATAGTAAATCTTAGGACGGGTTATGTCCGAATCCCCGCTTTCTTGTGGCGGTTTGTTCAACCATGTTCGCCGTGGAACCGTGAATGTCGGTTGCTACTCAAAGGTGTGAGACCATGACGAACATAGCGTCCAATAGGGACAGCACTGCGGACTATGGGCCGGCTTCGGCCTATGGGCCGGGCGAGGCGCTGCTAGACACGGTCGGCGCGGCCGATTTCCTTCGCGCCCGAGGGATTCCACGATCGCCTTCGACATTGACGCGCCTTCGCTGCGTCGGGGGTGTGGCGCCGCCCTTCCGCAAAATCGGGCGGGCCGTCCGCTACGATCCTGCGGACCTCAGAAAGTGGATCGCGGAGGCGCTTAGCGATCCGATGCGCACGACCTCGAATCCGCTCAAAGGCGTGATCCAGAGCTAGCCAAACAAACACGCCCCGCCGCCGGTGACGCGGCGTCGGGGCGCGGGAGGGACGCTCTCGGCGAGCCCCTCTTGATAGCACAAGCGCGGTGCCATTGTCCCGGAACGGGCGAGAGGCCGACGGCGGCGACTTGATCCCGCCGACTCGATGAGACGCCGCGCCGCCGTGAGGGTTCAAATGAGAAGCGGCAAAAAGGGTGAGATCACGGGGCGTGGCTCATGGGTCATGCATCGCCTGGACATGAAGGCGTCCCCGGCTTGGCGGGTTCTGCCGGACAACGCGCGCCGATTGTTGGATCGCCTGGAGCTCGAACACATGCGCCACGGTGGTTCGCAGAACGGCGCGCTCCTATGCACCTACAACCACTTTGCGGAAGCGGGCATCCGGCGCGCGTCGGTGGCCCTGGCCATTCGTCAGGCGGTGGCCTTGGGCTTCCTCGAGATCACCCAGGCGGGATATCGGACCGCCGCCGAGTTCAGGGCGCCGAACCTGTTCCGGCTCACCTACGTTCACGGCGTGCGCAAGAACATACACCCGACGGACGAGTGGGAAACCATCGAGAACGACACCCGGGCGGCCTCCGCTCTAGCCCTCGCGGCAACCCAGCGGCGCGACGCTCGACAGCCGCCGTCTCATCGCAAACGCCCCCTACCCCGAGATATAGAAGGTGGACGCGCTGCCGCGCCAAGTCGGGCCGCTTCGGTAGGCTCGCGTGTGCGCCTAGTTTCTGGTGACACGTAGGCCCGCGTGCGCGTCTATAGGCTGGCTCGGAATCGCGTCCGGCGAGTTATGCTTGATCGAAATGGCGGGGAGGGGCCGAAAACGATGCCCGCGCCCTCCCTCTCTAGCCCGGGCATCGCCAAACAAGCTTCTGAGAAACGATCATGGATTTGAAATACTTGACTGGCGCCGCCTTCTCGATTTGGGGCGAGGAGGGGACGAAACGGCGCTTCCTGCAATTTCGTCATCCGCAGTTGAATCCGCCTGTGACGATACTGCTCGAAGAACAGCACATTGACCAGTTAATAGATGGCCTCCAAAAAGAGCTGCCGCCGGAGGCTTACACCAAAGGACAAGGCATTCAGTAGGCATGACTTCAAATCTCCGATCTGATAGTGTTCAAATCGGATCGTGTCAGCGGTCATGACGACGCGGCGGGGTTGCAGCCCCGCCCGTCAGTCTAGATTCTATGCGGCAATGATCACGAAGACCACACCGATCAACAGGATGTCGTGTAACATTCCAGGGTCCCGGATATCGGGTTCGTATTACACGTTGTGTGCTGAGTCTTTGGTAGAGGATTCGCCCTGATCGCAGAAAGAGCCGCCGCGTCTCCTGCTGCGCGCGCTTGGCCATACGCCATCAACCCTGCGCCAAGGGTCCTATAGAACTGTTCTGTCCGCGCCCGGCTCTCTGCGGCACGCTGCTGTGTGTGTACGGCCTCGCGCTGTCGTTGGCCGGTTTCCTGCGCAGCGAGCATCCGAACCTGGGCAAGAAAGAGCGCGGCTGCGGCCGCGATTTGGGTGCTTCCGGAATCCCTGGTTATGTTGCCAGCGTCCACCTGGGTGACGATGTTCAGCCGAGATCCCGCATATACGTCGTAGTAGGGCAGCGCCTCCGGGGCGTAGGTCTGCCATATGGTTCGTTCGCCGTCGTTCTGACAGATGGTGAGTTGCGCATATGTCGTGAAATGCGACGCATTGCAGTTTGAATCGGCGGCGGTAATTCCGCCTGCCAGTGGAGACACCTGCGCGCGCGCAAGCCCACTCGCCAGCACGGCGACAGCGGTCAAGAGTGCTCCGGCTTTTCCAATGCGGACCATCGGCAAGTCTCTACCCTGGTTTCATCCGTTCCGTCACCAGGGGTCAGGTGAGCGTGGACCCATGGCAGATTCCCGGTGGGCCCCTATTAATCCTACGTCTGGTGGCGCTCTGTGTGCAACCCGCACGGCGAGGATCGTATGCGCTATATCGCCCTTTTGTCAGTACTGGCGCTGAGCGCGTGCCAGAAGCCCGCGCCACCGACTCAGCCGACGGTGACCCAACTTGTCGCGCAGTGCGAAATAGACGCCGATCATACCTATAATATTTCGTCTGACTCGCAGGACTTAGACATCGCGAACTACGTCGATAAGTGCATGATCACGCACAGATACAAGTATGTTGAAACTAGTTCTGTCTGTGCAGTAAATGTCGGAGATTTAACCGGTGTAACTAGCATGGCGCAAATTAGAGGCAAAATAGACAGCGACGCGGCGGACGTGAAAAATTCTTATACGAATGCGACTTGTTACAAGCCTGACCTGCAACTGTCGAAATGAAGATTAAGCCACCTAATTTTCTGCGGCGGGGCGGATAGGTCCCTCGCATAGACCAACGCGCTCGCCCAACGCGGTCGCGGCGCGTGACGGGTGGCACAAGCGTCGCGTCTGAGGTGCGTCGGGCTTCGGTCGGATGGGTGTGTTGTCTGGCGGTTGCGGCCCGCTGGTGGCCTCTCCCGGGTGCCGGGTCCACCCGTCAGTGGGGCGTTTGGCGCCCATCCTGGGCTTCCATGGCGTCCGGACGGGGCCTTGCTGGGCCTATCGGTCGGTGAGGCGCTTTCCGCTGGTGTTTGGTCGGCGCAGGGGCTTGGGCGGTTCCCGCCTCGGTATTGCTCCCATGGCGTAGACCGGCAGGGCGTCCGTAAGCGCCGACTGTGATTGCGCTATCCGAGAACGCTTCCGATAGGCGACGACCTTGGGAGCTGGGAACGTCGCCGGCGGTCACCACTGATCAATCTGCCGAGGCTTGGGTAAGGCCCGCTCCGCACGGCCGGGCGGCGGTTGACAATGTCGGGAGTCGGGCGGGAACCCAAGGGAGAGAATCGACCCCTAAGCGAACATCAGGTGAGTGGGCCAGTGTTGAACGGCGGGAGCTTGAGTTTTTCGCGCTGTCCGTCGATCACCCCGAAGACGTGGCGGCGGAAGGCCACGCTGTCGTCGAGTAGGTCCGACATGCGCTGCGCCATCGAGTGGAGGACGGACCCAGGCAGGGGCGGCTTTACCAGGATCGCGTCAAACATCGTCCGGGCGGTGGTCGACTTGCCGGCGAGAGCGGCGGCGATCCCTGCATGAAATGCGCCCCACTGCCCCCCGAGTTTCTCATCACTGGCCTGCCGCTCCTCCGCGATGAGGCAATCGGCAATGGCCTCGATTGATACCAACAGACCACTTAGACGAACGCTTTCGGCCGCCGCGATGTCCGCAAGCGAGGCGGCTTGCGGCAAAAACTGGGCCTCGCTTTCAAATGAAATGAACCCGGCAGCTCGGCCACCATAGTCGAACGAAAGCACGACCTGTAGTCCGTCACTGATCGACGACCAAAGCCAATGCGTGGCCACATTCAGGTAGCTGCCCTTGCTCCAGCCGCTGGGCTGGAACTCGACCACCAGAAGCCAGTACCCATTGTCCGCGAACCAGATGCGCGAGGCGCCCTTCCGCTGGAAGCCAAGCGGGACCAGTGCCGTCTTAGCGGTGGCGGCGATAATCCGGCCGTGTTCGTTGGTCTGCGCCATATCACCCGATCTTACCGACTGCGCGCGGGACCAACGGCAGCTTCCCACCGAGGTGTGTGAAGACCTTGGGCGAGTAAAGCTTAGGTGGTACTCGGCGTTCTGTCTTGCATGCGCGTAGCAAAGACCCTCCAGATGGCAACGGCCACGTCCTCTCCGGCGGCCTCCGTCCGGATCTGACGCATCGCCGCTTATGACGCTTCTCTTGCGCGCGAGGCCGGTCCAACGTGACTATGGGTTGTTATCTGGTGGGGGCTGTTTCATGAGGCGCGCCGCGTTTGAGGACTACCTCGTCAGCCGCTACGGGATCCGAAATACCGGTCGGACCCTCGGGGACCTTTCGGCCAAGAGCTACTGCTCCTACCTTGCCCGGGTTGAGGCAGTCCTACGGGTGAACTTCTACAATGTTGACTTGTCGGCTCAGGGCGTCGACACCCTGAGCCGGCCACTTCGGGCGGTTGCCCCGGGGACCGGGCTGACCGAACATGTGGTCAACAACTCACTCGCGGCCATCAACGCATACGCCCGGTTCACGGAAGCCCCGACAGTTTCGCCCGCCTCGGCGAACGGACTTGGTTCCAGACCGCGACCGCCGCCCCCTGGGGCGCCCCGGATAGCTCCGACCCCCAGCCCCGATCATCGCCGATCCTATGGTCGCGCGCACGAGCGTCACCGGCCTGTTGGTGACCCACGCGATCATGGAAGAGCTTCGTCGAAGGGGTGTGGTCAGGACGTCGAACGCCCCCACCGGCGACTATGCCGAGACCCTCTTCGTGAAGGCCTTCGGCTGGACCTTGGCCACCAACTCCGCCTTAGGGTACGACGCAGTCGACCCCGGCGGGACCCGGTTCCAGATCAAGTGCCGGCGGATCACCGAACCCAAAGCGTCCCGGCAGCTCAGCGCGCTGCGCCGCCTGCCCGGGAAGTCCTTCGACTTCATGGCCGCGATCCTGCTGGACCGGACCTACGGCGTGCCCCGGGCGGTGATCCTGCCCCACGCCGAGGTCGAGCGCCGAGCCCGGTTCATCGCCCATACCAACAGTTGGCTCTTCATGCTGACCGACGACGTTTGGACCCTACCCGGCGCCCGAGACGTCACCAACGAGGTCGTGGCTGCGGCCGCGGCCCTATGACCCAAGCCCACTCACCACCGCCAAGCATCGGAGACCACCGTTGAGAGCCCATGCCGCGCCCCTCGTCGTCTCTGCCCTCGGGACCTCGGAGCAGAAGGCCCAGCGCCTTGCCAAGATTCCCCTCGTCTCGGGTTCGGGCGGCGGCGGGTATGACGAGAGCTGGCTGCAGGCCCTGATCCACGATCATCCGGCGGTCCTGCCGATCCAGGAGATCGAGCCCGGCCTGGTCGACGCGGTCTCGGTCTGCCGGGAGCTGACGACCCCCTCAGGCTTCGCCGACAACCTGCTGATTACCCCGTCTGGCGGAATCGTCCTGGTCGAGGCCAAGCTCTGGAGGAACCCGCAGGCCCGGCGCGAGGTGGTGGGCCAGATCCTCGACTATGCGAAGGACCTCAGCCGCTGGTCCTACGAAGACCTCGAGCGAGCCGTCGATGTCGCCCTTGGCCGGAAGGGCTGGCGCCTGTTCGACCTGGTCGTGGGACCCGAGGCCACTGCCGACGACGAGGTCGGCTTCGTGGACGCGGTCTCCCGCAACCTGCGCCTTGGCAGGTTCCTCTGCATCATCGTCGGCGACGGCATCCAGGAGGGGGCCGAGCAGTTGGCCGACTTCCTCCAGCGCCACGTCGGTCTCCACTTCACCCTAAGCCTGGTCGAGTTGGCTTTGTGGCGGGTCCCCGACCAGCCCGACGTCCTGGTCCTCCCCCGGG
>JAYVYH010000374.1:0-7720 GCA_043784385.1 Caulobacteraceae bacterium | reverse complement strand
CCGCCCCGGATCGCTCAGCCTTCGCTTGGAACCGCCTCTTCAATCGCCGGCTTTGCGCCCGAGAACGCGGCCTCAAGCTCGGGCTCGGGCGCGGCCGGGGTGTGAACCTCGGCGCCCGTATCGATCGCCGCGCTCATGCGCAGCGACGGCTCGATCGGAGCCTCGGCGGCGCCGATATCAACACCGAGCGCCACCTGGCCCTCGGTGAGACCATCGAGCACGGCGTCCGCCATCAGGTCGCAATAGAGTTGCAGAGCGCGGGCGGCGTCATCGTTGCCCGGGATCGGGAACGTGATCCCCTGCGGGTCGCAATTGGTGTCAAGGATGGCGATGACCGGTATATTCAGCTTGCGGGCTTCCTGGATCGCAATGCCTTCCTTATTCGTGTCGATCACGAACATCAGGTCCGGGATGCCGCCCATATCCTTGATGCCGCCGAGCGAAAGCTCAAGCTTGTCGCGCTCACGGTTAAGTTGCAACAGTTCCTTCTTGGTGCGCCCTACGCTTTCACCCCCATCCAGAACTCCTTCGAGCTCACGAAGCCGGGCGATGGATCCAGAAATTGTCCGCCAGTTTGTCAGGGTGCCGCCCAGCCACCGGTGATTGACATAATATTGGGCGCAGCGCTTAGCGCCCGCCGCGACCGGGTCGGCCGCCTGGCGCTTGGTGCCGACGAACAGCACCCGTCCGCCCGAGGCGGCGACTTCGCGCACCTTGACCAACGCCTGATGCAACAGGGGCATCGTCTGGGACAGGTCGATGATGTGAATATTGGCGCGGGCGCCAAAGATGTAGCGTTCCATCTTCGGATTCCAGCGATGGGTCTGGTGGCCAAAGTGGGCGCCAGCTTCCAAGAGCTGACGCATGGTGAATTCGGGTAGCGCCATTAACCTATTTCCTTTTTCCGGTTCGAGCCTCCGCGAAATAAACCCCTCCCGAAGGATAAGGACCGGAACGGCGAGAAGCGGGAATTTACCCGGACCTAGCCGAACATTTCGCGTGCGTGATTGGCTCCCCTTAAAAGAAGGAGCGCGGAAAGGCAAGGCGAGCCGAAGACAAGCCTAGAGGTCCTCGACCAAAGCCACGCCAGGAGCGACCTTCAGAGCCCCGCGCACGGCTGGATCCAGATGAAACCGCCCGGGCAGCCGCATCTCCACTTCGCGTCCGCCAGCGAAGGCGGCCACCAGCACGACCGGGCCTCCTCCGGTGACGGCGGGCTTTAATCGGGCTTTCAGGGCGTCGATCTCGGCGACGGTTGGGGAGAGATGAATACGTAGTCCGCTAGCCACCTTCTCGATGGCCTTGTCGAGGGCTTCGGCTTCATCTCCGAACAGACGCAGTTCGCCATCGCTGGATTTGGCCCGGACGGTCAGTACAATTGAACGCCCCGGTTCTAGCAGGTCGCGGCGCCGCGCCAGGACCTCAGCCTGAAAGAGTACTTCATATTCACCGCTGGGGTCTGAAAGCGTCACGAACGCGAACTTCCCTCCCCCGTTGGCCGAGCTGCGCTCCTGGCGTCGGCGAACCACCCCCACCATTCGAAAGGCCTCGGCGCCAGCGTTGGCCTTGACCTGGGCGTCCACGAAAAAAGTTACGCGATTGCGCCGCAAGAGCTCGGTCATATCGCTTAGTGGGTGGCCGCTGAGATAGAAGCCGACAGCTGCGAGTTCCTCATCGAGCTGCCGCGCCGGATCCCACGGCGGGACAACGGGCAATCTTGGTTGGGCAGCGTCGCCAACGTCGCCGAATAGACTTTCCTGCGCCGAGGCGCGGTCGGCGGCCATGGCCTGAGCGTAGGCCATCAGCGAATCAACGGCCTCGACCAACTGGGCGCGGTTGGCGTGAAGCCGATCAAAGGCTCCGGCCCTGACCAGGCTCTCAAGCGCGCGCTTGTTGACCTGACGAGGATCAATGCGTTCGAGAAAATCGTGGATGTTGCGGAAGCGGCCCCCCACCCGGCGCAACTCAACGATATGATACATGGCCTGAAGACCGACGTTCCGAACGGCCCCGAGTGCATAGAGCACCTCGCCGTCCTCGACGTCGAAATCCGCGCCCGAGCGATTGATGTCCGGAGGCAGCACGCAAACGCCTTGGCGCTTGGCGTCCTGATAGAACACCGCCAGCTTGTCGGTGTTGGACAGATCCAGGCTCATCGAGGCGGCGAAAAACTCGACCGGCGTATTGGTCTTCAACCAGGCGGTCTGATAGGCGATTAGGGCGTAAGGCGCGGCATGGCACTTATTGAAGCCATAGCCGGCGAACTTGGCCATGCGCTCGAACATATCTTCGGCGTCAATCTCGCCAAGGCCCCGCTCGGCGGCGCCGGTGAGGAAACGAACCCTCTGCTGGTCCATTTCCTCCTTCTTCTTCTTGCCCATGGCGCGACGCAGCAGATCCGCCTCGCCCAGCGAGTAGCCGGCCAGGATCTGAGCGATCTGCATCACCTGTTCCTGGTAGACGATCACCCCGTAGGTGTCGGTCAGCACCGCTTCCAGCCCGGGCAGGATATTAAGCGGCCGTCGGCCCATCTTCACATCGACATATTCGTCGATGGAATCCATCGGCCCGGGTCGATACAGAGAGATCAGCGCGGTGATTTCCTCAAGGGAGCTTGGCCGCAGCTTGCGCAGAGTGTCGCGCATCCCCTGCCCTTCCAACTGGAACACGCCGACGGTCTGGCCCGAGGCGCAAAGCTCGTAGCTGCCGGCATTATCGAGCGGCAGGCGTTCAAGATCGATTCCAGCGCCCCGGCGTTCCAGATGTTTCACCGCCCGCTGGATAACGGTCAGGGTCTTGAGACCCAGAAAGTCAAACTTTACCAGGCCGGCGCTCTCCACCCACTTCATGTTGAACTGGGTCGCCGGCATCGACGACCGCGGATCGCGATAGAGCGGCGCCAGTTCGGTCAGCGGCCGATCCGAAATCACCACCCCGGCGGCGTGGGTCGAGGCGTTGCGGTAGAGCCCTTCTAGCTGCAGCGCGACCTCCAGCAACTGGGCCACGGCCTCGTCGTCGTCTCTCGCTTCCCTCAGGCGCGGCTCGATCTCGATCGCTTTGGCCAGGGTAACCGGGGCGGCGGGATTGTTGGGCACCATTTTGGCCAGCCGGTCCACCTGACCAAGCGGCAGTTGCATGACCCGGCCAACGTCGCGCAACACAGCTCTGGCCTGTAGGCTGCCGAAAGTGATGATCTGGGCTACCCGGTCGGCGCCGTAGCGCTGTTGCACATAGGTTATAACCTCTTCCCGCCGCTCCTGGCAGAAGTCGATATCGAAATCGGGCATCGACACCCGTTCCGGGTTGAGAAAGCGCTCGAAGATCAGGCCGAATCTCAGCGGATCGACCCCGGTGATCAATAGCGACCACGCCACCGCCGACCCCGCGCCCGACCCTCGCCCAGGCCCGACGGGAATGTCGTGATCCACCGCCCATTTCATGAAGTCGGATACGATCAGGAAATAGCCGGAGAACCCCATGTTCTGGATAACGCCGATCTCGCGTTCAAGGCGCCGCCAATAGGCTTCCTCGCCCCCGACGACGGGCGCCGCGTCCAAACGGCGGCGCAGGCCGTCGCGGGCCTGACGCGCCAGTTCCTCATCTTCAGAAAGTCCGCCGGGACTGGGGTAGCGCGGCAGGATCGGCGCGCGCTTCTTGACCATGAAGGCGCATCGTTGGGCGATCTCGAGGGTGTTGTCGCAGGCTTCGGGCAGGTCGGCGAACAGTTGTCGCATTTCGGCGGCCGGCTTGAACCAGTGTTCGGCCGTGATCCGACGACGGTCCTCCTGGCCCACGAAGGCCCCGTCGGCGATACACAGCAGGGCGTCGTGAGCGCGCCACATCTTAGCCTGAGCAAAGTGGACGTCATTGGTGGCTACCAGTGGGACATTGGCTTCGTATGCCCACGCCACGAGGCCGGGCTCGGCTAAGGCTTGGGACGCCAGCCCGTGGCGCTGAAGCTCGACATAAAACCCATCCCCAAACACCCGCGACAACTCGTCCAGTGCCGCGCGGCCTTCGCTGTTACGTCCGCTCGCGAACAGCGGATCGATCGGTCCGTCCGAACCACCCGATAGGGCGATCAATCCCGGGGAATGGGCCGCGATCTTCTTCCAGGGCACATGAGGGGCATCGGTTGGTTCAACATTGAGGAAGGCGGCCGAGGACAGTTCGCAAAGGTTTCGATAGCCAACCTCGTTCTGGGCCAGCAGCGTGATCGTGGGTGTTCGCGCCCAGCGTTCGGGAGACCCCGCGCCAAGTCCGCTTACCGGCAGCGCACACCCGACGATTGGCTGCACGCCGCCCTGACTGGTGAGAACGGAGAATTCCAGGGCGCCAAACAGATTAGCTCGGTCGGTCAACGCCACGGCTGGCATGCCATTGGCCTTGGCCAGGCCGACAATAGCATCCGCCTTGATCGCGCCCTCCAGAAGAGAATAGGCCGAGCGCAGGCGTAGGTGGATGAATCCATCGTCCCAGACGCCTCGATCCGTCATCGTTCAATCTCCAGAATGCACGAGGCGATTCGCCCGGTCGAACCTATCCCGCGAAGCTCGCGACTTGACATACCATCCAAACAAATCCGGCCACGGAGGCGAGAGCAAGCGTTTCCCGAGCGAAGCGATACATTTTTCAATCTCCGACAAGGGTTCCTGGTTTGTTCTCTCCGAGGACAGGCCTGTCGTCAAGGTTAAATCTGTAAACGCTCACCGAGGATTGCCAGACACGACGTCCCGCTTAGGCCGGCGGCAGGCGGCGTCATCAGGCGACAAGCCGGTCTCCTGGCGACGAAACAGTCACCAGTGTCGATAGTGATTGCGATAGTATCCTGGCCGCCAGCCCGGCCGCCAATAGGGGCCGGCGTTGGTGAAATACCAGTAGCGGTAGGGACGATAGACCCAAGCGCCGCCTGACCACACCCACGGATTGTACCAGGCCGGGCCGGTCACCACGCCATAACCCGGGCCGCCGTAGACGAAGGTCGGCGCGCCGGACCGGGCATAGTAGTCGGGCGGGCAACCGCCGGGTCCGCCGCTGTGCGACGCGATGATGGCCCCGGTTCCGGCCCCCAGGGCTGCCCCCACGAAGGCCCCCGCGCCCCGATCGCCGCGGCCGGCGACGCCAGAACCGATGATGGCGCCCAGCACCCCGCCGATCACCGCCCCGGCGGCAGTGTTGTCGTTGCGGCGGTCGATGCAGTACTGCGCCGCCCAGCGGGAATAGCGGTCGGCGTATTCACGATCATACTGTTGGGCGCGGCTGTCATAGGCCGCGCCGGGCCGCTCGTAACCGGTGGGTGGAGGCGCATATTGTCCCGTCGGGGGCGCGGGACCACCGGCGCGGCCTTGATATTGGCCACCCTGATACTGCCCACTCTGAGATTGATCGTCTTGGTATTGGCCGCCCTGATACTGATTATCCTGATATTGACCGCCCTGATAGCCGCTGGGTCCCTGACCGTTTGGCGGCGGAGGCGGAGCGCCGTTATTGGGGTAGCCGTTGTTCGGGTAGCCGTTGTCCTGATAGCCGCTTGGCCCGGACTGGGCCGTGGCGGCGCTGGTTTCGACTACGGTGGCCAGGGCGAGGATCGCGGCGATCGCCGTGACGGCGGGTCTGTGTTTCATATTGGTCATCGGAATGTCCCCGGGTTTTCGACCCCTAGACCGTTGTCTAGACCGCGCGAACTGAACCGACTGTGAACGTAGGGCCGGCAAGTCGTCGTTACGAGTTTTTCGGCGGCATCACATTCATCACCGTCAGAGTCATGGCCTCCACTCCCGCCTTGATGGTCGGTTCGGGAAGCGGCGCGAAGAACGGCGAATGATTGGTAGGCACGGGCTCGCCCTTGGCCTTGTCGGCGGCGATCAGGACCGGATCGAGCCCCCCCAGGCTCAGATAGGTTCCAGGCACACCGGCCCGCACGAAATCCGAGAAATCCTCGCTGGCCGTCCATGGCCGCGCGTCCTCATGCAGCCGGTCGCCGAACGCCGCCTTTAAAACCGTGGCGGTACGGGCGGTCAGGGCGTCGTCGTTTATTACTGAATAGGCGGACGGACCGAAGTCCACCTCGGGCGCGGGCGCGCCCGATATCGCGGCCACCCCGGCGGCGGTGCGGCGCACACCGTCGAGGATGCGCTGCCGCACAGTTTCATCGTAGCTGCGGATCGTGCCTTTCAGCTCAGCGGTGTCCGGAATTATATTGCCCACCGACCCGGCCTGGATGGCGCCTACCGTGACCACGCCGAAGGCGAACGGGTCCTTCTCCCGACTGATTACACTCTGCACGTCTTCGGTGAACCGAGCGGCCATCAGCACCGGATCGATGGATTGGTTGGGCATCGATCCATGCGCGCCCCGGCCATGAAAGATGATGGTCAGGCTGTCGGCGGCCGAGGTGACGGGTCCGGCCCGGTAGGAAACATCTCCGGCGACGCCCGATCCCACATGGATGGCGAAGGCATAGTCCGGCTTACCGCCAAAGCGGGTGTAGAGGCCATCCGCCAGCATGGCGCGCGCACCGCCGCCGCCCTCCTCGGCGGGCTGGCCGATGAACATCAGGGTCCCGCTCCACCTGGACTTCATGTCGAGCAGCGCCTTGGCCGTGCCTGTCCAGACCGCCATGTGCGAGTCGTGACCGCAGCTATGAGCAACATAGGTCTCGCGGCCCTGCCAGTTGCCCTTCGCCTCGCTGGCGTAGGGCAAGCCCGTGCGTTCTTTCATGGGCAGGGCGTCCAGCTCGGTGCGCACCATAACCAGGGGCCCGGGGCCATTTTTGTAAATTGCCACCACGCCGGTCTTGCCGACCCCCTCGGTGACGGTGAAGCCGAGGCTCCGCATCTCCACGGTCAGCTTGGCCGCGGTTCGGGTTTCCTGAAATCCGAGCTCGGGATGCGCGTGGAGATCCTTGTACAGCGCCTCCATGCGTGGATAGTCGGCGGCGATCTCGGCGACGATGGCAGGGGCCACGGTCTGCACATCAAGCGCCCGGGCGGGAGTCGCGAGCATCGCCACAAGGCCCAGAACCATCCGCACGGCGCCTGAGTAAATGGTGTCGGTGGGCATGGTGGCTCCCCTAAACTTTGTTAAGTGGATCTGTTTGATAGGTTGCGGTTGTCTTGTCGAGTTGAACTAAACTGGGGGTTGCGATGCGGGTATCCATGTCGCTGGTTGCGGCGGTCGGCATGCTCCTCGGCGCCCAGATAGGGGCAGCTCAGACATCGGTCGTCCTGCCGCCTTCCGTGATGGTTCCCACGCTTCCCGAAGGCTCGGACGTAAGGCTTTTCGCTTTCACCCACCTCGTGGCGAAACTGACTCCGGGCAAGGAATGGGCCAGCCCGCATGGTGGTATTTTCTGCATTCCCTGAGCCAAGGTCGCCTGGAAGGGCGAACAAGAGGAAGTCAAATCGGCGGTCTATGTCGACGCTTTCCGGGCCGAGATAAAATCGGCGGGGTTCAAGGTCGAAGGCGACAACGACAATATCTTCGAGAAGGAAACCACGACCGGCGATTTGCAGGTAGGGTGGGATCGTCAATGACATCGATGTGGACTACTGCCTGCAGGGCGCAAGCCTGACCAGATCACACGGTTCTGCGGACATGACCATGCAATGGCATGTCTGTTCCTCGATCCAGAAGACGGTGCTGGCCAAGATCAACACCAAGGGCGGCTTCGAATCGAAGACCAATAACGCCAGCGGCGGGGAGGCCCTGGTGGTCGGGC
>JAYVYH010000373.1:0-8655 GCA_043784385.1 Caulobacteraceae bacterium | reverse complement strand
GAGACGTAACGCTGAAGCAACTTGACGTCTTTGTAATCGATCTTCGGAGCGTTGGCGCCGGAAAACGGGCAAACCTTGCGCCGACGCAGGAAGGCACGCCGGCCGCCGCCGCCGCCAGATTCGGGGATCGTAGTTTCTTCGGTCATGGCTGAAATCTCTGCAGGCTAATGACTAGGCCGGAACGTCGTCGAAGCGGCGTTCGCGCTCGCGGTCGCGTCTGGCCAACACGGGGGAGAGTTCAAGATCCAACGCCTCGACGCGCACGGTCATGAAGCGAAGCACATCCTCGTTAATCGAGATCTGACGCTCCATCTCCTTCACCGCCGTGGCCGGAGCCTCGATAGCCAGAAGGGAGTAGTGTCCTTTACGATTCTTCTTAATGCGATAGGTCAGGTTGCGAAGTCCCCAGTATTCGATCTTGGCGATGTGTCCACCAAGCGATTCGATCAGAGCCTTGAGTTCTTCGTTCAGGGTCTCGGCCTGGGCCGGAGAGATATCCTGGCGTGCGATCAGCACGTGCTCGTAAGCAGGCATGGTTTCCTCTGTCCGATGGAGGGAGCGGCGGCGGGCGGCGCTCGGAACAGGCGCCACTCGACGATGGATCTCAAGACGGCGATCGGGAGACTCCCAATCCTTTGACGTTCCGTTCCAAGACCGCTTTCCTGCGAGAAGCCGGCGCTGTTACTCGCAATCGAGGTTCGACGCAAGGCCGCCTTTTCAAAGTGGATGAGTCGTCCGATAGGCCTTCAAGGCCTCCATCGTCTTGGCGACGTGTTTCTCTGCGCCCAGATCGGAATAGACGAAGGCGACCTTGCCGTCGGGTGCAATCAAATAGCTGGTGCGGTCCGAATGGCCCGGATAGATCGCCAGGGTCGACTTGTAGCTGTCGGCGATCTTGGCGCCCGGATCAGCGGCCACCGCGAACTTGGACCGGCATTCGCTAACCGAAAACTCGGTCAAGCGATCGATATTGCCGGCGGTCACGCCGATCAGCGTGGCGCCGAGCTTTCTATAGTCGGCCGACGCATCTGCAAATTCATGGGCCTCGATCGTGCAGCCGGAGGTAAAGGCGGCTGGAAAAAAATACAGCACCACCGGCCCCTTCTTCAGGGCGTCGGAGAGTTTGAACGGGAATTGTTTGCCCGCTTGTGAGGCCTGGGCCGAAAAATCGGGCGCTATAGCGCCAGCTTTCAGCGCGGCGAGCGCCGGGCCGGCGATGATGGTGGCGACGCAGGCGATGAGGGCGAGTCGCTTCATGGTTCTGTTCCTACGCGAGTTCATATGGCTCGGCTGTATGCGCTATTTTAAGGGTTCGACGCCAGAGTTTCGTGATCCGGCTGTGCTTGTGGAGCGGCAATCTTTGACCTAACCCTCCTGGTCCAGAAGACAAAAAGGCGCCATTGCGCCCGACGAAACGAATCTTTGGAGGACTTTAGCGCCACATGAGTCTTGTGTTTCTTTTTCCCGGTCAGGGCAGTCAGGCCGTGGGCATGGGCGCCGAACTCGCGGCGGCGTTCCCGGCCGCTCGCGCCGTCTTCGAGGAAGTCGATGACGCCTTGGAGGAAAAACTTTTCAAGCTGATGAGTGAAGGCCCGATCGAAGAGCTGACCCTGACGCAGAACGCTCAGCCAGCACTTATGGCCGTCAGCCTTGCGGTCATGGCAGTTTTGAGCGCCGAATTCGGCATTGGCGTAGAGCGCGCCGCTTTCCTAGCTGGTCACTCGCTTGGCGAATATTCAGCGCTTGCCGCGGCCGGCGCCGTCAGCCTCACCGACACCGCTCGACTTCTGCGATTGCGTGGGCAGGCCATGCAGAGAGCAGTGCCAGTGGGTGACGGCGCAATGGCGTCGTTGATCGGACCCAAGAGCGATGTCGCGCTGGCAGAGGCCGCGGCGCTGGTGGGTGCGTCGGTTGGAGTCTGTGTAGTCGCAAACGACAACAACGCCGGCAATGTAGTGATCTCCGGCGCCAAGGCGGCGGTCGATCTGGCTATCGCAAAAGCCAAGGAACTGGGCGCGCGCGCAATCCTCCTTAATGTTTCCGCGCCGTTTCATTGTCCACTCATGCAACCCGCCGCCGATGAAATGGCGATCGCCTTGGCGCAGGTCGCCATCAGTCCGCCGCGCGCGCCGATCGTGCCCAATGTAACGGCCCGGCCCACCTTAGATCCGGAGCTAATTCGGGGCCTGTTGGTCGAGCAGGTGACGGGCCGGGTAAGATGGCGTGAATCAATGGAATGGCTGGCGTCGGATGGCGGGGCGTCCCGTTTTGCCGAGATCGGTTCGGGCAAAGTGCTGAGCGGCATAGCAAAACGAATTGCCCCGGACGCGGAGGTTTCAGTGGTGGGGCTACCAGCCGAGCTCGAAGCCTTCGCAAAATCCATCTAGGCCACGGCGGGAAGTATTTTTGGGGATTGGCGGAAGGAACCCGGGATGTTCGATCTTACCGGCAGGACGGCATTGGTCACGGGCGCCACGGGCGGCATAGGTGGCGCCATCGCGCGTTCCATCTATGAGCAGGGCGCGCGGGTGGTTCTTTCCGGCACTCGGGTGGAGGCTCTGGAGGAAATGGCGGCGAGGCTTGGCGAGCGCGCGACGGTGGCTGTCTGCCAATTCGACGATTCGGTGGCGGTGGATGGTCTAGTGGCCGCAGCTGAAGCCGCCGCGGGTGCGCCTCTTGATATTCTCATCGCCAATGCCGGCATCACTAGGGACGGGCTTCTGCTGAGAATGAAGGACGATGATTGGTCCTCGGTCATGAGGATCAATCTTGAAAGCTATTTTCGACTTTCGCGCGCAGCGCTCAGAGGCATGATGAAGCGCCGATCAGGGCGTATTATCGGCATCACATCCATTGTTGGTGTGACAGGAAATCCCGGGCAAGCCAACTATGCCGCGTCCAAGGCCGGGATGATCGGTTTCTCTAAGGCCCTGGCTCAGGAGGTCGCCAGCCGAAATATCACAATCAATTGCGTGGCTCCTGGTTTTATAGAGACCCCGATGACGGACCGCTTGAACAATGACCAAAAAGCACGGATTCTTTCGACGATTCCTCTGGGCCGTCTGGGCGACGGCGCCGACATCGCTGCGGCGTGCGTTTTTTTGGCCAGCGACGAGGCCGCTTACGTCACCGGTCAAACCTTGCACGTGAACGGCGGGATGGCGATGGTCTGACCTCGGCCCATTCTTTGCGCAGGACCGGCGGCTGGCTCGCTGGGGTTCGCGCCGCTAGGCGGACAGAAAGGAACATGCTAGGCGAAAATTTCTGATCGACATGGCGACGTTCGAGGTCAGAAGCGGTGGCCTTAGACACTAATCAAATGCGTCGTCGGCGGGGCCCAACCCTCGACCGTCGGCGCCAACCAAACTAGAGGGACTGGACCTGAATGTCCGACACACTTGAGCGCGTTCGTAAAATCGTTATCGAACACCTGGACGCCGACCCCGAGAAGGTTACGGAAAAGGCGAGTTTCATCGACGATCTCGGCGCTGACAGCCTCGACAACGTTGAGTTGGTGATGGCCTTCGAGGAAGAGTTCGATATCGAAATCCCCGACGACGCCGCCGAACATATTCAAACCGTCGGCGACGCGGTGAAGTTTATCGGAGAGCGCCTGGGCGCCTGAGTTCAGACCGTGCGCCGTGTCGTTGTAACCGGACTGGGTATGGTCACACCTCTTGCATGGGGCGTTGAGCCGACTTGGAAGGCTCTTCTCGCGGGGCAGTCCGGAGCCGGACGAATTACGACCTTCGACGCAACGGGTTATGCCTGCCAAGTGGCCTGCGAAGTCCCGAGGGTGGACGGTCGTGGCGGTGGTGGCCCCGACGTGCCCGGCAGCTTCGTGCCGGATCAGGTGATGAGTCTGAAGGACCAGAGGAGAGTGAATGACTTCATTCTCTACGCCATGGCGGCGGCCGATGAAGCGGTGCGCGATTCTGGTTGGGCGCCGTCAACCGATGAAGAACGTGAGCGGACCGGTGTAAATATCGGTTCTGGGATCGGCGGCCTTTCGACTATCGCGGAAACGGCTATCGAAATGCATGAGAAGGGACCCCGTCGGGTCAGCCCCTTCTTCATCACTTCCGCGCTAATCAATCTGGCCTCGGGACAGGTCTCGATCAGACACGGATTCAAGGGCCCCAATCATTCGGTCGTCACAGCCTGCGCCACCGGGGCTCACGCCGTGGGTGACGCCATGCGCTTTATTCAGCACGGGGATGCCGATGTGATGCTGGCGGGGGGGGCGGAGGCTGCCGTTTGCCCAATCGGCATTGCTGGGTTCATCGCCTGTCGGGCTCTCTCAACCCATTTCAACGACACCCCGGAAAGGGCGTCTCGTCCCTATGACCGCGACCGTGACGGCTTCGTCATGGGCGAGGGGGCGGGGGTGCTGGTCCTTGAGGAGCTAGAGCACGCCCGCAAGCGCGGCGCTAAGATATATGCCGAAGTCGTGGGTTACGGCCTCGCGGGCGACGCCCATCATATTACCGCGCCGGCCGACAACGGTGATGGCGGTTTTCGCGCCATGCGCGGGGCCATTCGCCAGGCCGGGCTGGAGCCGGTGGATATCGACTACATCAACGCTCATGGCACCTCGACGCCGCTTGGCGACGAGATTGAATTGGGGGCGGTGGAGCGCCTGTTTGGTCAGGCGGCGGGCCGCCTCTCCATGTCATCTACGAAGTCAGCGATCGGGCATTTGCTTGGGGCCGCCGGCGCCGTTGAGGCAATTTTTTCGGTTCTGGCTTTGCGTGACCAGATTGTACCCCCAACCATTAACCTCGATAATCCATCGGTGGATTCGCCGATCGATCTGATCCCGAACGTTGCCAAGCGCATGAAGATCAATGTCGTCCTTTCGAACAGTTTCGGCTTCGGCGGCACAAACGCATCGGTCGTGTTCAAGAAGGCGCCGTGACAAGACGGCCTCGCGCGCGAGGCGCTGGGCCGCGTGGCGGCGGGCTATTTGTCGGCCGAATAGCCATCGCCGCGGGCCTGACGTGCACCGCGTTGTTCTTGTTGAGCGTATGGACGGTTGCCATGCCCGGGCCTTCGGTTTTGAAGGGTAAGGTGACGGAAGTCGTCCTTCCGCCTGGAGCCGGATTGCCGGGGATCGCCAGGGCCTTGGACCAAGCTCATGTGATCCGTTCGCAGGCGGCGTTCATGGCCGCGGCGGTGATCACCGGCGGCGCTCGCCATCTTAAGGCGGGAGAATACGAATTTCCTTCGGGGGCATCGCTGGTTCAGATTATTTCAGCCATCCAGCGCGGCGCCGTCCTGCGTCACTTCATCACTATTCCGGAGGGATACACCTCTCGTGAGGTGGTGGACGTGCTCCGCGCCGCCGCGTTTCTGGCCGGTCCGGTTCAATCACCTCCAGAAGGAAGTCTGTTGCCTGAGACCTATGAGGTGAGGCGCGGAGACACTCGCATGGGGTTGGTTTCGCGGATGGCGACCGCGCGACGTGGCTTACTTATGCAACTCTGGTCGCGGCGGATTTCGGGTCTACCTTACGAAACCAGCGGGCAGGCGGTTGTCCTGGCGTCGGTGGTTGAAAAGGAGACGGCAAAGCCGGAGGAACGTCCCCGCATTGCCGCCGTCTTCATCAACCGCCTGAAAAAGGGCATGCGATTGGAGAGTGACCCCACAGTAATCTACGCCGTGTCGGGCGGAGTTCCACTCGGCCACGGACTTCGGGTGTCGGAGCTGGCGTCTCCCTCGCCGTACAACACCTATCGGTTCTTGGGGCTGCCACCGACGCCGATCGCCAACCCTGGAAGGGCCGCGCTGACTGCCGCCCTGAATCCGGCCCGTACCGACGATCTATTCTTCGTCGCGGACGGATCCGGTGGCCATGTCTTTGCAAGCACTTTCGAGGTTCACAAGCGCAATGTGGCGCGCTGGAGAAAAATCGAACAGCACGGTGGACCTTCGACATGACCGTCTTAAGCATGACAGGCTTCGCCCGGCGCGAGGGCGCGTTGGAGGACTGGGCATGGGCGATCGAGGCCCGATCGGTCAATGGTCGCAATCTCGAGGTTAGGTTCAAGGGACCGAACGGATTCGAGACTCTTGAACGACTGGTCCGCGAGGCCTCTCAGGCTCGTTTCCAGCGCGGTCAGATCAATGTCACCATTCAGGCTCGTACATCGTCGTCGGGTCGGCGGCCGAACCTGAACCTTGCGATATTGGAGCGCTACATGGCCTTCGGTGAAAGCCTCGTCGCGGCCGGCCGGGCGGTCGCCCCGAGGATTGATGGCCTGCTGGCGCTGCCCGGCGTGATCGAGATGTCGGACGATGACGCGGGCTCCGCCGATCATGACCAGCTTAAATCGGCGATGGCCAGTTCTGTCGCCGACGCGCTCGATGCCCTGAAGCAATCTCGGACGGAGGATGGACAATCAATCGCCTGCGTGCTCGCCGGATTCCTGGATGCAATCGAGAGCCTGATCGCTGCGGCCGATATGGAGGCGGGCCAGCAGCCGTTGCTCATCAAGGCGCGCTTCGAGAGGCGGCTTGTTGAACTCCTCGGGGATTCCGTCAGTCAGGATCGGATTTTGCAGGAGGCCGCCGTCATGGCCGTGAAAGCGGACGTGCGTGAGGAAGTCGATCGGCTGGTCGGCCATGTCGCCGCCGCTAGGATGTTGCTGGCCGCGGATGGCGCCAGCGGACGCCGGTTGGACTTCCTGACTCAGGAATTCATGCGAGAGGCGAACACCCTGTGTTCGAAATCGGCGGTGTCCACGCTGACCAACATTGGCCTGGAGCTGAAGGCGACGATCGATCAATTTCGTGAACAGGTGCAAAATGTCGAGTAGCAGCCTCGCCGCTCGCAGGGGGTTGCTCCTGGTGATTTCCAGCCCATCAGGCGCGGGGAAGACGTCGCTTTCGCGCCGGTTGATCAATGATCGAGTAGATCTCAGCCTTTCGGTTTCAGCCACGACTCGCGGCCCTCGTCCCGGCGAGCAGGATGGCAAGGAGTACTGGTTCGTTGATGCCGCGAGGTTTCAGGCCATGGTGAGCGAGGGCGCATTCCTTGAATGGGCTGAGGTACATGAACATTGCTATGGAAGCCCAAAGGAGCCGGTCTTTCGTCATCTGGCCGAGGGGCGGGACGTTCTGTTTGATATCGACTGGCAGGGCGCCCAGGCTATTGCCCTAGCGGCGCCGACCGACACCGTGCGGGTGTTCATCCTACCCCCCTCAATGGCCGATTTGGCTAAGCGCCTTCACACCCGCGCGCAGGACTCCGAGGCCGTGATCGAGCGCCGTCTGGGTCGGGCAAAGGGTGAAATCTCCCATTGGGGCGAATACAACTACGTCATTGTCAACGATGACCTGGATCAGGCCTACGCGGAGCTTACGGCGATCTATCGGGCTGAACGACTGCGCCGGCCGCGGAATCTCTGGATCGAACCGTTGGTAAGCGCGCTTCTCGCGGAAAACTAGTCCCGCCGCGCCATCCAGGCTTCGGCCAGGGCCCTGAAACCGGCCACTGATATGGTCTCGGCCCGGGCGTCGGGATCGAGGCCGGCGGCTACGCAGAGTTGTTCTCCGCCCAGAAACTTGATCGAAGAACGAAGCATTTTGCGTCGTTGGCCGAACGCCGACCGCGCGACGTATTGTAGGGCCTCCACAAGATCTCGCGGCGGGCGGTGTTCGAGGGGCGTCAAGCGCACGACCGCGGATGCGACCTTCGGTGGGGGTGTGAAAGCCCTTGCCGGAAGATCCATTACGCTTCGCGCTTCGCAGATCGTCTGCGCCAGCACAGCCAAGCGCCCATAATCCGCCTGGCCCGCCGAGGCGACGATCCTCAGGGCCACTTCCTTCTGAAACATCAGTGTCATTGAAAGCGGTTGGAAGTCACCGGTCAGCCATTTGACCAATAGAGGCGTGCCGATGTTGTAGGGCAGATTGGAGACGACGTGGCCACTAGAACCTGCGCCAAGGCCGCGCAGCACAGCCAGTTCGTCCACATCCAAGGCGTCGCCTTCGATCACGGTTAGACGTCCTCCGGCGCTCACGGCGAGATCTTCAAGCAGCGGGATAAATCGCGAATCCTTTTCCACGACGGCGACGCGCGCGCCGGCTTCAAGCAGGGCGCGAGTCAGGCCGCCAGGCCCTGGGCCTACCTCCAGCACCGTCTGCCCCTCGGCGATCTCGGCAAGCCGGACAATCTTGCGACAGATGTTCAGATCAAACAGAAAGTGCTGACCGAAACGCTTGTCCGCGCTGATACCCGCCGAGGCCAGAATATCGCGCAATGGGGCCAGAGATGCGGCGAGGGGTGCTGCCCGCTCTGGAGCCCGCGGTTCGGTCACCTTGATTCTATGGTCGCCGAGTTTCGCAGGTCACGCAACTGACGCTTGGCGATCATCGCCAGCTCCTGCCCGTAAAGTCGATCTTCGATCTGATCCGCAGTCAGCTGAGTGGCGCCGCCTTTGTGCTTGTCGCATACGGCGATCAGATGCACACCCGCCTCGGTTCGCACTGGGCCTGACACCTGCCCAGACTGCAAGGTGTCGACAACGGCTCGGAATGCTGGCGCCAAGTCCTTGGTGTCGGCTTCGCCCAGGTCACCAGAAACTACGCCCGGGAACTTGGCCGACATCGCTTCCATATTGTCGCAGCCCTGAAGCTTGGGGCGCAGCAACA
>JAYVYH010000372.1:0-5409 GCA_043784385.1 Caulobacteraceae bacterium | reverse complement strand
TGGTGGAACCGATTTGGCCCCATGTTCGCCGGCGAGATCCGACGCAAACGTGTTCAACATATGCGCCAGTTCACCCACTGGCGCTGGCACTTGGACGAGGTCTTTGTCCGGATCAACGGCGAGCAGAAGTATCTGTGGCGCGCTGTCGACCACGAGGGCGAGGTCTTGGAATCCTACGTCACCACCACCCGCGACAAGGCCGCGGCGTTGAAATTCATCAAGAAAGCCATGCGGCGCCATGGCAGGGCCAAGGCCATCGTCACCGATGGACTGCGCTCCTACGGCGCCGCGCTGAAGGACCTGGGGCACGATACCTGCAGGCGCCGGTCGGCCGCTGGAAAAACAACAGGGCCGAGAACAGCCACCTTCCCTTCCGACGACGAGAGATGGCCATGCTGAGATTTCGGAGAATGAAGACGCTCCAGAAATTCGCCGCGGTCCACGGCTCAGTCCACAACCATTTTCAGCAGGAGCGCCACCTCGTCAGTCGGAAAATCTACAAGGAGAGACGCTCCGCTGCCCTGGCCGAGTGGCGGGCCGTCATGGGGTAAAGCCAGGTCGGGTTTGGGCTTCCTGCGCCGACGTGGAGACGGGTTGCCTTTGGACTGACAGCACCACCAGGCAGTCCATCCCCAGCTGGCCAGATCGCAGGCTCAGGGAATTACCCTAAAGATAGCGGGGACTTGCCGGAGCCACTGGCGAGAGAGACGCGTCTCGGCCCACCCAGTCCCAGCAATCCACCCCTATTCCCCGCCATTTCTCCCGGCCAAACCGCCCATGTCCGCATTGCCGCCGGAGCCTAGCTGTTCCCTGTTAACAGGAAAATTTGCAGGGATATCCGGATGATCGAAATCCATTTGCAGTCTTGACCCGGATGAGACACAGCTAAATCCACAGGCTATACAACGAGATGCGGTTTGCCGCGCATGCAATTCCCTTCTCGCCCGAGCAGGGAATATCTCAGCGCGATCAGGCATTTTTGCTCCGGGAGCAGGGAACTTTCCGGCTCTGACCGGAGACGCTCTTTCACCGGAAACTCGCCACTAACCAACGTTGGTCGTCCCAGCGTTTCGGGAGCGTTTGAACGGTTAACGCCTGCAGGGTCATGGATCCAGGTTGCCGTCCCTCGTGGATCGATCCGACCAGGTCAGGCGCCAAGCAGGCTAGCGGCAGAAGTTGTCCGGTATGGCGATGGCACAAACCCTCAAGCCTGGCCAACTCGCGGGTCGATCCCACCTCGCCCGACTCCAGGCGGCGCCGCCATTCACGCGCCACGCAAAGCGCGCGGACTGGCGCCCGGTCCGGGGTCGCCAGTGAGGTAGGTGCGTTGCCGGCCACGGAAAGCAGGACGCGCCTTTGCGGTGTTCGAGCGTTGTCGGGACGGCAATCTCGGTTGCGCCGTCGCCCACCGCGTTTGGCGTGTCAGACCGGCAAGCTGCCCCTGGACCCCACCAACGATCTCCGTCGCCCCGAGGACAACCTCGTGAAGCGCAGCGCGGACCCGCGTGGGCGTGTCATCTTCTGGTCGCCCCCCCCCCTACCGCAGTACAGCCAAGACTTGCTCGACAACCAAGGCGTCCAAGACACTCGTGCCCATGCGCGGCAAGGAGCCGATTTCGCGAAAGTCACCGGTCCGGCCGGGGGTGATCCGTCTGGTGGTGATGATGTACGTCCGCTACCCGCTGTCGCTGCACAGCGTCGAGGACCTGCTGTTCGGGCGGAGCATCGAGATCTGCCATGAGACGGTGCGGCTGTGGTTGAATCGTTTCGGCCCGATGTTTGCGCGCGAGATCCGTCGCATGCGGGTCGATCGCATGCGGGCCTGCACCCACTGGAAGTGGCGCCTCGACGAGGTGTCCGTGAAGATCAACGCGGGACGCGCTACCTCTGGCGCGCCGTCGATCACGAGGGCGAGGCGTTGGAATCCTTCGCCACAAAGACACGGGACAAGGCTGCGGCCCTCAAATTCATCAAGAAAGCGATGAAGCGCCACGGCCGCCCCGCCGCCATCGTCACTGACGGTTTGACGTCCTATGGCGTCGCCTTAAGAAAGATCGGCGCCGCCGATCGCAAGCAGACAGGGCGCTGGCTAAACAACCGGGCCGAGAACTCCCACCTCCCCTTCCGACGACGAGAGCGGGCGATGCTGCGATTTCGGAGGATGAAGACCCTCCAGAAATTCGCCTCCGTCCACGGCTCAGTTCACAACCATTTCCAACAGGAGCGCCACCTCGTCAGCCGGGATATCTACAAGCAGAGACGCTCCGCCGCCCTGGCCGAGTGTCGGAACATCATGGGATAGACGCTCTTTGGGTTAGGGCCAGTTGCGCAAAAGTGGAGACGAGTTGCCCTTGGACTGACAGCACCCGCGCGCGGGCCTTCAACCCCGGATCCTCGCGATGGGGGCCCAGCCCCCCCACAGGGCCCCAAGGCCAGGGACATCTTCATTCCTGACGTGCACATCCATACCCTCAATCAGAAGACTCGGAATTTTCGGTAGGCTGTAGTGAATTATCATCGCAGTCGGCCGCGTTCTTTGCATAGCGTATTGGTGCAGCTTGGATAGGTGAGTCGCTACGGTGGCGATATACGCCCAAGGAAAACTTTGACTTGAACAGGAACCCCAGTTGATGCCCCTGTGATACGGCGTGATAGGCTGTCATAGCAGCCAATAATGAGCCACCGCTTCAAGCCGCCGTTCGTTCTGCTCGACGATCGAATCTTGCCCAAAGCCGCGGGCCGTCTGTACACGCGGCCCGTCGACGTTGTCCGCTGCGATGACCCTGCGACATTCGCGGACGACCTGGACCGCCTCCAGTCTGCGCTGGACCTTGGCCTTCATGCAGCGGGCTTTCTGGCTTACGAAGCCGGGCAACAATTGGGGTCGGGGTTCCGCGGGCCAAGGCTCTCCGCCCCCGACGGCCCGCTCTTCTGGTTTGGGTTGTTCGCAGACTTCGAGCCTATATCCGGGGAGGATCTGGACGCCTTGTTCGGGGACCTTGCCCCGCCGCCACCAATCCACGACGTTCGGCTTGGCCACACCCGCAAGCAGCATATTGCCAAGGTCGAGGCTGTGAAGGCTCTGATCGCGGACGGCGACGCCTACCAGGTCAACCTGACCTTCCCGATCAAGTTCCGCTACGACGGCGCGCCGCTGGCGCTGTACGCTGCGCTGCGTGCGCGTCAACCGGTGGCCCACGGCGGTTTGGTAGCGCTGGGTGACTGCACGGTGCTCTCGGTCTCACCCGAACTCTTCGTGTCGGTCAGTGGCCGCGACGTGGTCACCCGGCCCATGAAGGGCACGACCGCCCGCGGCGGCGATGAGGCCGCCGACCTTGCCGCCCGCCAGCGACTGCTAGACGATCCAAAACAGCGCGCCGAGAACCTGATGATCGTCGATCTGTTGCGCAACGACTTGTCGCGAGTCTGCCAGGTCGGCTCGGTGCAGGTTCCGGCGCTCTACACGGTGGAAACCTATCCGACCTTCCACGCGCTGACATCGACCGTGATCGGGGTCCTACAACCGGACGCCAGCCTGCAGGACGTTCTGGGAGCCCTGTTTCCCTGCGGGTCTGTCGTGGGCGCGCCGAAGATACGCGCCGGCGAGATCATCGCGGAGATCGAGGCGGAGGGTCGTGGCGTCTATACAGGAGCCATGGGTGTAATCGGCCCGGGCGGCGACTTGGCGTTCAATGTTGCCATCCGAACCGCCGTGTTGACCGCCGATGGGCAGGGCCGGCTCGGCGTCGGCGGCGGGATTGTCGCTGACTCCAGCCCGGGCGCCGAATATGACGAGGCCCTGCTGAAGGCGCGTTTCCTCACTGACTTGGCCGAGGATTTCCAGCTGATCGAGACCCTGCGCTGGGCGCCGGCGGCGGGGTTCATACGGCTGGAGGCCCACCTCGCGCGGCTGACCGGCTCGGCGCGCTGCCTCGGGTTTTCCTTCGACATGCGTGGCGCCGAAAACCAGGCCAAGGAGACGGCTCTTGCCTGGCCGGCCGGACCGGATAGACGGATGAGGCTCCTGCTAAGCCGCGACGGAACGCTGGCCATTTCCGACAGCGAGCTTGAGACCGAGCCCAATCAAGTAATTCGTCTGGGGGTCTTTGATCGGGCGCTGGATGCAGCCGACCCGTTCCTGCGCCACAAGACGACGCGGCGCGACCTCTACGATGCGGCTGCCTCAGCCGCGGCGGCGGCGGGCTTTGGCGAGATGGTGCTGCTGAACCGTCGCGGCCGCGTCGCGGACGGTGCGCGCAACAGCCTGTTCGTGGAACGCCAAGGCACGCTCTTGACTTCACGCACAAGCGCGGGCGCTTTGCCGGGCGTGCTGCGTGCGGAATTGATTGCGCAAGGCGCCGCTATCGAGGTCGATCTTACCCTGGAGGATCTCAAAAACGGGTCCATCTTCATCGGCAACAGTTTACGCGGCCTACGACGTTGTAACCTTGGCTAAGCATCAATGGTCTCTGGGTAGAATTTCAGTTGTTAGACGATTAAGATAACGTCAACGTGCCAACCCGGCAGCTCGGCGTGACGTGTTGTCGCAGTTGATCGAGCGAGATGGAGTTGGCTAGATCGCATAACGAATACATAGGCATCAGTGGAAAGCGTATTGACGTTGATGGACCGCTTGCATTGTTCCACATGTGGAACTTATTCGCCTTCTAACTCTAATAGATGATCAGCCAGCAAAGAATTCTACAGGAAATACGTCTCTTATTTCGGTAAGAAACACTAGATCTCTCCGTTTGCTGTGGCCCCGATCTGTGTCGATCCGAGATAAAAGGTGAGTAGAAATCTGGTTCCGCTGCCTTCCACCATTACCGTGGCGTCCTGCCCTGAGTGGGTCAGAAAATGGAGTATTCACGCGATCGAAAATGCTCGTTCTTCTTTGTAGAGAAGGCACGAGCGCGGGAGAGCCGCTTCCCGTTTGCCTCGTCAGCCGCTATGGAGCGAAGCTATTCAGAGCCGCGTTTACGGTAAAATCAACGGCCTCTCGCACGAAATGCCCCGAGTCGGGCAGCCTCTTGTCTGGCCCCGCAGAGCGTCCGCGGCGGGCGGCCCTAGCACGGGGTCTTACATGCCGACGACCATGAAGCTCGACCCTTTTCATTCCCGGCTGAACCAATCGCGCGCGCGGCGCGAAATTGCGGCTCCCGGGTCATTCGGTTTGGTAGGTACGGGGCCTGGGAAGGTTGGCAAAGGCCTCGTCCAAGGTGCGGAGAGCATCGTCACAGATCCAGCTCATTCTTTGGCTCCTTCAAGATGGCCTACGGTTAAAGAGACAGGCGTTCGGGCTAAAAAAAGGTAAGCATCCGGTGAACCCCGCGCCGTTGGAGGCTACGCGGCGGCGGCCTCGGCGTCTCTTGCCGCTTTCCAGTTCCAAGGCAGGAGCTCGTCGATCTT
>JAYVYH010000371.1:0-6026 GCA_043784385.1 Caulobacteraceae bacterium | reverse complement strand
CTGGGTCTGCCGGGCAATCCGGCCTCGGCCCTGGTCTGCGCCGAACTGTTCCTACAACCGCTGCTCCGGACGATGCAGGGCGCAGAGCCGGAGTCCCGGATCGTGACGGCCCGGACCCGCGCCGCGCTGGGCGCCAACGGCGATCGCGAACACTGGATGCGGGCCCGGTTGGCCTATGAGCCCGACGGTGGACTTTGGATCAGTCCGCTGAAAGACCAGGATTCCTCGCTGGTCACCATCTTCGCCCAGGCCGACGCCCTGGTCCGCCGCGCTCGCCAGGCGCCCGCCAGCAAAGTGGGCGATGTCGTGGAGATATTGATCTTGGACCGACTCTGGTGACTATCGCGCCCAGATTAACAGCCCATGGGATGCGCCCGCCATGCTTCTGACCGCCGCCCTGGCGCTTAGTCTGTTCAACCCGCTGGCTTGGATGGCTGATCCTCCGACCAGTCACCCGGCTATCCGGCGCGCCCATGTCGGGGCCTGGTCTATCGCCATCGCCAAGGATCGGTTCTCGGGAACCTCCCGCTGTTCGATCACCGGCAGGGACGTCAGCCTGCATTCGGGTACGGCGATATTCCGCCTGACCCGGCGCGGTGACACCACCCGCGCCGTGTTCCGCCTTGACGGGGGTCCGCCCCGTGCGATTGCCGACAGCTTCGACGCGGTCCAGGCTAAGGGGTTCTTTCCGCAACGCGGCTGGATCGTCGATCCCGACGGTGGCGAGGCGGCTCTGCCGGCCAGCCATCTGTCGGGCATCAGGACCGTGACGTGGCGCGCGTCGCCCGGGCAGCACCTGCGGCGCATCAAGGTCGCCCACCTGGATGAAGCCATCGCCACCGTCCGCGCCGACGGTTGCGGTGACGTGGCTCCCTAAACGGCCACGCGTAGCCGTTCGGCGGTGATTTCGGCCATCACGGCGATAGCCACTTCCCAGGGAGCCTTGCCGCCAATGTCCAGGCCGATGGGCGCGCGTAGGCGATCGATGTGGTGTTCGGTCAGGCCGGCTTGGCGCAGCCAAAGCTGGCGATCTGCCAGCCGCCGGCGCGCGCCCAGGGCGCCGACGTAGAAGGCGTCCGAAGGCAGAGCCGCGACCAGGGCGGCGTGGTCGGTCTCGGCGTCGTGTGTGGCGACCGCCACAGCCGTCCACGGGTCCATGCCGATCGCCGTCAAGGCCTGGGCCGGATCGTCCCGGCAATAGGCGACGCCAACCAGCGGCGGCGGCTCGGCGGGTCCCTTGGGCCGCACCAGGGTGGTTTCGCAGCCTGATTGGGCGCCCAGCGACGCGATGGCCAGGGCGGTCGGGTCAGATCCCAGGACGATCAGGCGCGGGACAGGGTCGAAGCGCCTAGCGAACGCGTTCTGCCATTTGGAAGGCGGCGCATCCGCGTCGGCGCAGGCGCGGTGGGCTCCGTCGCTGAGCCAGATCGCGGGGCGCCGGGCGGCGGTCAGCGCCATCAGGTCCTGGACGGCGCGGTCGTCCGGCGCCAGGCGCTCCAGCTGAACCTCTATCCGCGCGCCGCACAACAGGCGGATATCGGGCCAGGGGCTGCCCTGGCCATAGATCAGGCGCCGAGGGACGCCATCGGCCAGCACTCCGGCGGCGTGTGCGACCACGTCGCCCTCAAGGCACCCTCCCGACAGAAAGCCCGTGGCGCCGCCCGGCCCAATCGCCATCTGCGTGCCAACTGGGCGTGGCCCGCCGCCGTCCAGGGCGACGATGGTGGCGAGCGCCATCCTGTCGCCGAGGGTTCTGGCGCGTTGGAGAGTGGGTCTGACGTCGTCGGCAAGACCAAACAGAGGCCACTCGGGCAAGGAATCCAGCATGGGTCTCCATTAAGGTTTCATCAACGCCGTCGATACCGCTTCTTTACATATGGGTGACTAATATCCCGGCCATGAACCCTCTGGTTTCCAAGCTTGGTCTCGGGGCGGCGCAGTTCGGTCTCGACGGCGGCGCGCTGAACCGCGGCCGATCGCCGGAAGCCGAGGTGCGAGAGATGCTGAGCCTGGCGGCGCGGGCCGGTGTCGGCGGTCTAGACACCGGAGCGGCTTCCAACCACGGCGAGGCGGTGATGGGGGCGGTGATGCCCCGGCCGGCGCCGTTCGCCGTGACGGTCAAGGCGGCACGCGGCGACCGGGGACCGGCCTATGTCGAGGCCGAAGCGCGCGCCTCCCTGGCCCGCCTGGGCCTGACCAGCGCCGACGCGATCATGGTACAGGCTGCCGGCGACCTGTTTTCACCCTATGGCCTTGCGTTGTGGGAGCGGCTGAAGTCGCTGCGCGACATGGGCCTGTTCGCCAAGGTGGGGATTTCGGCCTACGCCTCCGACGATCCCGTCGGCCTGGCGCGGCGATTCAAGCCCGACGTGATCCAGGCGCCGGCCAGCCTGCTCGACCAGCGATTGCTGATCGACGGTTCCCTGGCAACGGTGCGGGGCCTGGGGGTCGAGGTGCATCTGCGCTCGATCTTTCTGCACGGGCTGTTGTTCCGGCCCCCCGGCCGGGTTCCCAATGAGGTGCGGGCCGCGGCCATGCGACTGTCGCGCGCCCGGCGGATGATCGCCGAGGGCCGCAGCGACCCGCTGCAGGCCGCCTTGGGCTTCGCCCTTTCGCGCCCCGAGGCCGACGCGGTGATCGTCGGCGCGGCCAACGCGGCGGAACTTTCGGCGGTGATCGCCGCCGCCGCCAGCCCACCGCCCGACCTCGACTGGGACGATATGGCGATCGAAGACCCCGAGGCCTTGGACCCCCGCCGGTGGGCGGCGGCTTAGGGGCGAGCGCGATTCACGCTGAACCTTTGGCGGTCCCGAGGCGTTAGTCGCGCCATTCGGTACGCGCTCGTGTTGAGATCGTCCTCCGCGCCGACGGCGACACGATAGGCTGCATGCCTGATCAGGATGCTTCATAGATGCCACAGCAAATTGAACGACATCGCACCGGCAAGTCGGGATGGCTGCGCGCGGCGGTGTTGGGGGCCGACGACGGTATCATTTCCACCGCCAGCCTGATTCTCGGTGTCGCAGCCGCGCACGGTGGTCGCGGTAACTTATTGCTGACGGGCGTGGCCGGCCTGGTCGCGGGGGCCATGTCGATGGCGGCCGGCGAATATGTTTCGGTCCACTCGCAGGCGGACACCGAGCAAGCCGACCTTGCACTCGAGCGGGCCGAGCTTCGGACCGACGCGGAGGGTGAACACCGGGAACTGGCCGCGATCTACGTCGGTCGCGGACTCGATCAGGCCCTCGCCGAACAGGTCGCCGCACAATTCATGGCCCACGACGCCCTCGACGCCCACGCCCGCGACGAACTGGGCATCAGCGAAAGCCTGAAGGCCAAACCGATCCAAGCCGCCCTCGCCTCCGCGGCCAGCTTCGCGGCGGGCGCCTCGGCGCCTTTGCTCGTCACCGCCATCGCCTCCCCAGCCAACGTGATCCCGCTGGTTTCGGCCGCGTCGCTGGTCTGCCTGGCCGGAATGGGCGCGCTTGCGGCCCGCACCGGCGGCGCCAAACTGATGGTGGGAGCGATGCGCGCCACGTTCTGGGGCGCGCTGGCCATGGGCGTGACGGCCGGCGTGGGCGCCCTGTTCGGAACCGTCGTATAACAAATCTAGGGCACGCTCACCCTGACCCCGCCGAACGCCCCAATGCCTGGCTTGTCGAAGCCCACCGGGTCTTGGTAGTGCCGGTTGAGCAGATTATCGACTCGGGCGAACAGGGTGACGCCCCTGCCCAGGTCGTAAGACGCCGCGATGTTTACCGCCGAATAGGGGCTGGCGGTCAGGCGGGGGATGGAGAAGTCGCGGTTGGCGTCCACCCGGCCGCCGACATAGAGCAGGGACGATGACAGCGAGAGCCGGTCGGTCGGCCGCCAGACGGCCTGCAGGCTGACCTTGTTCTTGGGCCGGCGTAGCAGCGCCTGGGCGGCGATGTCATCGCGGGCGATGGTGTAGGTATAGTCGGCGCGCAGGCTGAGTTTGCGGCTCACCGCCAGGGAGGCGAAGCTCTCCACCCCGTAGGTCGTGGCCCGACCGATGTTGGCGTAGGTGGTGAAATCGGCGCTGGTCTCGATCAGGTTCTTGATCACGTTGTGGAACCAGGTGGCTCCGAAGCGCAGGCGGCCGTCGGCCAGTGGCTGTTCGAAACCGACGTCATAGCCCTCGCTGGTTTCGGGCTTCAGATCCGATTTCGCGAAGAAAAAGAACTCAGGGAAGCTGACGAACAGCTGGGTCAGGGTCGGAGCCTTGAAGCCGGTGCCGTAGGTGGCCTTGAGCTGAGTTCCGGTTGCGGCGATCAGGTAGATGGGAGCGATGCGAAAGGTGGTCTTGCCGCCGAACCTGTCGTTGTCGTCATAGCGCACGCTGGCGGCGACGGTCAGGCCCTGGAGGGGGTGGGCCTGGAGCTCCACATAGCCAGCCCGGTCGGCGATGCCAGGGTTTCTGAAATCGGCGTTGGCCAGCAGCCGGTCCTCGCTGTCTTCGGCGCCCAACACCAGATCATTGCCGCCGCCGAGGGCAACGGTGCCCTGGTAGTCCAGCTTCAGGCGGTCGCCGTTGGCGACGGTCGGCGCGGGTAGGCCGAAACCGTCGTCGGGTCCTTGAATGCGGGTTCGATAGTCGGTGTAGCCGACCCCTAGAACGTTCTGGAGTGCGCCGTTGAACAGGGTAAACCGGCCGTCCAGGCGGCTGAAAAGCTGTTGCGTGCTCTGGACCGTCTGGGCCGCGTCGGGGATATTGGGGGCCGGATAGAGGTCGAAGTTCTCGCCAGTGGTGCGCAGGTTGGCGTCGGTGTAGCGAACAACCAGCCCCAGGCTGAGGTCGCGGCTGACGGTCAGGCGCAGCTTCGTCCCCGTGGTGAGGTTATCGTAGTGGTCGCCGATCCGCGCTTCGCCGGGGGCCAGCAGGCCGAGCGGCGTGACCGGCGTATCGCCGGAAAAGTTGTGGGCGACATTGAGGGCGTAGCTCAGTCGGTTGGTCGAGCCCCCCACCGATGCGGTCTCGTTCAGAGTATCGAAGGATCCGCCCTCAAGGCTGGCGGTGAACCGTGGCGGACCCCTGCCTTCGCGGGTGACCAGATTAATCACTCCGCCCAGAGCGTCGGATCCATAGAGGCTGCTCTGCGGGCCGCGCAGGATTTCCACCCGGCTCAGATCGGCGATGGTGACCTGCCCGAAGTCGAAGGCGCCTTCGCTGGGATCGTTCACGTCGATTCCGTCGATCACCACCTTAGTATGATTGCCGTTGGCGCCGCGGATGAACACCGAAGTCAGGCCGCCCGGTCCGCCAGTCTGGACCAGGCTCAGGCCCGGCGCGTCGGCCAGGGCGCTGGCCAGGGTGCGCCACTGGTGATCGTCGATCTGCTGATCCGTGATCAGTGTTATCGAGCTGGCCACTTTGTCGACAGGGGTGGGGATGCGGGTGGCGGTGACGACCAGGGGCGGCGTGGGTGTATGGGGCGGCGGCGCCTCATCGGCGCGGGCGGCGGCTGATCCCGCCAGAACCACCAGAAACACCCCGGTGGGGGCGGTGAAGGAAGATCTGAAAACCATTGCCATAACCTCGCGGCGACCGTGACCCGTCACCGCGAAAACCGACGGCCGGCCTAGGTCGCAACGCCCCGTCCTGGGAACGCCCGAACCCTGCCGGTCATCCGCTTCGGCACACCCCGTCCGACGCGTTCGCGCGTGACCACGACTTGTGGCAGGTCTCCTGGCTCACGGGTCGACGCCGATGGACCGGCCTTCCCAGGGTGATCGCCCCAGTGGCCATGAACGGGTCCATAAGCTCGCCGCTTACAGTTGCGGGGGCAGCCGCGGAATTTAACCGCATTCCCTATTGATCCCTCGCGGGAACCACGCCGCCTTTTGCTGCGCAAAGTGCTGATGCGTCAAGTCAGGGCGAGCCGGGTCAGGGCGTCTCCCGTCAGGCGGCGGGTTATCCACTCGGTTTTGGCCGTGGCGCCGAGGCCGTCATAGAAGGCGATGGCTGGAGCGTTCCAGTCGAGCACCGACCACTCCAGGCGCGCTAG
>JAYVYH010000370.1:0-4094 GCA_043784385.1 Caulobacteraceae bacterium | reverse complement strand
CCGGAGTGGTCCATCTCCATCTTGTGGACGTTTTTGAAGAGCCAAATCTATACAGCAGCGAAAGCACGGCGCCTACGACCAACAGGATGAGCGGCCAGCGGAGGAAGGCGAATTTCGACAACCAACCCAGGCCAACGAGGCTGAGCGTCGCCGGAGCGGCGGCGATCGTCGCGATCGCGAGGATAGAAAACAACACCAGCCCGAACGTGAACGCCAGGGAGACAAGGTTCAGTCGAATGAAACCCCGCCGCTCCTTCTCTTCGTAAGCGGCGTTCAGGCCCGCGAACAGTGACTTGACGCCGGCGTTGGAACTCCAGACGGAAAACAAGAGACCAACAGCGAATGTAATGCCGAGTCTTCCGTGACTCGTTTTTGACAGCAAACTCAATTGATCTCCAAGCACACCGATGGCGCCCGCAGGCAAAACGCCGTTCAATCCCAATATTTGTTCACGAGCCTGATTGGTGTCCCCGAACAGCCCATAAAGTGAAGCAAATACGCTCAATGCCGGAAACAGCGCTAGAAGACAGAAGAACGTGACGCCTCCAGCCCAGGCCGGAATTTGATCGGCGCCGAACGCCTTGAAGCTACGCAGGAGGATTTGCTTCCATCCTCCTGCGGGTATCTGGCCGGGATGATCCGTTTGTCGCCCTGGTCGCGGGAGCAGGTTGTCGTGGTTTCGGGCAGGTAGTTTGGCGTGCGTTTGGAAATAAGCGGACGAGACCGTCACGCCGAGAAGGAATCCCGCGGCGATCGGCGTTATCCAGGATCGCGCTCGCCGATCGGACAAGGCGGGCTTGCGGCTGTGGCGCGGACGGGTCAGGCGATCTCTGGGTCCGGTCTTTCGAGCTCCCAGGTCCCGGGAGCAATGTGGAGTGCGGCTATTCTTCCCGCGGCTATGTGGCGTCGCACGAGGTCGGCGGACCTTCTCCAGCGCTCAACGATCTCGGGGCTGGAAAGGAGGTTGTTCTGTGGATCGGTTACGGTCCAGCTTCGACGCTCGTTCACTCGGTCGTGCTCCAAAATTCAAACGGGTGACCCCTTTCGGGACCGTGGGACTTAGATGACTAAGCGCGCCAATCCCGCCGGAGTTGCACGGCCTATTGTGGTGACAATTACGGTGAATAATTACGGCGGAATAATTACGGTGACACTGCACATATTAGACATATTCATCATCTTCGGATACGGCCATCCTGGATGGCACGTCTTGCCCGCGTCGTGTTTCCAGGGGTTGTTCACCACGTGACACAGCGCGGCAACGGTCGCGCGGGGACATTTTTCGGCGACGAAGATTACGATCTCTACCGGAGCCTGCTGGCCGAAAACAGCGAGGCCGCGGGCGTCGAGGTCTGGGTCTGGGTGCTGATGCCCAATCACACGCACCTGATCCTTGTCCCTTCGGGCGAGGATGGTCTGCGCCGGACCCTGGCCCCGACCCACCGTCGCTACGCCGGCCACGTCCACGCCCGCGAGAGGCGGTCGGGGCACTTCTGGCAGGGTCGGTTCGGGTGTGTGGCCATGGACGACGAACATCTGGCTGCGGCTCTGGTCTATGTGGCACTGAACTCGGTGCGGGCGCGACTAGCGGATCAGGCCCGTGACTGGCGATGGTCGAGCGTTCACGCCTGTCTAGGCTTGGTGGCGAGCGATGGCCTGACGGCGACCGGCCCGGTGCTCGAACGATTTCCCGACCTAGCGGCCCGTATCGCGGTGGGGGAGGACTTGGCCAAGAGCGAGCGGCTGCGCGAGGGCGAGACGATCGGCCGTCCCATCGGCTCGGCCGAATTCACCGCCGGCCGGGAGCTCCAGAGCGGACAGCGCCTGCTGCCCGCCAAACCGGCGCCAAAGGCGAAAACGAAAAATGAGCGTTGAAACTTACAGTAAGGTGCACGAACACGTTACTGGCGCTCTACCCCGTTCTGGGCCAACCTCACCAAGCTCGGCGATAGTTCGGTTACAGTCATTCTACGCACCTGAACCTCGCCAGTGGGGCTACATCGATACTTGCTTCGATATGATGAAAGCCGTGAAAGCCATATTCGAGCGCGAAGGCCTAACGTTCGCTTATCTTAGCAGGTGGCTATTGGAAGCCGCCCCTGGACGCCGCCCGACTTCAAGCGACAGCGTATCGCTCGCGCTAAACGGGCGCAGCTCCCGCCCGGAGCGGGCTAGCAGCGACTCCTGGCCGCGCCTCGCGAGCTGACAACGAAATGGTCTCAACCTCCGAAGCGGATTGAGACGTGGCTCAGGGGCGCAGCGCGCTGATCACCGCCCACCAGAACGCCAAGCAGCCTATCGCGGCCCATACCAGGGGGTGAGGCGCCCATCCATGGGGCCGCGCCACATTCAGGTCATACGAATCTTTGTTGATAACATCCGACATGGTTTCCTCCGACCTATCAGGCAATCATGAACAAAATTTTTGGTGCGCGGATAGGTTCCGATGGAACGGCGATGGCGTTTGGCTGTTGTCCTTGCATGTCATCATTCAAAGTTCTCATCGTTGAAGACAATCCCGTCATCGCCATGGATCTTGAGCATGAGCTGACGCGGGCGGGTTGCGACGTCTGCGGCGTGGCAGCTTCCGAAGCCGCCGCTCTGACGGTTGCCGAGGCGACCCGCCCGCCATTCGCCGTCGTCGATGTCAGGTTGCGGCCCGGCGACGGGCGCGTCGTGGCGAGGCAATTGGTCGAACGCTACGGAACGGCCGTTCTGTTCGCGACTTCGCTTTGTGGCGATATCAGCGATCTAGCCGCCACCGGAGCCGTTGCCTGCCTACCGAAACCTTACTCGCCAAGCGATATTCCCGCCGCGCTGGAAGTAATCAGCCAAATTCGCGCCGGTCGTCGCCCGGAATTTATGCCCGATCACATGAAGGTGCTCATGCCATAGGGGAGAGTTGGTCTGAACGTTGTTATAACACTACCCCCTTCTCCAGCATTCCGTGCACGCCCCTCTCGCCGTTGACGGTCGGGGTGGCGCGGAAGTTCACGGCCAGAGAGCAGAACTGCTAGGCCTGGATCCGGGTCAGGGCGCTTCGGGAAACGATCACGTCGATCATGCCGCGCAGGGCCTGTTTCACGGCCAAGTGCAGGGTCAGGTCTTCATTGAAGCCCAGGGTGATGGAATGGCTCGGGGTCTTGGCCCGTGGCCAGGAATGGGCCGGGCCGCCGCCGCGCTTGTGCGGAATGAAGGTGAAGGTTGCGGTCAGACCCATCTCCAGGGCATTGACGCACACCTCGCCGTCGCCCTGCCGGTCGTGGCCGTCGCCCACCAGCAGATTGGCGCCGGGAACCCACACCGGAAACAAGATCGTCGCCCCTGCGGTCAGTTCGTTGCAGTCCATGTTGCCGCCGCGCTCCCGGGGCTCCTTGCTGGACAGTCGTCCATGCCGTGGCGGGAGCGCGACCCCGACGGCGCCGAAGAACGGTCGTAGCGGCTGGGTTTGGCCCCAGTCTGGCTTGCAGTTCATCGCCGCGCGATCGACGCGGATGTAGCGGATGTAGCGGTCGGGGAGAACCTGCGGGTGCTGCTCGGCCATGCCAAGATCTTGGCCGCGGCGATGGGGGTGACCATCTGCCCGCCGGGCCGTTCCTGGAGGCTTTCGAGCCATGAAGGGCGCGCTGGAGATCGCCGCCGACGTCAAGGCAGGCCGAACCTCCGCCGAAGCGGTTATCCGCCGGACCCTTGCCGAGATCGAGTAACGCAATCCGTCCTTAAACGTCTCCACCCTGGTGCTGGCCGACTAGGCGCTGAACGACGCACGGCAGCTGGACGCAGCAACGCTTCGGGCGCGGTCGCGGGCGTCCTGGCCGGGGTCCCGTTCGCGGTAAGGAACCTGTTCGACATCCAGGGCGTGACCACCCTGGCGGGGTCGATCATTCGCAGCGACGCCTCTCCGGCCGCGCGCGACGCCCCGCTGATCGCCCGGCTCAAGGTGGCTGGGGCGATTCCGGTCGGGGCGCTTGACACGGACGAGTTCGCCTACGGCTTCGTCACCGATAACGCTCACTACGGCCCGACCCATAATCCCCACGACCTCGCCCGAATCGCCGGCGGCTCGTCCGGCGGCTCGGCGACGCGGGAGCGCC
>JAYVYH010000369.1:0-6681 GCA_043784385.1 Caulobacteraceae bacterium | reverse complement strand
GCTTTGCCGCCGGCGGCCTTGCCCTTGGTGCGGGCGGCTTCTTCCTCATCGAAATCGGGACGGCGGTCGGGATTCAGTCCGCCCGGGCGCGGCGCTTGGCGGGCGGACCGTTGGACCTCTGGCGTGCCGCCGGCGGCAGCCGGCGCGCGACCGGCGCCAGGCCGTGGCCCGACTGGCCGAGTGTTGTCCCGCGCGGGTTTGGACGCGAGGGTTGACGGTGAGAAGCGGACCGTTTCGCCGGGACGGGACGGTCGGTCCGGGCGGGCAGGGGGGGCATCGCGCGGCGCCACATCGCGCGACGGGCGCGCGGACGCATTGGCGTCGGGTCGGGCCACGCGCTGATTGTAGGCGATGGGACCGGTCGGGCGCTCCGGGCGATAAGTCGTGGTCGAGGGCCGTTCGTGGGTGCGCTCGCGTCCCGGCTCATAGCTGCGGGTCTGGCCGGGTTGGGCCGGCCTGACCGCATCCGCCGAACGAGGCGGCACGGCGCGAACGCCTTCGCCCGAACGCAGGGATGGCCGCACTGGCTCGCCAGCCCGCATGATCGGGGCGCGAGCGGGTTCGGCCGGACGTGGCGCCGCGGGGGGCGGGTTGGCCTGGGCTGCTACCGGCAAGGGCAGGGCGACTTCGACCTTCGCCGGTGGCGCGACTACGGAGACAGGTTCGACAACGACAGGTTCCGGAGCGATCGGGGGCGGGGCCGGCGTCGGAGCGGCGACGACCGGCGCCGGCTCGGCGGCGACAACGGGAAGAGACGCGACAGCCGGGGGCGGGGCCGCTGGTTCGGCCATCGGAACCACGGGAGCGACGACCTCGGGCGCGGCTTCGGCTGTCTTTGGCGCCTCGGCCGGCTTTGCGGCGGCGATTTGCGCCTCAACGCGAGCGCGGGCTTCGCGTTCGGCGGCCTGGCGCTCTTGTTGCTGGCGAGCGGCGCTTTCGATGGCGCGCTGTCGCGCAAGCCGTTCGCTTTCGGAAAGATGACCCGCTTCGGGTTGGCGGGGCGAAGAAGGGGTTTGCGGCCGAGGTTGCGGCGAAGGGCCCTTGACGTCCATGGGCGGACGCCGCTCGGTGACTGTCTGAGGGGAGGGCGGCGCAAAGCGCGACTTCTGCTTGGCGATCTCCACCACCACTGACTTCGAGCGCCCATGACTGAAGCTCTGCTTCACCACGCCGGCGCTCACCGCGCCGCCCGGTCGGGGTTTCAGAGTCAGCGGGGTTCGCCCGCCTGAACCCGAAGGGACGCCAGAAGCGGGGGGCTGCCTGTTGTTGTCGTTCTCGTCCGTCATGCGCTCGCTTGTTTACCATCCCCCGGATCGAAAAACAGGTCCGGGTCACTCTTCAAACAACAAAAAAGGGTTTGGCGCGATCGCTCAGCCCTTCTCATTAAGGTTCCTCACGCCAACTCTCGGGGAAGAGCGGACGAAAACCGCTGAGGCGACGGGCGCCGAATGCCCAGCGCTCGGCTCCCCGTCCGGCAAGGAAGGCGGTGTGTATCACATTCTCTCCGCCCAAGGCCAAACCCAATTCCGCCGACGTGAACAGACCGATCAATTCCGGCGGCTTTGAAGCCCGGTGAAAAACCCCCAGTATCTTGCGTCGACCGTCGGCGGCGCCGTCGAGAGCCTCGATGACGAACGCCGCCTTGCCTGTCGCCGCGGCGCTCTGGACTTTTTCGAAGCCCGACGTCAGGTCGCCGGCCTTGCGGGCCAAGCCCAGCCCGGACAGCAGGCGCTTCATCAGCAGCGTCTCGACCAGGTCGGCCAGATCGGCGCGTGGTGTCAGGCGACGCTTGGCCGCCCGGGCGAACAGGCCCTTGCGCGCGGCGGTTTCCACCGAGACCCGATCGGCCGCCACCCACAGGCCGCGTCCCGGCAGCCCGCGGGCCAGATCAGGGACCACCGCACCATCCGGCCCGGCGACGAACCGGATCAGGCGTGATTCCTCCATCACCTGGCCGGTGACGATGTCCCGGCGCTCCCGCGCCGCCTCGGCCAAGGTTTTGGGGGGCGGAGTCTCGGGGATCGTCTCAGGCTCCTCGTGAACTGTCGCCGAACACGGCGGCGGCCTCGTCATAGGGTTGCGCCTCGGCCTCGAGTTCTTCGGGCTCGGGTTCGGCCTCGATCCAGCCGACCGCGACCCGCGCGCGCATGATCAGGCGCTCGGCGTCCTCGGGGGTCATGTTGAAGGAGTCCAGGATGCCGGGTTCGCGAATCCGTTCCGTGCCCTTGGTCTCGTAGTAGCCGCGGATATCGTCCGGGACGAGACCGGCCAGATCTTCGACCGTCTTCACATCGCCCTCGCCGAACGCCACCGACATCGGCAGGGTGACGCCTTCGATCTCAAGCAGACCGTCCTCGACGCCAAGTTCCTTTCGCTTGGCGTCATATTCGGCCGCCTCGCGGTCCAGATAATCCCGGGCGCGCGCCTGGATTTCCTCAGCGGTGTCCTCGTCGAAACCCTCGATGGCGGCGATCTCGTCGGCCTCCACATAGGCCACGTCCTCGACGGTGGCGAAGCCCTCGGTGACCAGCAGCTGGGCGATCACCTCGTCGACGTCCAGCGACTCCTGGAACAGCACCGTGCGTTCGGCGAATTCACGCTGGCGCCGCTCACTTTCCTGGCTCTCGGTCATGATGTCGATCTGCCAGCCGGTCAGCTGGCTGGCTAGGCGAACGTTCTGGCCTCGGCGGCCGATGGCCAGCGATAGCTGTTCGTCTGGGACCACGACCTCGACCCGCTCTTCCTCCTCGTCCAGAACCACCTTGGTCACCTCGGCCGGGGCCAGAGCGTTGACCAGGAAGGTGGCTTCGTCGGGGTTCCACTGGATGATGTCGATCTTTTCGCCCTGCAGTTCGGCCACCACGGCCTGAACGCGCGAGCCGCGCATGCCGACGCAGGCGCCGACCGGATCGATGGAGCTGTCGTTGGAGATTACCGCCATCTTGGCCCGGCTGCCCGGATCGCGGGCCACGGCGCGGATTTCGATCACGCCGTCATAGACCTCCGGCACTTCCTGGGCGAACAGTTTGGCCATGAAGCCGCCGTGCGCGCGGCTGAGCATGATCTGCGGACCCTTGGTCTCGCGGCGCACGTCATAGATGTAGGCCCGCACCCGGTCGCCGACCTGGAAGGTCTCTCGGGGGATCGACTGGTCGCGGCGCATGATGCCCTCGCCCCGGCCCAGGTCGACGATGACATTGCCATATTCGACCCGCTTGGCGCTGCCGTTGACGATCTCGCCGACGCGGTCCTTGAACTCTTCGTACTGGCGTTCGCGCTCCGCCTCGCGGACTTTTCCGGTCACCACCTGGCGGGCCATCTGGGTCTGGACGCGGCCAAACTCGAAGGGCGGCAGGACTTCGGTGTAGGTCTTGCCGATTTCGGCGGTCTTGTCGGTGGCCAGCGCTTCGGACAGTCGGCGCTGGGCGTATTCGTTGATCTCTTCTTCCTGCTCGTCGGCGACGACGGTGACCACCCGGGTGATTTCCGTTTCACCAGTCTTGGGATCGATGTGGACGCGAATGTCGTGTTCGGCGCCGTAGCGGCTACGGGCCGCCTTCTGGATTGCCTCCTCGATGGCCTCGACCACCACCTCGCGCTCGATGGATTTCTCGCGCGCCACGGCGTCGGCGATCTGCAGAAGTTCGAGCCGGTTGGCGGAAATGCCGGTCAGGGTGCTCATCAGTCAGTCCTTCTCATCGGTCAGGATGTCAGTCTTGCCCGGTCGGCGGGCGGGTTTGGGTGATTTCTTTTCTCTTTCCCCTATGGGGGAAGTCCCAGCGGAGCCGGGGATAGGGGCGTCCTGGCGAGGCTTGCGCGGCTTCTCCCCCTCCACTCCTTCGGAGTCCCCCTCCCCCAAAACGGGTGGAGAAGGGGAGATATCCATCCGTGCCGCCCGCTCGTCGGCGCCGCGCTTCATCAGGGCGTCGTTGATCACCAGCTTGGCCTCGATCAGCCATTCGAAAGGCAGCAGCGCAGTTTCCGCCTCGCCCTCGAGATTGATCGCCACATGGCCGTTGTCGACGCCGGCCAGTTCGCCCTTGAACCGCTTGCGGCCCTCGGCCAGCCGATCGATCTCCAGGCGGGCCTCGAAGCCCTCATAGGCCGTAAAATCCTTCAGCCGAGTCAGCGGCCGGTCGATGCCGGGGCTGGAAACCTCCAGGGTGTAGTCGCCGGTGATCGGGTCGGCCGCGTCCAGCACCGGATTCAACGCCCGGGCCAGGGCGGCGCAATCCTCGACCAGCATGGTCCCGTCCTCGCGCTCGGCCATGATCTGCAACCGCCGCGCCACCGTGCCGCCCATCAGGCGCAGACGTACGATCTCATAGCCCGCGCCCAACGCGACGGGGTCGAGCAGTTCAAGCAGTTGACGGTCTTCGCTGGTCTTGCCGCGCAGGGCGAAATGGCCTTCCAAAACGAGGCGCCGGATCAGGCAAAGAAAAAGCGGCGGGCCTTTTGGGCCGCCGCTCGTAAACGCCATCCAGCGCTAACGGACGATATCTATGACCCACATAGCGGGCTCCGGCGGGTTTGTCAGCCCCATCTTCCGGCATGTCGTAGATTTCACGCCAGCCAGACCATCATCCGCGTCGCCGCGTCCTGTCCACGCCCCGCCGAGTATCGGGGCAGGACGTCTCCCGTATATAGAAAGCCGGCCTTGATCAGGACCTGGCCCGAGGCCGGGTTGTCGGCGAAATGGCCCGACAGGACATAGCGCTTGCCCCAGCCGTCGCCGGCCCAGGTCAGGGCGGCGCCGACCGCTTCGGTCATATAGCCCTGGCCCCAATAGGGTCGGCCGAGCCAGTAGCCGATTTCCGGGACGCCCGAACTGTCGGGATGAAAGCCCAGAACGCCGGCGAATCCCCGGTCGCGGACCTCCACCGCGAACACGCCTTCCCGCCGGGCGTCGCAGTTGGCCATGCGTTCGATAAAGTCTTCGGCGGCGCCGTCCGGGAATGGATGCGGGATGGAGGTGGTCATGCGCGCGATGTCCGCGTCGTTAACCAGCCGCGCGAGATCGGGGGCGTCATCGCGGCGCAGCGCGCGCAGCGCTAGGCGCGGTGTCTGAAGGGTGGGCCAGGGCGTGGCGTCAGCCATGATGTTTTTCTCCTCCCAGCGGCGCCGGACCCGGCCGGGGTCCGCAAATGAAAACGGGGAAACCGGGCGTTTCGGTTTCCCCGCTTCAAGGGAGTTCTGATCCGGATCGCTGTTTTATGGCGCGATCCGACAAGAGAAAGGCGGATCGCCTATTCGGCGGCGAGGGCGACCTGGGTCGGCACGATGATGTTCACATAGGTTCGGTCGTTCTTCTTGGTGATGAACTTCACCGCGCCATGGGCGGTGGCGAACAGGGTGTGATCCTTGCCGATGCCGACATTCTCGCCCGGCCAATATCTGGTGCCGCGCTGGCGAATGAGGATGTTGCCGGCGAGAACGGCCTCGCCACCGAACTTCTTCACGCCCAGGCGCTGGCCGGACGAGTCACGACCGTTACGCGAGGAGCCGCCGGATTTCTTGTGTGCCATGGTTCAGGTCTCCGAAATCTTGGGGCTGGGCTTTGGGGGCTAGGCTTTGGCGGTTCGGGCGGCTTTGCGCTCGGCGCGCGAAGCCCATTTGGCTTCCGCCGCCTCCTGGCTACGGGCCAGGTTCTGAGCGCGGGCCTTGAGGACCGATAGCGGCGTCAGGTCGACTTCGCCGTCCCAGGCGGCCTCCATGCCCGCTCCGGTGATGCCGGTGACGCGCAGCACGGTTTGCGACTGACGGTGCCCTTGGGTGCGGCGATAGCCCTGACGGCGGATTTTCTTGAACACCTTGATCTTGTCGTCCCGGCGGGTCTCGACCAGCGTCGCGCTGACCGTGGCGCCCTCGACCAGCGGCGCGCCGACGGTGACGTCCGCGCCCTCGCCGATCATCAGCACTTCCTGGAACGCAACCTGGGCGCCCGGCTCGCCGGCGAGCTTTTCCACCACCAGCAAATCGCCGGCTTGGACCCGGTATTGTTTGCCGCCGGTCTTGATCACAGCGTACATGGTTTGAAACCTTCGGTATCTTTGAGAGAGAGGACGCGCAAGACGGCAGCGCCCGCGAAGGACCCGCGGGCGAAGGATGGCGAGGTATACTCGCGGTTCCCGATGAGTCAAGGCGGTGAGCCCGTCAAAGCGCTTCGGCTTGGACGCCGCGCCTTTCACACCCTATCTATCAGTCCATGACCAAGATCCCCGTCACCGTCCTTACCGGCTACCTCGGCGCCGGTAAGACCACGCTTCTCAATCGCATCCTCTCGGAGGACCACGGCCAGCGTTATGCGGTGATCGTCAATGAATTTGGCGAGATCGGCATCGACGGCGATCTGGTCGTCGGCGCCGACGAGGAGGTGTTCGAGATGAACAACGGCTGCGTCTGCTGCACGGTGCGGGGCGACCTTATCCGGGTGCTGCACGGTCTGATGAAGCGCCAGGCCAGCGCCACGCGGGGCTTCGACGCCATCATCATCGAAACCACCGGGCTGGCCGACCCCGGCCCAGTCGCGCAGACGTTTTTCGTAGACGAGGAGGTCAAGGGCAAGGCGCGGCTGGATTCGGTGACCACGGTGGTCGATGCGAAGCATGTGTTGCTCAGCCTGTCTGAGAGCCGCGAGGCCCGCGAGCAGATCGCCTTCGCCGACCAGATCGTGCTCAACAA
>JAYVYH010000368.1:0-2160 GCA_043784385.1 Caulobacteraceae bacterium | reverse complement strand
AGTTCGCTGATCAGGGCCGCTGAGTCCTTTCGAGGCGGGTCGCTAAGGGCGATCAGCCCCACCAGCTTCATCGCGGCCGGCGGACCGGCCGAAACCGCCAACACCCGAAAGCCCTGGCCCTGCAGTTCGTCCGCCACCGTGGCCGCGGTTGGCGATGATTGGGCGAGGCCGGCGACGACCGCGAATGCGCCTTTCACGATCCGCTGGGGATGTCCCGCCGAATCGGTCGCGCTCGCCTCGGACATCTTCGTCGCGGGATCGAACGGCGTGAACTTAAGCAACTTGGGCGTATCAGAATTAGCTTCACCGGCGGCCGCGGCTCGGATAGCAGCATCGACCGGATCCTGCCCGCCATCCGAACTGGCCAAGGCAGCCAGGGCCAGCACCTGCGCTTCGTCAAAGCCGGCCAGGGCACGGGTGCTGGCCACGGTCAATTCGTTGCGCGTCAGGGTGCCGGTCTTGTCGGCGCAGAGGACATCCATGGTGGCCGCTTCATCGACGGCGGAGAGACGGGTCGGAAGCACGCCCAGCTTGGCCAGAGCCCGCGCGCCGAGCGCCGACGCGAGCGTGAAGGTGGCCGGCAGCGCGACCGGTATCGATGCAAGCACCGCCGTCAGGACCAGGGGGATGATCTCGGCCGGCGGCAGCTTGAGAAAATAGGCATAGGTCACCAACCCCACGATGACGACGCCATTAAAGGCGGCGAGGTTGCGCACCACGCGCAGCACCGCCTTCTGCTGAGAACTCTCCACGTGGGCGGTTCGGATAAGCTCGGCAGTGCGGCCAAACTTGGTGCGCACGCCCGTGGCCGTTACCTCGGCGAGCGCTTCGCCGCGCCGCACCAACGCGCCGGCAAAGGTCTGGACACCGGCGCCGGCCTCGATGGGCAAGGACTCGCCCGTGAGCATGGACTGATCGAGCAACACCTCGCCGCCTGTGAGCTCCACATCCGCGGCGACCACCCCGCCAAGGGACAGCTTCACGACATCGCCGACCACCAAATCCGCGGCAGGCACGGTCTTCCATGCGCCGTCGCGATGAACAGAAGCGTTGAGCGCAAGCCTGGACTTCAGGGCGCGGAGGGTCGCCTGGGCGCGGCTTTCCTGGAAGAGACCGAGCGCCGCGTTGAACACGAGAAGGCCAGCGATGATCGCCGCCTCGACGGCTTTCCCCAGCACGAGCTGAAGAACAACCGCGGCCTCAAGCATCCAGGGCACGGGCGTCCAGAATTTCAGGAGCGCCGCGCGCAAGGGATGGTCGGCCGTATCCGGCATGGCGTTCGGGCCAGACGCTTCAAGCCGATGGCGCGCTTCGTCGCTTGTCAGGCCGCCAAGCACATCATCATTCGCCGAAGCCGCCGCTTTGACCAGGGGCGCAGGGGCAGAGTGTCGAGACGGGGTGGTGGCCATGCCTTGCCTCAGGCTCGCCGTCGCTGCGAGCGGGTGAACCTGAAGCCATCCCCTGAGCCTGCCCCCGCGATGGTGACTAGCGTCCGGGTGCGGAGTTCAGAAGGTGCGACAGGGTTCCAGGCCCATAACGTGCGAGCTGCCAATAGGGTCCCCAAGCGAGGCCTTATGCGACGCGGCTACACCGTCAAATCTCTTCTGGAGTGGGCGCACCGAGCCTACTTTCGGCGGTAGATGTCGCAAAGCGTGTCGAGCACGCGGATAGCGGCCGGATCCGCCAGCCGATAGTAGATCGTCTGAGCTTCGCGGCGTGTCGCCACCAGCCCCTCGGCGCGCATCTTGCCCAAATGCTGCGAGGCCGCCGACTGCGCCAGCTTGGCGTGCTCGGCGAGGTCACCGACCGAGGTTTCACCCTCGACAAGGCGGCACAGCAGCAACAGTCGTTGCTCGCTGGCCAGGAGCTTCAGCAACCGCGCTGCGGCGTGGGCGCTCTCTTCGAGTACCGACAAATCTTCTGATGGCGCAAGGGCAAGGGCAACGGCTTTAGACATCTTCGTGTTCTATAATATGCGCACACGACATCAAGGGGTCAGCGCGCGCACCCGGTGGGAAGCGCCGATCCTGGTTCATTTCCCCGCAGTCCGAGCACTGAACTGGTCGAAGGCTTCAAGCGCCTGCGCGGCGTACATCACGCTCGGCCCCGCACCCATGTAGATCGCCATGCCCATGGTCTCCATCACCTCGTCGCGGGTTG
>JAYVYH010000367.1:0-6965 GCA_043784385.1 Caulobacteraceae bacterium | reverse complement strand
CCGGCCAAGCCTTCACGGGAATATCGTCCCCGCCAAAGGCTGACCGTGCGCGCCATCACATCCACCGCCTTGGCGATCGCGCGCGTCGAGCGGCCCTCGCTCGCCAGCAAGGCAATCCGAGCGCGAAGGACATCGCGTTGCTCCGTCGTCGGAGCCCGAACACGCGCTTCCAGCGTCAAACGATCTTCCGGCGTCAGCCGGACTTCTGCAGCCTTGGGAAGCATCCCATCGCTGAATCACGAATCAGACAATCGCGATAGCGGGTACTAGTTTGCCCTGCCGCACGCCTCACGGGAGGTTTACGGCGTTACCCCCAAATCGCTTGTCCCCGCTTTCGCGGGGATGAGCGGAATATTGAACTCCGCGCCAGGCGTCACGCCGTATTGCCCGCGTCCACGGTCAGCACCGTACCGGTCACATTGCGGCCAGCGTCGCTGAGAAGATAGTCGACGCTGGCAGCCACGTCTTCAGGGGTCACGAGGCGCCTCAGAGCGCTGCGGCGGGCGACCTGGTCGCGCTGTCCGTCGCCCAGGCTGGCGGTCATCTCGGTGTCCATGAAACCGGGCGCGACCGCGTTGACTGTGATGTCCAGCCGGCCGAGCTCGCGGGCCAGAGAGCGGGTGAAGCCCAGCAGCGAGGCCTTGGTCGCGCCATAGACCGAAAGCCCACTGTAGCCGGTCGAGCCGATTACCGAAGAGATATTGACGATCCGACCGCCGCCGGATGACATCATAGCGCGGGCGACGAACTTGGTCAGCACGATCGGCGAGAGGGTGTTCAGCCGCACCAGGGCCTCGATCTGGCTGAGGTGCATGTTGGCCAGGAGCCCGTCGGTGCCGAGGGCGGCGTTGTTGATTAGGCCGTAGGGCGCGCCGAACTCAGCCCTGAGGCCGCGGATGAACTCGCCAATCGTCTCGATCTGGGACAGGTCGAAGGGACGCAAGACGATCTCGCCGGCGCCGGCGTCGGATTCTACCCGGGCGGCGGCCAGGGCCGCGGTGTCGCCGCGGGCGATGGCGATGATCCGAAAGCCGCCGGCGGCCAGACGGCGGGCAATGGCCAGGCCGACGCCACGGCTGGCCCCGGTGACGATGACGGACCGCAGGGCCTGATCAGGCATAGGTGCGGTCCAGTTTTCCGCCGGCGGTGATGTTCAGCGACGGCACGAAGCGGACCGAGGCGGGCGCCTTGTGCGGCGGCAGGACGGCGCGGCAGGCCGACAGGATGGCGTCGCGCAGGGCCCGCTGCCCCTCGGGCGTCTCGGCGGCGCTGGGATCGACCAGGGTGACGTCGGCGGTGACCACCGCGCCGGTGATCGGGTTTTTACGCGCGCGCACCAGCGACATGCGCACGGCCGGCAGGTCGTTGAGCACCGCTTCGACCTCTTCGGGATGCACCTTCAGCCCGCCGACGTTGATCACGCCGTTGCGACGGCCGTCGAAATGCCATCGGCCCGCCTTCAGCTCGACCATGTCGCCGGTGTCGACGAAACCGTCGGCGTCGGCCAGGGTGGGGGGCTCGGCGCCCACATAGCCGTGCGCGGCGCGGGCCGAGCGGATGCGCAGCGAGCCGTCCTCGACCTTCATCTCCACTGGGCCGTCCGGCCGGCCGACGAAATCGGCGGGGAAGCCCTCCAGTCCGTCGTCGACCTCGAAACCGACGCCGGCCTCGGTGGAGGCGAAGGCGTGGCCGATGGCGGCGGCCGGGAAGGCGGCCTTTAGGCTGTCGAGCACCGCTTGGTCGGCGATCTCGCCGGAAAGGCGGACGTAGCCGGGGGCGATGGCGCAGACCTGCGGGGTCATCATGGCGCGCCGCCAGTGCGACGGGGTGCCCGACAGGTGGGTGACGCCGAGGGCGCCTAGCCGGACCAGGTGGTCGGCGGGCAGCTCATTCGCGTCGGAGAGGATCATCGCAGAGCCGCCGGTCAGGGCGCGCAGTAGGATCTGCAGGCCGCCGTAGCGGCGGATGTCGTAGAAGGTGCCCCAGACGATGGTGGCGGCCCCGACGGGCCCGGGGCGGATTGCGCCGGTGAGGCCGGCGAGGTCGTGGATCACCATCTTCGGCGCGCCAGTCGTGCCGGAGGTGAACAGCAGCCACTCGGTCGGCGCGGGCGAAGTGTCCGATTCTGGAACGGTTTGCGCCGGCGGGGCGAGGACGTGGACCGGCGGCCCCAGCGCCGCAAGCGCCGGGTCGGCCGCGTCGGTGACGATCGCCTCAACGCCCGCGGCCTTGATCACATAGGCGAGGTGCGCCTCGGCCAGATCCGGCGGGCAAAGCACGAAGCGGCGCGCCAGCCCGTCCAGCTCGACCACAGCCTGAGCCGCGCCCAGCTGGCTGTGCGTGCGCAGCAGCACCGAGCGGCCGGCCAGGCCCGCGCGCACGGCCCCGAGGCCGGTTTTCACGGCCAGCTTAGCCAGCTCCAGGTTCGTATCCGGGCCGTGCAGCCGCGCCGCGCCGGGCGCCGCCTTGGCCAGTAGACCGCGCAGATCCGACATCTATTTCGCTGCTTTTGCGGCCGAAGTTTCGTAAAGGGCGACGAAATCACCGAAGGTGACGGGGAAAAACACTTCGTCAGCGTCGGAGAAGGGGTCCAGGCCTAGGTTGTCTTCCAGCTCGGCGACGATGATCGCGAAGCACAGGGAGTCGAGGCCCGACTCCAGCAGCACCAGATTGTCGGTCAGCGGCAGCAGGCGCTTTTCCTGATTGGCCGCGGCCTCGTGGAACTGCAGCACCACCTGGTCCCGCACAGAACCGGTTTCGCCTTGCACGAGTCTTGCTGAGGCGGGCTCACGGCTGTCACTGGGGATTGTCGTCTGTTTCATGGTCGTACTCCGAATGTCGATCGCCGAGCCTCCGAAAGTCCGATGCCGCCAGATCCGGGCTGCCGATCTGGACGCTGTGGCGGACCTTCTGTGCGAAGGCTTTCCGGTCCGGTCACGCAAGTATTGGACCAGCGGATTTGAGCGGATGGCCCGGCGGCCGGCACCGGAGGGTGCGCCGCGCTATGGCTATGTGCTGGACGTCGATGACGCGCTGGTGGGCGTGCTTTTGCTGCTGTTCACCGGCGAAAGCGACCAGCGGGCGTGTTTCAACGTCTCCAGCTGGTACGTGCGGCCGGCCTTCCGCAGCTTCGCCACCCTGCTGGTGACTATGGCGCTGCGGCGTAAGGATGCGGTCTATCTGAACACTTCGCCGGTGGGCCATTCGCTGCCGGTGCTGAATGCCATGGGTTTCCGCCCGCTGACCCGCGGCCAGTTCCTGTCGCTGCCGCTTCTGGCGCGGCCGCGCCAGGGGGCCTGGGTGCGCGCCGTCGGACCAGATGAGGCGCCGGTGGGCGGGCTCGACGCCCAGGCGATCGACCTCCTCAAGGCGCATGCGGCGCAGGACTGCCTCTGCCTGGTCTGCGAAACCGACGGCCGTGCGATCCCGTTCGTCTTCGCCCGCCGGGACATCCGCTATTCGCTTGTCGGCGTCGTCCAGCTGATCTGGTGCCACGACACCGCCGACTTCGTGCTCTGCGCCGGCGCGCTCGGCCGTGCGCTCGCCCGCCACGGGGCGCTACTTGCAATCAGCGACGCCAACGGACCGATCCCGGGCCTGGTCGGCCGCTATTTCGACGGCAAGTCGCCCAAGTTTTTCAAGGGGCCAGCCGAACCTCGGATCAACGATCTCGCCTTCACCGAGGCGGTGATCTTCGGCCCCTGACACCTGAATGGACCCTTTTCATGTTCCACAAGCCGAACGCACTGCCCGCGCCGTCCCGCACCGCCGCCCAGGCCCTGGTCGACCAACTGGTCGTCCACGGCGTCGAGCACGTCTTCTGCGTGCCGGGGGAAAGTTTTCTCGGCGTGCTGGACGCGCTGATCGACAGCCCGATCACCGTCACCGTCTGCCGCCAGGAAGGCGGGGCGGCGATGATGGCCGAGGCGGTCGGCAAGGCGACCGGGCGGCCGGGCGTCTGCTTCGTCACCCGCGGGCCGGGGGCGACCAACGCATCGGCGGGCATCCACATCGCTCACCAGGACTCAACGCCAATGATCATGTTCGTCGGCCAGGTCGAACGTGGGCTGAAGGACCGCGAGTCGTTCCAGGAGCTGGACTATCGCGCGGTGTTCGGCTCGATGACCAAGTGGACGGCCGAGATCGACGTCGCCGAGCGGGTGCCGGAGCTGGTCTCACGCGCCTTCCATACCGCCACGGCCGGCCGGCCTGGGCCTGTGGTCCTTGCCCTGCCCAAGGACATGCTGAACGAGCTGGTCTGGGTAGAGGACGCGCCGGCCTTCCGCGCCGTCGAGACCGCACCGGGCGCCGAGGACATGGACGCACTTTCCGTTTTAATTTCAGAGGCCAAGCGGCCAATTTTCGTGCTGGGCGGGTCGCGCTGGGACGAGGCGGCGCGGAACGCCGTGCGGGTTTTCGCTGAGCGGTTCGACATGCCGGTGATGACCAGCTACCGCCGCGCCACCCTGTTTGACCCGCTGCATCCCTGCTACGCCGGGGATCTTGGCCTGGCGCCCAATCCCAAGCTGATCGCGCGGGTCAAGGCGGCGGACCTGATCGTCTGGGTCGGCGGGAGGATCGGCGAGATTCCGAGCCAGGGCTATGGCCTGTTCGACATCCCGGGGCCGAAGACCCGGCTGGTCCACGTCCATCCGGGCGCCGAGGAACTGGGCGGCGTCTACAGCCCGCACCTGGCGGTCCACGCCTCGCCGCAGCGGTTCGCCGCCGCTCTGGCCGCGATGGCCGCGCCGGCGAAGATCGCCTGGCGCGCTGAGACCGCGGCCGCCCACGCCGACTACCTGGCCTGGTCGCAGACCGCTACGCCGCAGCCGGGCGGCGTGAACCTGGGCGAGGTCATTGTCTGGCTGCGAGGGCGCCTGCCCGACGAGGCGATCATCTGTAACGGGGCGGGCAACTACGCCGGCTGGATCCACCGCTTCTTCCGTTTCCGCCGGCTGGGCGGCCACTTGGCGCCGACCTCGGCCTCGATGGGCTACGGGATGCCGGCGGCGGTGGCGGTCCAGCGGCTCTACCCTGAAAAGCTGGTGCTCTCGATCAATGGCGACGGCGATTTCCTGATGAATGGCCAGGAGTTCGCGACCGCGGTGCAGTACGGCCTGCCGATCGTGGTCATCGTCGCCGACAACGCCTCCTATGGCGCTATCCGCATGCACCAGGAGCGGGAGTTCCCGGGCCGGGTCTCGGCCACCGAGCTGAAGAACCCGGATTTCGCCGCCTACGGTCGGGCGTTTGGCGGCTTCGGGGCGACGGTGGAGACCACCGACACCTTCGGACCGGCGTTCGAGGCGGCGCGGGCCTCCGGACTTCCGTCGATCCTGCACCTGAAGATCAGCGCCGACGCGATCAGCCCGTCCACAACCCTGACCCAGATACGCGACGCGGCGCTGGCGCTCGCCGCGGGGTGAGGCCGGCGGTCGGCCGGCTCCGGTATCGCTAGTACATCGTCCAGCTATTGACCTTCCATACGTCTCCGGCGTCGTTGTAGAAATAGATGCTCAGTTCGTGGGCCATTCGATACCCGGAATATAGTTCATAGTGATATCGTTTGCACTGCCACGGACTTTGTGTGTCGGCGCCGCATGTGTCCAGCGAGACCCAATTGGGTTTGAATTTTTCGGCTACCGAAACCTGCGCCTCGGTCATGTCGCGCTGCAATTTGTCGGACAGATGCTTTAGATCACCCGTCTTGTTCGCGTGTACCTCTTGCGCGGAGGCTGAAGAGCCTGTGCAGCATGCGATTCCTGCACCCACGCATAGTGCGGCGAACAAGAGCCTTCGTGGAGTACCGCCCCTAAACCCCATTCATTACTCCCCAGCCCAATGCACACCGCCCGGATGTCGACCCCTGTCGGAATCGCTGAGCAAGACGCCCAGATCGGTCAATGATATCCATCATTTGGCGCGACACCATCGGCACGCCGGCCAAGACTTTATCGCCACGAGACGCTCGGTTCCAAACATCCCGAGCCGCGACTGGCGAGGCGACTCAGCGGCGTATGCGACGATCACCCTCAGCGTTGAAACCGGCCGACCTGCGGTTGGCGGACATGGGGCGGGACGTGCTGAAAACTCCGGCTCGGCCCGGTTCGCGATCAGGCGAAGCGTGGCACAATGTGGTCATGGCAAAAGAGCTGACCCTGACACCGCACCCGATCAAAGGTTCGCCCGGCTGGTTCGTGCAAGTCGTTTTTCCCGATGGCCGGGAGAAGCGCATCAGTCGTTTCCTGACCAGGGCCGAGGCTGAGGCCTGGATCGCCAACGAGGCCGACGACTGGCTGGCGGGGATGGGCGAGGGGCGCTGACCGCCGGACGTCCCACCTGCTCGTTTGCCGGGATGAGCGAAGCATGGTGGATTCCGCTAGGCCGGTCGATCGGGCCCTGGGCGGACGAGGATTCGTGTCCGGCGGGGGTGGTGGCAAGCGTGGGCGGACCCGGCGGCACTGTCGTGTTCTCAGCAGCGCGGAACGGGAAGAGCGACTTGATGTCGGGCATCGAAGGCAAGGTCGTGGCGATCACCGGGGCCAGCAGCGGCATCGGCGAGGCCACCGCGTTTCGGCTGGCCGAGCGCAGCGCCAGGCTGGTGCTCGGCGCGCGCCGGGCCGACCGGCTGGGTGCGCTCGCCGAGCTGATCACCGCGGCCGGCGGCCAGGCCGTATTCGTGGCCACGGACGTGACGCGGCGAGGCGACCTGGCCGCCAGGGTCGACCTGGCGCTCGAGCGCTTCGGCCAGCTCGCTGTCCTGGTCAACAATGCCGGCGTCGGGCCGATCTCGCTGCTGGACGAGCTAGCCGCCGAGGACTGGGAGACAATGATGGACGTCAATCTGAAAGGCGTCCTCTACGGGATCGCCGCCGCCCTGGCGGTGTTCCGCCGGCAGGCGTCCGGGCATTTCGTCAATGTCCTGTCGACCGCCGGCTTGACGATCGTGCCGCTACAGGCGGTTT
>JAYVYH010000366.1:0-2956 GCA_043784385.1 Caulobacteraceae bacterium | reverse complement strand
CCTCGGGCCGGTATTTCAAGCGCAGGTCCCGCGCCTCGGCGAACCGTTGTTTGATGCGGTCGTACTGGTCCTGCGTTTCCATTCGGTCTTCCCTGATGTTGTTCGAGCAGCCGAGCGGCAATCGGCTTTCGCGAGATTTTCAGCGATCAGAGGCCCTGGAGCAAGGCTTGTCAAAGGCTGAACCATGGGGCTCGCCGCGCCCCCGCGCCGAGTCATGGGCTTACCGGCCGGGCTAAAATTTAAATAAATCAGTCTTAAATATTTGACCGCTCGGGCCGGTCAAATTCCGTATATTAATTTGTTACAAAACGTTATGCAAAAGCGTAACGATTCAATGACGAGGTAAGACCTGGCTTTTTAGCGTCATTTTGTCGCATAGTTTTGTGTTATTTTGACCATTTACAGAAGCAGTTTGGCATCGTTTATTAACAGTATGGACGTTTAGATCGCAGAAAAGGCCGAACCTCACGCCCAAAGGAATGTTTTGTAATGGATAAAGCAGTAATTGACCGCGCTATTATTCAATCCTAACGCCTTTTGGGAAAGTATTCATTTAAGACTAAGCGTTTTTGCGGATAGGGAGACTCCAAAAAGCCCTCAAGCCAAAGACATCGGCGATTCAAAAATCAATTATTCGGAAAATTGATACGATATAATCTGCGTAATTGAAAGTAATGATTAATTTTTAGCATATTAAATGGAGATTAACATGCAATTCGATATCACGCACCGGGCGCGCCCGTTTGTTAAAACCAAGGGCGCCCTATCGAAACTGAAGCAAGCGATTGTATTTTCTGGAGCCGCGCTCCTGGTTTTGCTTTCTGGCCCTGGTGAGGCGTTGTCGGCCACTCAGGTGCCGGCCAGCCGTCTGGCGCTGCTGGCCCGCGGCATCAATGCCGACAACATCGTCAACAATTCGAGAATTGTCACCTATGACGCCACGGACATCGCTCAACTTCAGGCGATGGGCTTTACCTATGTCAGAATTCCGATCGACCCCAGTTATATGCTGACGGGTGTTCCGGTCGATGGCCAGAAGCTGCCGTCCTCCGCGGCCCGGGTCGCGCAGGCCCTTACCCGCCTGGATCAGGCGGTGGCTACCTTCGTCCAAGCGGGGTTGTCGGTAACCCTGTGCATCCAGCCCCAGAGATCGGTCCTGGCGCTGACCCATGATCAATCCCAGGATATCATCAGCCGGTCTCTGGATGTCGTGGCCAGTCGTTACGCCCCACAATACACACCGGACCAGGTGTTCTTTGAGACCCTGAACGAGCCTCACTATGACACCACTACCTGGAATACGTTCGCACCCCAGCTCGTCGCGATCATCCGCAAGAGCGCGCCGGACCACACCGTGATCGTACCGCCAGCGGCGAGTGATATTCCGACCAACTTCCAATATCTCAACGTTCTGCCCGACCAGAACATCGTCTACACCATGCACGTATACCAGCCGGTGCAGATTTCATCGCAAGGTGTCATTGTCACGGCATTGCCCAACTATCGCTTCCCCAAGCCGGTCGGATCCACAGATACGACTGAATGGACTAATGCAAAGGTCGCGGCCTACATGAACACTGGCATCAGCTGGGCGACCCAGAAGCAGGTGCCCTTGATCATGAACGAGTTCGGCGCCACCAGCGTGGCCGATCCGACCAGCCGCGCGAACTGGATCAAGCTGGTCAGACTGACCGCCGAGAAAAACGGGATCGGCTGGGCTTGGTGGTCTTTCGACGGCAGGCTCTTTGGCCTCCGGCCACAGGCGGGAGCCTTCGATCCTGCTCTTGTCCAGCTGCTTAGCCAGTAGCGTTGACCGAGGCGCCGCGGGGGGGCGCCGGCCTCGCGGCTACGGGGGGCCGGTGTGAAACAGGGGATGGGCCAAGGTGATCGCACCTTGGCCCATTTTGTCGCCGGGCTAAATCGATCGGCCGGCGTTCTCCCAATAGGGCTCGCGCAGTTTACGTTTGAAGATCTTGCCGGAATCCTCGCGCGGCAGTTTGTCGCTGAACTCGATCCGCCGAGGGACCTTGTAGCCGGCCAATGTCCGCCGCAACTCGGCGCGAGCCTCCGCCTCGTCCAGAATGACGCCCGGCCTCGGCTGGATCACCGCGCAGACCTGTTCGCCGAACTCTTCGTCGGGAATACCGAACACCGCGCAGTCAGCGACGCCGGCCAGTTTGAGGATTTCCGCCTCGATCTCGGCCGGATAGATGTTCACCCCGCCGGAGATGATCATGTCCGACGCCCGTCCGCAGAGATACAGAAAGCCATCCTGATCGAGGTAGCCGACGTCGCCCAGACTCACCAGGCCCTGCTTCTGCGCCCGCGCCCGCTTGGCGTCGTCTCCATGGTAGGTGAAGTCGGGATAGTATTGGTGCCAGGCGACCACCTCGCCGGTCCCACCCGTGTCGATCGGCTCGCCGTCCTCGCCCAGCACCATCAGCCTGACGGTGTCCAACGGTTTACCCACCGACCCCGGGTGGGCCAGCCACTGCTCGGAATCCAGATAGGTCACCGCCCCGGTCTCGGTGCCGCCGTAATGCTCGCTGATCACCGGTCCCCACCAGTCGATCATCGCCCGCTTGATGTGCACCGGGCAGGGCGCCGCGCCGTGCATCACGAATTTCAGGCTGGAGAGGTCGTATTTGCGGCGCACAGCCTCTGGCAGTTTCAGCAGCCGCACGAACATCGTCGGCACCGCCAGCAAATGGGTGATCCGATGGCGCTCGACATTGGCCAGCATCTGTTCCGGGTCGAACTTGGCGGCCACGAAGATATTTGCCCCCAGGCCATGGAAGGTGCCCAGCCAGGCGTTCGGGGTCGAGTGATAGATCGGTCCCGACAGCAGCACCCGCATGGCTTCGGGATCGTCCAGCCAGGGAAGGAAGCCGCAGACCGCGTTCAGCATGTCCTGGACGCCGGCCGTCTGTTCGGCCTTCGGCGGCTGGCGGCGCAC
>JAYVYH010000365.1:0-15667 GCA_043784385.1 Caulobacteraceae bacterium | reverse complement strand
CATTGCCCCCCCCGCGCTACAGTGTCGGCCAATGGTCGCAACGCTGAATTCTATGGATGGAAGCCATGAGTGACGCTATCGACCCAGGTGATCTGGTTGTGTGTGTCAATGTCGCCTCGAACCACGGCACGGGTAGGCCGGCGCCCCTGCGCCATCGCCGCCTCGATCTCGACGGCGCGCGATCCTGGATCATACTGTCGGAGTGGAACGAATTCGTCTGGCCCAGCCCCGATTTGCGACGCCGGCCGGGAAGTGACGATTCCTCCATCGTCTACGGCGTGTTGCCGCCGGGATTGTTCGCCGCCGTTCGAGATCGGTTCGTGTACCTTCCGGAAAAACGGAGCGCGCATCCGGTCAGGCGAACGTGACCCGGCCGCGCTGATCGCTCATACAGCGGACCTCGGGAATCTCCGAGTTGGGTCGGACATTGCCGCCAGTCCCCGGCCCGACTCTGGACGTTCGTGCGGACTGCCACAGCCCGGACGTGAAATCAGGAAATCTGAAGTTCGGTCAGTACGGAGAAGTGGTGTCGCCGACCGTGGCTGGCCGCGAACGCGGTGATTCGGTTGTCATAGGTGACCAAGGGGCAGCCGAGTTCGATCGCCGTGGCGATCAGCAGCCGGTCAGCGGGGTCTCGGTTCTCCAGCGGGTCCAGGCCATAGGCGCCGCTGGCCGAACGCCAGTCCAAAGGCGCGGCCGCGATCCCCGGCCTCGCCAGGAAGCGCTCCACCCACCGCGTGGCCGTCACGTCCAGATCGATCCGGTCCAGATCGACCAGCAAAGCGATCTCCCAAGCCGTGACCGCGCTCAGATAGATCGTTCCGCCACCCGCCCAACAGCTGTCGATCAAGGCTCGCGTGGGCGCGCGCAGATGCCCGTCTCCGCTATCGAGCCAGAGCGCGATGTGGGTGTCGAGCAGCAGTGAGGTGATCACCGATCGAGTTCCGCGCCGGTCTGGGCGTCCGGTTCGACGTCCAGGACGGGCGCGGTCAGGTCGACACCCGCACGCACGCGGACCGAGCCAGGGTGCGCGCCAAACAGCGACCCTTCCCGCTGGTCCTGCTCGAGCAGGCGGCGAACCGCGAGGCTGACGGCGGCGGTCTTGTTGCCGCCGGTCAGCCGCTCGGCCGCTTCCTCGATCAGCGCGACCACGTCGGGACGGTTGATCGTAATCACATGGGCCACGGCGGAGTCTCCATCAGTAATGATATTCATACATACACAAAGATCGGCGTCGGGGACAACCTGGACGGAGCCCACTCTTCGCTTCTACGTCGCCGGATAGAACAGCCGTCGGCCGATGGGGCGCATGAGCAGACCCAGACCCTGAATTCCGCAGAGCTCAGGCAGATGTGATCTTCCGGGTGATTTCGGGCATGACCACGTCCAGAAGCGCCAGGCAGTCCCGATATCCCTGCAGTCCAAATTCATAGGGATCGGGAATGCCGCCGTTCTCCGCGTTGGCGACAACGATGGTCGTCGATGCATCGCCGACGCCGGCGCTCTCGACCTGAAAGTCTCCGCCCAGGCGCCGTTGCAGACCAGCCTGCATCATCGGGCTGCGGCTACTATTGGCCAGACAGACACGCAGGACCTTTTCCATCACCGAAACTCACGCCAACAATCGACGTCGTCAATGTCCTGGACGCGATGAGAAGGAGAGCGGATGGACGGGTCGCGTCATTGCGGCGCGGTGCGCTGGCGCTTCGAGGGCGCGCCGACATCGGCGACATCCTGCAACTGCAGCCTCTGCCGCCCGCGATCAAGGCCCCCGGATGTTGGTCAGCTTGACCAAGGTGGCGCGGATGATCATATGAAGCCCCGCAGCCGGAAGGAGCCGTGATGTCCCTCGTCGTCAGCCTCTATGATGCGAAGACCAAGCTCTCATCTCTGGTAGACCGGGCGGCGGCGGGCGAGGAGATCGTCATCACCAAGAACGGGGTTCCCCAGGCAAAGATTGTGCCGTTGCCGACGCTAGGCGGGGAGCGCGTGCCCGCGGGCGCCTTGGGTGTGAGCTATATCAGCGACGATTTCGACGCTGCCGATCCGGCGATCGAGACCCTGTTCAGTGGCGCCTGAGAGGGGCGCCTGAGAACCGACCCACGGCCATGGACATCTTGCTCGATACGCATGTTTTCCTGTGGTGGGACGCGCGCTCGCCACGTTTGGGCGAGGCGGCCAGGCGCGTCATCGCCGCCCCGGCCAATCGAATTTACGTCAGCTCCGCCTCGATCTGGGAGATCGCGATCAAGAGACGGCTCGGCAAGCTGGCCTTCACCGGCTCGCCGCTGGCCGCGATCCGCGCCAACAGCTTCGTGGAGGTCCCGGCGTCAGGCGCCGATTGCGAAGCCGCGGCCGACATGGATTGGGCCCACGCCGACCCGTTCGACCGTCTGATCATCGCCCAGGCGCGCGGTCGGGGCATGGCCCTGGTGACGGCCGACGCCGCAATGCAGAGTTTCCTGGGCGTCGCGGTGATCGCCGGACGTTGAGGTCTGGGCGCCGGTGCGTTCGTGGACCGATCCCTAGTTGTCCCACATGATGTATTCCTCGCCCTTCTTCTGCGGCCGGCCAGACGGGTGGTCGACGAAGATCGGGCCTTGCAGCAGTGAGGGCCATAAAGGCTTGGCCATGCCGGCGCCCTGTTGGGCGAGCAGGATTTGCATCGCCCTCAGCTTCTCGGGCCGGCTGGCGGAGATGTCATGACGTTCGGTCGGGTCCTCGGCTAGATTGTAGAGCCAGACCTTCTTCAGCGCGTCGCTGCTCTGCAGCTTCCAGTCGCCGTCCAGAACCACCTTGTATTGGCCAGACCGCCAATAGAGCGTCTGGTGCGGCCGGCCCGCGGCCTTGCCGGTGACGAACGGCAGCAGGTTGACGCCGTCCAGTTTCAGATTGGCGGGGATCGCTGCTCCCGCCGCGGCGGCCGCGGTGGGGAAGGTGTCCACGTGAGCAACTGGATATCTGAAGCTGGATCCGGCCGGAATCACATCGGGCCAGCGCATGAAATACGGTGAGTGGATGCCGCCCTCGAAGAACGTCGCCTTCCAGCCGCGATACGGTTTGTTGATGTTCGGTAGGCCGGTATAGCCCGCGCCGCTATTGTCGCTGGTGAAGATCACCAGGGTGTTGTCGTCGAGCCCCTCGGCCTTCAACGCCTGCAATATCCGGCCGACGTTGCGATCAAGGCCGCGCATCATCGCTCCGTCGACCCTCAGTCGGTGGTCCTTGATCTGGGGCAGGGCGTCGTAGTCTTGCTTCTTGGCCTGCAGCGGCGTGTGTCGCGTTGGGCGCGAACATCTTCGAGCCGTTGAACTGGACCATGTAGGGCAGGTTCGGCCACAGGAACCGATCGATCGGGTCCAAGGCCTGTTTGGAGTTTTCCGTGTCGGGGTCGTTTTCGGGCAGGTACATCGAGCCGCCGGCCATGAACCCCAGGCTCCCGGTCCCGACCATCGCCTCGCGGTTCATGACGGCGACCGCCAGCACCGGGCCGACCACGACCACGCCTCCGCCCAGCTAGGCCCAAAGCTTCATCGCCGCCTCCCGATCGATCCACCCCGGGTTGAAGGTTCCGCTGGTGTCAGTTGCTCCAGCCGCCGTCGATCACCTGGGCGGTTCCGGTAGTGAAGGCCGATTCGTCCGAGGCCAGGTAGACTGCCAGGGCGGCCACCTCCTCGGCCTTGCCCAGCCGGCCCATCGGCTGGCGGGCGATGAAGGCGGCGCGGGCGGCGACCGGATCGGCGAAGGCGTTGATGCGGCCTTCCAGCGATGGCGACTCCACCGTGCCCGGACAGATGGCGTTGCAGCGCACCCCCTGGGTGGTGAAGTCCTGGGCCACCGACTTGGTCAGGCCGATCACCGCCGCCTTGGTGGCGCCATAGACGAACCGGTTCGCCGCCGCCCGAATGCTCGAGGCGGCCGAGGCCATGTTGATAATCGAACCCCCGCCAGCCGCCAGCATGTTGGGCAGGGCGGCGCGGATCAGCCGATACATCGAGGTAACGTTGAGGTCGAAGCTGAACGCCCAGTCCTCGGGCGCGCAGTCGAGGATCGTGCCGTGGTGGACGAAACCCGCGCAGTTGAAGAGCACGTTCGGCGAAAAGCCACCTGCGAACAACGCCGCCACCGATGCATCCGACCGCACGTCCAGGATCATGGTCTCGATCCCTGGCGCTTCGGCTTTCAGGCTATCCAGAGCGCCCTGGTTGATGTCCGTCGCCAGAACCCTCGCCCCAGCGGCGGCGAACGCCAGGGCGGTCGCCCGGCCGATGCCCGCGCCAGCCGCCGTCGTCAGCGCGGTCTTACCCGTCAGTCGCCCCATGGCTGGTTTCGCTCCCAATTGATCCCTAAGCCTTTGAACACCAACTCACGCGCGCGGCCTAGCCACGACCAGATGCAAACAACACGATCGGGAAACGTCTTGACCATCACCATTTCCGCGGCCCGCACGCTGGATGTCCGCTTCCCCACGTCCCGTTTCCTCGACGGGTCGGATGCGATGAATCCGGACCCGGACTATTCGGCCGCCTATGTGATCCTGGAAACCAATGACCCTTGTCTCAGCGGCCACGGCCTCGCCTTCACTCTGGGCCGGGGCACCGAACTGGTGGTTCACGCGATTGAGGCCTTGGCCCCGAAACTGATCGGCCGAAGCCTGGATGGGATCGAGAACGACCTGGGCGGTTTCTGGCGCGATCTGGTGGGCGATAGCCAGATGCGCTGGCTCGGGCCGGAAAAGGGTGTCACCCATATGGCCGCCGCCGCTCTCGTCAACGCGGTCTGGGATCTGCTGGCCAAGCGCGCTGGCCTGCCGCTGTGGCGCTATCTGGCCAGTCTTTCCCCGGATCAGCTGGTTTCGGCCATCGATTTTCGCCACATCAGCGACGCCCTGCCGCGCGAGCGCGCGTTGGATATTCTCCGCGGCCGCGTCGCCGGAAAAGCCGACCGGATCGCCGCCCTGCAGCGCGACGGCCACGCCGCCTACACCACCTCGGCCGGCTGGCTCGGCTATGACGACGACAAGATCAGGGCTCTGGCGCGTGCCGCGGTGGCCGACGGCTGGCGCGCGATCAAGATGAAGGTCGGCGGAAACCTGGACGACGACATCCGCCGCGCCGGAGTGCTGCGCGAGATCCTGGGCCCCGACCGGCTACTGATGACCGACGCCAATCAGGTCTGGGAGATCGACCAGGCGATCGGCTGGATGGCGGCGCTGAAGAATGTTGATCCCTATTGGATCGAGGAGCCGGTCAGCCCGGACGACATCCTCGGCCATGCCACGGTCAAGCGCGGCGTTGCGCCTGTGCGTGTCGCCACTGGCGAGCATTGCCACAACCGGGTGATGTTCAAGCAGTTCCTCCAGGCCGACGCCATCGACGTGGTCCAGGTCGACGCCTGCCGCCTGGGCGGGGTCAACGAGGTGATCGCCGTACTGTTGCTGGCCGCGGCGTTCGATAAGCCGGTCTGTCCCCACGCCGGCGGGGTCGGGCTGTGCGAATATGTGCAGCACATCAGCTTCTTCGACGCCGCCTGCGTGCGGTCGTCCGACGAGGGCCGGATGATCGAACACTCGGCCCACCTGCACGAGCATTTCGTCGATCCGATCCGCATCGAACGCGGCCGCTACCTCGCGCCGGAGACGCCAGGCTTCAGCGTCGAAATGAAGTTCGAAAGCCTCGCCGACCACGCCTTCCCAGGCGGCGCGGCCTGGCAGTCGTGAATCACACCGGCGCGGTGGCCTGCATCGACGCCCGCTCCGCGACGCGGGCGTAGGCCGCCGCCAGCTTCGGGTGGGTTGGCCGCCAGGGTTCGGCGGCGAAGCGGAAGTCCAGATAGCCGACCGCGCAAGCCGCAGCGATCTCGCCGACGCCAAAGCTGGTGAAGGTCTCGACCTGGGCTTCCAACGCGTCCAGCACCCGCTCCACGACCTTGGCCTGCTTGGCCAGGGCGCCGGCGTTCTGCTCGCCGGCCGGCCTGGTCATCTCGCCGCGACGCCACACCGCCGCGTCGCACAGACCGTCGGCCAGCGCCTCCAGGGTCAGGGCGCGCCACCGCGCCTCGCCCGACGCCGGTATCAGCGATCCGCCGGCAAGATCGTTCAGGAAACCGCAGATCACCGCCGAGTCATAGATCGCCGGGCCGTCGTCCCGCACCAGGGTGGGGATCTTGGCCAGCGGATTGGCCAGTGGCAATTCGGCGCTGGTCGCCGTGGCGATGGTCTCGACCGCAAGATCGATCCCCAGTTCGAGGGCCAGGATGCGCACCTTGCGCGCGAAAGGAGAGGCGGGCGCGCCCAGAAGTTTCATCGGTCGTTTCCTCTGTCTTGGTTTATCGCGGGGCGATCAGCGCCCGTGCGTCTTTAGCCAGGCATCGACCTCGGGCAGGCGATCGTTGCGGATATGCGCCTGATAGCGCACCCCTGCCTCGACCTGGCGAAGCGTTTGCCGCGACCCAGGAGGAATATGAGTTTCCGCGAAAGCGTCGAGCCGAGCGATGATCGCCACATCGTTCGATCCCGCGATCAGGCGGGGCAGCGCCTGTGGACGGGTGTTAGGCTCCAACAGCGGCGCGAGCTTGTCCCAGTTGGTGGTGGCGAATTCGAACGCCAGGTCCGGGTGACGGCCCGCAACCGTGCCGATGATTTCCGGCGCGATGGTCGCCGGAGGTTCGCCGGATAAGGCCAGATCCAAAGCTTTGCGGGCGAGGGCAGGATCTTCGGCCGCCCCAAGCAGATCATAGGCCTGCTGCTGTTCGAGCAAAGTCTTGGCGGAAACGGCCAGCTCGTGCAGCCGGCTCCAGGTCGCTGTGTCGGCCCGGCGCGCGATCACGCCCAGCACCGAGCGCCGGGTTCCGGCGTCCAGGCTGTTCGGATCGGCCAGGAAGCGATCGAACCGCTTGCGCGCCTCGGCCAGCACCTCGGGGTCTCCAAACCGGCCCAGGGCCTCGATCACGGTGGCGCGCAGACTCTGGGTGTTGTCGGGTTCGCCCGGCTTGGGGTCCCAGCCAAGGCGCGCGTGGATCGGCGCCAGGACGCTTCGCGCGTAGGTTCGGAAGAGCTCCTGTCCAGGCAGGTCGTCGTAGAGCCGGTCGAGGGCATTCAGTCGCCCGGCCAGGGCGTCGGCCACCACCGGGTCGGCATTGGCCGGGAAGGCGGCGGTCAGGGTCAGGAAATCCGCCATGGGCGTGGCCCCGGCGTTGGCCAGGGTGGCGGTATCGTAGAGGATGCCCAGCTGATTGTCCGCGCTCAGGTCGCCGAACTGGGACGACAGCGCCGCCAGTCCCTCCCTGGTGTAGCGGCTCCTGAAATAGGCGCTTTGGCCATCGTTCAGCACCACGGGTCCGCATCCAGGCAGGGTCACCGTCGTTGGTGTCGGCGACGCCACGACCGTCTTGACCTTGCCTCCGGCGAACGTGGCCACCGTGACCGGGACACGCCACCGTATCGCCGTCGTCGAGGTCGCATCGATTGCGAAATGGCTCTGGCCAAGCGTGAGGGTCGTCCGGCCGGCATCGCAGGCCGCCGCCTCGGCGATCATCGGCACGCCGGCTTGCAGCGTGAAGTCGTGGGCGATGTCGGCGATCGGATGGGCCGAGCCCTCGTCTACTGACGCCCAAAGATCGTCGGTCACCGTGTTTCCATAGGCGTGGGCGCGCATGTATCGGCGCACGCCGGCCCGGAACGCGTCCTCGCCGAGATACCCCTCGAGCATCCGGATCACCGCGGCGCCCTTCTCGTAGGTGATGGTGTCGAACGCGCTCGAAGCCTGCTGTGCGTCGTGGATCGGCGTGATGATCGGATGGGTCCCGATGCGGGCGTCCACCTGCATGGCGGCTTGCTTGGCGCCCAGAGATTGCAGCCATACGTTCCACTCGGGATGGAAATGGTCGGTCGCCTTGTTCTCCATCCAGGAGGCGAAGCCCTCGTTCAGCCAGAGCCCGTCCCACCAGTCCATGGTCACCAGATCGCCGAACCACTGGTGAGCCATTTCGTGGGCGACCACGCTGTAGACGCCCTGACGGTCGGCCTCGGTCGAGATCTTGGAATCGATCAGCAGCGCGCGGTCGAAGTAGAAGATCGCGCCCCAGTTCTCCATCGCGCCGAAGAACTGGCTCGATCCCGGCCCGGCGATCAGGTCCAGCTTGGGCAACGGATAGGGCGTGCCGAAATAGTCATTGTAATAGGGCAGGATATGCTCCGCCGCCTCGAGTGCGAACTGTCCGCGCGCCGCGTCGCCGCGCTTGACCACCACGCCGACGTCGATTCCGTCCACCAGCTTGTGGACCCGCTCGAAGTCGCCCAGGCCGAAGAACAGCAGATAGGACGACATTTTAGGCGTGGGCGCGAATTCGACCCGCTGAAGCCCCCCACCCAGGGCCTTGGCCGCGGCGACCGGCATGTTGGACAGCGCCATCTGGCCCTCGGGCACGATCGCGGTCAGTTGAAACGTGGCCTTGCGGCCGGGTTCGTCCCACGACGGGACGAACCGGCGGGCGTCCGAGTTCTCGAACTGCGTGTAGAGCGCGCGGGCCTGGCCGGAGGGTGTCGCATAGTCGAGGGCGAACAGCCCTGACGCCTGCCGGAAGATCTGGCCGTGATAGGCGAGGCTGAGGGTATAGGCGCCGGGTTTGAGCACATGGTCGGCGGCCAGGGTGGCCGTCTGGGCGGCGGAATCGTAGGCGACGGTCAGGGGCGCCTTCGCGCCGGTCAGACCGGCGTGGTCGATAACCAGGTCGGCGCTGTTTAGGACGATAGTAGCGGTCGCCGCGCGGACGGAGATGTCGATCTGGACGTCGCCGCTGAAAGTCAGGGCCCTCGTGTCGGGCGTGATCGTGATGCGATAGGCGGTGGGAGCGACGCTGGTGGGCAGGATCACCCGATCCGGGTCCGCCGCTTTGGCGGCCGAGGAAAGGCCCATGACCCACAATGCGAGGGCCGCCATGCCCAAGATCCCAAAGCTCGAAGACATGGCTCTTCCCATAGTAGTGAATCGCGCGCCCGAAGCAGGCCGCGATCTATCGCCCTGTCGGGATATCTTTGAACGCCACATCCTTGTCCAGGCGGATGTCCTGGGGCAGGCCCAGCACCCGTTCGGCGATGATGTTGCGCAGGATTTCATCGGTGCCGCCGGCGATCCGCATGCCAGGCGCGCTCATCAGTGCGTTCTGGAACGCGCCGGCCAGCGGGGCCATCTCCGGATCGCTGATGATCCCGAACTGATCCTCCAGGTCCATCGCGGTGTTGGCCATGTCCTGCATCAGGCTGGCTGAGACCACCTTGCCGATCGAGCTTTCCGGTCCCGGCGTCTGGCCGCGAGACAGGGCGGTCATGGTGCGGAAGGTGGTGTATTTCAGACCCTCGGCCTGGACGAACCAGTCGGCGATCTTCTCGCGCAGGGCGTTGTCCTTGACCCCCAGGCCGGTCAGGGTCTGGATGTCGTTGGCCAGGTTCAGCACCCGCTTGTGGCCAGAGCCGCTGCCGCCGCCGCCCACCGACAGCCGCTCGTTCATCAAGGTCACCAGGGCCACGCGCCAGCCTTCGCCCACCGCGCCGACCCGCTGGGAGTCCTTGAGCTTCAGGTCGGTGAAATAGACCTCGTTGAAGTTTGAGGCGCCCGACATCTGGTGGATCGGACGCACCTCCACGGCCGGGTCCTTCATGTCGATCCAGAACATCGTCAGACCCTTGTGCTTGGGCACATCGGGGTCGGTGCGGGCCAGCAGCAGGCCGAAATCAGAATAGTGTGCGCCGCTGGTCCACACCTTCTGGCCGTTCACCGTCCAGGTGTCGCCGTTCAGAACCGCGCGAGTGCGCGCCGCCGCCGCGTCGGAGCCGCCCGATGGCTCCGAGAACAGCTGGCACCAGATCTCCTCGCCCAGCACCGCTGGCTTCACGAACCGCTCCTTGTCCGCCTCGTTACCCGCCGTCATCACCGTTGGCACGCACATCCCCAGGCCGATGGCGAACGGGTTGCCGGGGGTCGAGACCTTGGCCTCTTCCTGGCCGAAGATCACCGACTGCCACGAAGCGCCGCCACCGCCGCCCCAGGCCTTGGGCCAGGTTATGCAGGCATAGCCGGCCTCGGCCTTGGTCCGTTGCCAGGCGCGGGCGGCGGCCATGCCGGCGGCGTCCTCGTCATCCATCATCGAGGCGCCGCTCGCGCCTTTGGGAGCGTTGTCTTGCAGCCACGAACGCACCTGGGCGCGATAGGTGGCTTCCTCGGCGGTGTCGTTGAAGTCCATGGAATCTGTCCTTCTCTACAATTTCTACAGTGTCTTCAGGCGGCGTTGCGGCGTTCGAGCTGGCTGACCAGGCGCTCTTTCCACGCCTTGGACCCGCCGGCCACCAGCCCCAATTGTTGGGCGCGGCGATAGAACAGGTGGCAGTCGACGTCCCAGGTGAAACCCATGCCGCCGTGGGTCTGGATGTTCTCCTTGGCCGCGAACCAGAACGCCTCGCTCGCCGCCACTCGGGCCGCGGCGGCGGCCACCGGCAGTTCGGCGGCCCCGGCGTCCAGCGCCCAGGCGCCGAAATAGGCGTTGGAGCGGGCAAGTTCGTTCTTGATATAGATGTCCGCCAGCTTGTGCTTGATGGCCTGATAGCTGCCGATCTGGCGGCCGAACGCATAGCGCTCCAGCGCATAGGCCTTGGCCATCTCCAAAGCCCGGTCGGCGCCGCCCACCTGTTCGAAGGCCAGCAGCACCGCCGCCCGGTTCAGCACCGCCTCGGCCATGCTCAGGCCCTCGCCGGCTTCGCCCAGGCGCTCCGCCGGCGCGCCGTTGAAATACAGCTTCGCCGCGCCCCGGGTCGGGTCAAGGGTCTGCAGCACCTCCCGCGTCACACCCACGTCATCGAGGTCGACCAGATAGAGCGCCGTCTGGCCAGCTTCCCGCGCCAGCACCACGGCCAGGCTGGCCACCTCACCGTCGGTGACCGGAATCTTCACGCCGGTCAGCTTGCCGCCTTCCACACGCGCCTGGACCTGGGCGTCGGTCAGCACGCCGGGGCGCTCCACGGTGGCGAAACAACCGATCACCTCGCCGGCCGCGATCTTCGGCAACCACTTGGCCTTCTGCTCGTGCGACCCGGCCAGCATCAGCGCCTCGGCGACGAAATACACGGTCGATGCGAACGGGATCGGGGCCAGCGACCGGCCCAGTTCCTCGGCGATGGCGCAAAGTTCGATGCCGCCCAGGCCCAGCCCGCCGAATTCCTCGGGGATCGCCGCGCCCAGCCAGCCCTGCGCCGCCACCGCTTTCCACAGGCCGGCGTCATAGGATTTGGTCGGGTCGTCCAGCACGCCGCGCACCACCGTCACCGGACAGCGGGCGTCGAGAAACTTGCGCGCCTCGGCTTTCAGGAACTTCTGATCGTCGGAAAAATCGAAATCCATGGGGCGGCGCGCTCCTCAGCCTTGTCGTTGACCCCAAGATAGCGGTCTTTCGCGCCGGGGGAAGCATGACGGAAGGGCAAGCGTTGGACGTTTCATGGTCATCGCGGCGCTTGTGCGACTAGCCAAACTCCATATTTCCCCCCAGATGAATGAGCCCATCGCAATCGCCTTCGCCAACAATGCCCCAGAGAGCCCAGACCATGACCGACTCGACCGCATACGTGCCGCCCAAGGTCTGGACCTGGAACAAGGACAACGGTGGCCGGTTCGCCAATATCAACCGGCCGATAGCGGGGCCGACGCATGACAAGGAACTGCCGGTCGGCCGCCATCCGTTTCAGCTCTACTCACTGGCCACACCCAACGGCGTAAAGGTGACGGTGATGTTCGAGGAACTGCTGGCCCTCGGTCACACCGGGGCCGAATACGACGCTTGGCTGATCAAGATCAATGAAGGCGACCAGTTCAGTAGCGGCTTTGTTGGCGTCAATCCCAACTCCAAGATTCCGGCCCTGATCGACCGTAGCGGCCCGACCCCGATCCGCATCTTCGAGTCCGGGGCCATGCTTCTGCACCTGGCTGAAAAGTTCGGCGCCTTCTTGCCGACCGAGCCCGCCGCTCGCGCCGAATGCCTGTCGTGGCTGTTCTGGCAGATGGGCAGCGCCCCCTATCTGGGCGGCGGCTTTGGCCACTTCTACGCCTATGCGCCGACCAAGATCGAATACGCCATCGACCGCTTCGCCATGGAGACCAAGCGCCAGCTCGACGTGCTCGACCGGCGCCTCGCCGAGGCGCCCTATCTGGCCGGCGACGACTACACCATCGCCGACATGGCCGTGTGGCCCTGGTACGGCTCCCTGGCCAAGGGTCTGCTCTATGAGGGCGGCGAGTTCCTGCAGGTCCAGGATTACAAGAATGTCCAGCGCTGGACCGACCAGATTGCCGAACGCCCGGCGGTGAAGCGCGGCCGCATGGTCAACCGCCCCTTCGGAGAGCCCTCCAGTCAACTGTGGGAACGCCATGAAGCCAGTGACTTCGAAACCAAGACAGCCGACAAGCTGGCGAAGGCGGCAGAGTAGGGGCGCAACTGTCTCGCGTCTCGTTAGATCGCCTCGAAATCCTGGCCGCCGGGGAAGAGGCTAACCACGAGCACTGCATCCGGTTCCACAGCCTTGGGAGCATGGCCCGAAGGCGGCCAGGAACCGCAGCGCACCGCTCGCGAAGGCTTTGTCTCGGATGACATGACCGTGTCGCCGCTCGGCGTCAGGGCGGCGGCCGATCAGGTGACTACAGACTATGTACGTCGTCGAACGCCAGCGCGAGAAGGTCGCCCAGGCTGCTCGAACTATCGCTCAGCCAAGCGACGAAAGCCTGCCCAAACGCCGAATTGGCCATCTGGGCCGCCAAGCTCGCCTGGCGATCGGGGACTGCGCGTTCGACCAGTGCGGCCGCCAGACTTGAGGTCAGGGACAGAGACCTGGCCAGTTCGCGCTCACGGAGCGGCGGGCTGCCGGCAATGATTCGCTGGCGCGGCTTGGCGAACGCGCGGTTCGCCTCCAGGGCCGCCTCGCCGCCGAACAATACTTCGCGCTTGTCGGCGAAATGGCGAAAGAACGTTCGCTCCGTGACGTCCGCCGCCGCGGCGATCTCCGCAGTCGTCGTCTGGTCGAAGCCGCAGTCTTGATCTGCTCGGATTGACGTCCGGCCAGACCATACTAATCAATGGCGGCGGCTCGATGATGGGCTTTGCCGCGGTGCAGATCGCCCTGATGCGCGGCGCACGGGTGATCGCCACGGCCGGCGAAACCTTTGCGGGCCCTCTGCGCGATTTCGGCGCGATAGTTACGCCTTACGGCGAGGGCATGGTCCAGCGGGTCCGGGAGATCGCGGGCGGTCCCGTCGATCTCGCCTTGCACGCCGCGCTCGCGGACGGGGTTCTGCTCGATCTGATCGACATGGTCGGCGGCGATCCTCGCCGGGTGATCAGTATTTCCGATTTCGACGAGGGGCGGCTCGGGGTCCGCACCACCGGCCGCGAGCCGAACCTTGTGCCCCGCTACGACGCGCTGGCCGACTACGCCGATCATGCGGCCCAGGGTCGCTTCACCTTGCCCACCGCCCGAACGTTCGCCCTTGAGGCCTGGCGTGAAGCGCTGGACCTCGCCTTCAGCAATCGGGCTCGCGGCAAGGTCGTGCTTCTGCCAGAAGGTTGCCCCCACGCCGGCCTTTGATGCGACTAACGCGCGTTGGCTGGTGGCGACAACGATCCTGGAGGCAATTCATGCAGTACGACGACGTCATTCTCGGTCGCAGAAGCATCCGCGGCTACAAGCCCGACCCGGTGCCACGGGCCTTGATTGAGGAGATCATTGGTCTGGCGATGCGGGCTCCGTCCTCGATGAATACCCAGCCTTGGAACTTCTACATCATCACGGGCGAGCCGCTCGATCGGATCCGCGCGGGCAACACCGAGCGGAACATGGCGGGCGTTGCGCAATCGCGCGAGTTCCGCATAGGCGACGCCCCCTTCGCGGGGCCGCATCGCGAAAGGCAGATCGGCGTCGCCAAGCAGTTGTTCTCCGCGATGGGCATTGCGCGCGACGACAAGGAAGGGCGCCAGGACTGGGTGCTGCGCGGCTTTCGTCAGTTTGACGCGCCTGTCTGCGTGATCGTGACCTATGACCGCGCGCTGCATGGCATGGACGACGCGCCCTTCGACTGCGGCGCGGTGGCGACCGCCCTGGTCAACGCCGCCTGGTCTCGCGGGCTGGGCGCCGTGATCAACAGCCAAGGCATCATGCAATCACCCGTGGTTCGCGAGCATGCCGGGGTAGCCGAGGATCAGGTGATCATGAAGAGCATCGCCCTGGGCTGGCCCGATGAGACCTTCCCGGCCAATGCAGTCGTTTCCGAACGCAAGACGGTGGCCGAGGCTACTGTGTTCGTCGGCTTTGATGACTAGCCGCGGGGCCTGAAGGCGTGCGTCGAACCCGGAGGCAGATTTTCTCCAGGTTGGCCACGCGTCACGAGCGCGTCGCTCGCGCCTCGTTTGCGCTCGCTGGGACTGTGTAATTGGCGCCCGTCCGTTGCAAAACAAGGATCGCCACTGCGGTGATCGAGCGAGTGTTCTTGATTGTCAACTCTTCCCCCATGAGGTGACGCGGTATGGCGTCCCGTCACAGGATCATCGTCGCGGGTTCCCCCCATTCCCATCGATAGCTGGAACCAAGGTCTTTCCCGCCTCGTTTGTAGTGGGGGGGACAACCGACGGGCCTGCGGCCCATCGTCAACAAAGGTGACGCCATGAAGATTCTTTCCACTGCGCTGGGACTGAGTTCATTTCTCGCCATTTTGGGCGGAAGCTCGATGATGCCAACGGTGGCAAGCGCCGATTCGGTCGAACGGACCTACGTCGCCTGCAATCAGTACGGCGACTGCTGGCGGGTGCACCGGAGGTATGCTTACGGGGCCAACGCGCCGACCACCTATTACAAATCCGATTGGTATGACGCCCACCAAAGTGACGAGCATGTTCACTGGCTCCCCGACCCGGAAAATGACCGTGGCTATTACGAGAGGGATGGGAGTTGGCACGCGGATCCGGGCGCGCGCGCCTTGGCGGGCGGGGCGGCTGGCGCCGGTATCGGCGCGGCAATCGGGTGCCTTGTGACGCTTCCCATTGGGTGCGCCCCCGGCGCGGCGGTTGGCGCCGCCGTGGGTGGCGGCACGGGCGCCGTCGCCGGCGCGGCCTCAACGCCGCACGACTGATCGAAGCGTCGCGCCTATCGGACCGGCCGCTTCGGCGGCCATCCGCGGCGCCGTCCTAGAGGAGGTCCGGACCCGTCCGGGCCTCCTTTCGCTCACTCTAGTCTAGCGGATCGCAAGATCGGTTGCGGGCGCCTGATCCGCGAAGGATGCAGCGCCCGCATTTGCCCAGATGATCGACGACAACGGCCCCGCGACAACGCGAGCGGAAAGTTGGCCAATGCTGGTGCGTGCAAAGGCGTTGCCACCGCGGTCTACAAGAATCTGCGGGGCGGTAGGCCGCGAAGCGGAGGGGCCCGCCCCCCGGAATCCTGGCCTTGCGACGGTCGACGCAGCTAGCCGACTTCGACATTCCATCGTGGCCGCTGAAAGCGCATAGAGCAGACTGTCTAATCGATCCCTGCACCCTCCTCCCGTAAGCATCCGGTGAACCCCGCGCCGTTGGAGGCTACGCGGCGGCGGCCTCGGCGTCTCTTGCCGCTTTCCAGTTCCAAGGCAGGAGCTCGTCGATC
>JAYVYH010000364.1:0-16701 GCA_043784385.1 Caulobacteraceae bacterium | reverse complement strand
GCCGCCCTGCTTGAGAAGATGGTGGCGGAGGGCAAGAGCTTCACGCGGGGTTGAACGGCGTGAGGTCTTGGTCCCCAAGTGATCATTGACGTTGACGGCGGTCCGGCTCAGTTTTTTGGTAATCTCGGAGGGTTGTAATGCGTAGAATTCTTTCCGGCGTTCTGGCGTTGGGCGTGGCCTTTTCGGGGCTTTCGACGCCCGCCTTTGCCCAGTACGGGATGGACAAAGCCGGCCCCAAAAACGCGCTGACGCCGGAACTGCCCCACTGCGACAAGGCACTCGGCCGGGCGGCGATCCAGGAGCCGGACAATCGCTGGTGGGAGGGCCTTGGCCTTTCGAGCCCAGAGGCTCTGATCAAACTGTTCGCGTCGCGGTCGGGGTGTTTGCGGATCGTCGATCGGAATGGCGGCCTGGCCATGCGCAATCAGGAATCAGGCCTGAATTCGTCGGGTGACCTGCAGCGAGGTTCGAACGTCGGCCGCGGACAGGTGGCCGCCGCCGATTATTTCCTTATTCCGAACATAGCCAATTCCAACCGCAACTCGGGCGGCAACAACATCGGCGCGGTGGCCGGCAGCTTCCTTCCCGGCGGCTTCGGCGCCCTGGCCGGCAGCCTCCGGGTCAAGAAGTCCGAGGCCCATACGCTGCTGACCCTAGTCGACGCCCGGACCACCGAACAGCTCTACGTCGCCGAGGGAGCCGCTCAGAAATCCGATGTGTCGTTCGGCGGAGGTGGCGGTGGCGGAAGCTGGGGGAGCTTTGGCGCCCTGGCAGGCGGCGGCTATTCGGACACCGATATCGGTAAGGTTATCACCGCCGCCTATTTCAACGCCTTCGTCGATCTGGTCCACTACATGCAGACTCAGCAACCAGGTCAGGCGGCAGCGGAGGCGCCGATCGCCTCTCAGCGGACGACCACCGTGGTGCGGGCTCATGTGACGCCGGCGGCGACCGCCAAGGTGGTCTACACCTTGCAGCAGGGTGCTTCGGTATTCCCGACCGGCCAGCGCAATGGCGTCTGGATGGAAGTCGACGACGAGAACGGCAATCGCGGCTGGATTTCATCGGCCCTGGTCACGGCGCGCTGACACCCCGGAATTAGTGGAAATCCCGGCTGCGAACCAGCCGGATTGACGGCGCCGGCCGCGCGTCCAGCGGTGCTGGGTGCTCGGCCTTCAACTCCCCCAAACGTCCCGTCAGATCCGTGAACCGTTCGGCCACCACATGGATCACTTCGCCGGCGCGCTGCAGCCGGCCGTGGACCACCAGGAAACGCGAGCCCATCACCGTGCGGCGATTGGCGGCGAAGGCGTCCTTCCAGACCACGGCGTTAGCCGATCCGGTCTCGTCCTCCAGGGTGATGAACACCACGCCCTTGGCGGTGCCCGGCCGCTGGCGCACCAGAACAAGGCCTCCCACGCAGAGACGGACACCGTTCTTCGCCGTCTTCAGCCGCGCGGCGGTGACCGCGCCCATTTCGCTCAGCAGGGGGCGGAAAAAGGTTACGGGATGGGCCTTCAGCGACAGGCTGGTGGTGCGATAGTCCTCGACCACATGGGCGGGCAGCGGCATGGTGGGCAGCTGGACCCGCCCTTCCGCCGGTGGCCCCATCAAGGCCAGAAGCGGGGCGTCGACCTGGGCCTTGGCCTCCGGCGCCAGGCCTTTTGCCGCCCAAAGGCCGGCCCGACGGTCCATGCCCAGCGAGCGCAGCGCATCCGCCTCGGCCAGCAACTCCAGGCTCCGACGCGGCGACGCGAGGGATGCGGCGAGTTGCGGCAAGGTCCGCGCCCCGGCCGTCCGCGCGGCGATCAGCTTGCCGGCTTCCTCGCGGCGCAGGCCGCCGATCTGCCGCAGGCCCAGCCGTACCGCTCCCGCCTCAAGCGTACAATCCCACGCGCTCAGCATCACATCCGCGGCCCGCACCTCCACCCCATGTTCGCGGGCGTCGCGGACCAGTTGGGCAGGCTGGTAGAAGCCCATCGGCTGGCTGTTGAGCATCGCGGCCAGGAAGACGTCCGGGTGATGATGTTTTATCCAGGCGGAGATATAGACCAGTAAGGCGAAACTCACCGCGTGGCTTTCGGGAAAGCCGTAGGAGCCGAAACCCTTGATCTGTTCGAAACAGCGGTGGGCGAAAGCCGGATCGTAACCTCGACTCACCATCCCGCCCACGAACTTGGCGCCAAAGAGTTCAACACCGCCATGGTTTCGGAAGGTGGCCATGGATCGTCGAAGCCCGTTGGCTTCTTCGGGCGTGAACTTGGCCGCGTCGATGGCCAGGCGCATGGCCTGCTCCTGGAACAGCGGCACGCCCATCGTCTTGCCGAGCACCAGCTTAAGTTCATCCGCCGGGCCGTGCTCCGGGGCAGGGGCGGGGAAGACCACCAGCTCGAGTCCTTCACGACGACGCAGATAGGGATGCACCATATCGCCCTGGATCGGGCCCGGTCGCACGATCGCCACCTCGATCACCAAGTCGTAGAATTTTCGCGGTTTCAGGCGCGGCAGCATGGACATCTGCGCTCGGCTCTCGACCTGGAAAACACCGACGGAATCGGCGTGCGAGAGCATATCGTAGACGGCCGGGTCTCCCTCCGGAATATCGGCCATGTCGGCGATGCCGAGGGCGTCCATCGCCCGTTTGATGGCGGTCAGCATGCCCAGCGCCAGGACATCCACCTTCATCAGGCCCAGGTCGTCGATGTCGTCCTTGTCCCACTCGATGAAGGTGCGGTCCTTCATGGCTCCGTTACCGATCGGTACGGTCTCGTCCAGGCGCCGCTTGGTCAACACGAAACCGCCGACGTGCTGGGACAAGTGTCGGGGAAAGTTGAGGATTTCTTCGGCCAGGGCGGTGGCCCGGCGGATCTCGGGGTTGTCCGGATCCAGGCCGGATTGGCGAATATAATCGTCGGCCGGACTGTCGCCCCAGCTGCCCCAGACCGTGCCGGCCAGGGCGGCGGTGACGTCCTCGGTCAGCCCCAACGCCTTGCCCACGTCACGGATGGCGCTGCGCGGACGATAATGAATGACGGTGGCGCATATCGCCGCTCGCTCTCGGCCATATCGCTTATAGATATACTGCATGACCAGCTCGCGCCGCTCATGTTCGAAATCCACGTCGATATCGGGGGGCTCGCCCCGTTCCCTGGAGATGAAACGGGCGAACAGCACGTCGTGATCTGGCTTGGTGGGATCGACGGCGGTGATACCCAGGCAGAAACAGACCACCGAATTGGCCGCCGAACCCCGTCCTTGGCAGAGGATCCCCTCGCCCCGCGCCCAGGCGACGATGTCGTGGACGGTTAGAAAATAGTTAGGGAAATCCAGCTCTTCTATCAAGGCGAGTTCCGAATCCAAAAGCTTCCGCACCTTCTCGGGGATTTCTCTCGGGTAGCGCCATTCCGCTCCGCTCCAGGCCAGGTCGGTCAGGTGGGCGATGGCGGTCTTTCCGGGCGGGACCGGCTCGTCGGGATATTCGTATTTCAGCTGCGAAAGGTCGAAGGTGATCCGCTCAGCCACCTCCACCGTGCGGGCCACGGCCGCCGGCCAGTGAGCGAACAGGCGGGCCATTTCGGAGGGAGATTTCAGATGGCGCTCGGCGTTGGCCTCCAAGCGCAGCCCGGCCTGGTCGATTGAACATTTTTCGCGGATGCAGGTAAGGATGTCTTGCAGCGGCCGCCGTTCGGGGCCGTGATAGAGCACGTCGTTGACCGCGATCATCGGCGCGCCGGTCCGCGTCGCCAGATCGTTCAGGGCCGCCAGGCGGACCAAGTCCCGGGCGCCGTAAGGCCGGGCGGCGGCCAGCCAGACTCGGCCATGGAAATCGTCGGCCAGTCGCTCCAGACGCGCCAAGAAGTGAACATCCGTGCACATCGGCGGCACAACCAGGAACAGTTGCCCCGCGCCATGGGCCTCAAGATCGGCGCGCGTCAGACAGCACTCGCCCTTTTTCGAGCGTCTCTGGCCAACCGTGAGCAGGCGGGTCAGCCGCCCCCAGGCCTCGCGGTCGGTGGGGTAGCAAAGCAGGCTGGGCGTCTCGTCGGCGAAGTCCAGCCGGCAACCGGTCAGCACCCGCAGGCCCAGCGCCCGCCCCTTGGACCAGGCCCGCACCACCCCGGCCAGGGTGTTGCGGTCGGTGATCCCGATCGCCCTCATTCCCAGGGCCTTGGCCGTCAGCACCAGTTCGCCCGGGTGCGAGGCTCCACGCAGGAAGCTGTAGTTGGTGGTGGTGTGCAACTCGGCGTAGGTCATCCGAACAGACCGTGCAGCCACCATTTAGGTTGAGCGCCCGCCTGGTAGAGACCGTCGCGGAACAGCCAGAACCGGCTCCCGGCTTCGTCCTCGACCCGGTAATAATCACGCGCCCCGCCCGGTTCCACGTCTTCGAACGGCCGGCGCCACCATTCCTCGGCCAGGCGTTCGGGACCCTCGGCGCGGCGGACGCGGTGGGGGACGCCGCGCCAGCGGAAGGACACCGGCGGATCGTCGGGCACGAGCGCCGTGGCCTCAATGGGTTCGGGCCGCCGCAGCAGACGCATCGGCCGCGGCCGCTCTGGATCCCAGCCCACGCCCAGGGTCGGAGACAGGGGTGGCTTTCGTGTGACCGCCCGCTCGGAATCGTGGCTGGGAAAAGGTTCCGCGCGCCAGACGGCGGCCTCGCCCAGGCGATTGGTCAGACGGTCAACCAAGGGGGCCACCCCTTCTTCGGTCAGGACGTCCCGGTCCTCGTCCAGGCGCTCCTGGCGAGCGCCCAGGGCCTGGACGCCTTCGGCCGCCAAGGTCACCACCTCGATCCCGAAACCGGGGTCCACGGTGTCAAGTTTCGGCGTGAACAAGCGGGCGATGGCCCCAGCCTCCCGGCCAGGCAAGGCGAGGCCGATGGTCAGGCTCTGGGCGACGCCGTCGAGGCGATGAAAACAAAGTTCGAACCGGCGCCCGCCCTGACCCTCGGCTTCCAGTCGGGCGCAGAGCCGCGCTGCGATGTCGGCCGTGATCCGGGCCATGTCCTGGGGCGCGCTGATCGGCTCGGCGAAGGCCAGACGGGTGAACCACGGGTTGGGCGGCCGGCGATAGGTCAGGGCTTCCCGCGCCGCGCCCAGGGCCTGATCGAAACGCAGCACCACGCCCGGGCCGAACCGTCTGGTGATCTGATCGCGGGGCAGGGCGCCCAGAGCGCCGATAGTGGACAGGCCCAGCCGGGCGATCTGAGCCGCTTCGGCCGGCGCCAGGCGCAGGGCGGCGGCGGGCAGGGGCGCCAGACGCGCCGCTTCTCCGCCCGGCGCCAGGATGGCTCCCGGTTCAGCAAAGCGGGCCAGGGCCCAGGCTGCGCCCGGCCCACCGGCGACGGCGGCCCGGGCCGGGATGCCGCCCCGCCCCAGGCGAGCGATGATATCTCGGGTCATGGCCGCTTCGCCGCCCCACAGATGGGCGACGCCGCTGATATCGAGGAACAGGCCGTCCGGAGGGTCCAGGGCCACCGCGGGAGAGAACCGCGCAAACCAGTCGGCCAGCGCCGTCAAGGCGGCGGCGTCAGCGGCCGGGTTGGCGTCGGCCACGGTCAGTTCGGGAACCAGGGCGGCGGCGTCGGTCGCCTTCTGGCCAACGAACAGTCCCAGGGTCGCCGCAGTCCCGTTCACCGCATAGAGCCGCCGCGCGCCACGCTCGGCCTGGACCAGGGCGAAGGCTTCAGCCGGCCCGGCGCCAGGGCGCGTCGGCTTGGGATTGCGCCGCTTCCAGTTGGCGATCGCCCAACTGGGCGACCACATGCAGAGGATACGCTCCATCGTTCATCTCCACTATCCAGCTTCCCGGCCGCCCGCCCCGGCACCGCTTCAGGTCGACACGCCAGCGCGAGGCCCCAAGTCCTGGTGTTCCGGGCGCTGGCTCGCTGGGCGCCGAGGCGACCGTCCAGCGCGTGGCTGCCGCGGACCCAGAGGCGGCTCCGAGCAACCCGCCCGAGACCACCTTTCCGGCCGGAGCGCCGAACAGTCGGCGGCGAATGAGAAACCCCGTCGCGCCCCGCCGTTCGCAAGCCAGCTGAAGCCGCCGCCCCGCCGTCAGGTCCACGCCCTCCACCTCACCGATGGCGGCGGCGACGCCGGCGCTACCCAGAGCGTCCTCCAGGGCCGCCAGCACCTGGGCTTCGTCCCGGGCCTGGACCTGGATCAGGCGCTCGGCGGGAAAGCCGAGACCGGCGAGGCCCGGAGCGTAAAGATCGTCCCGCCGCGAGACCCAGACCACGGCGCCTCGTGACGCCAACGGTTTGGCCAGGACGGCGGCGAAGGCGCCCGCCGCCGCTCCGGTCTCGATCTCCAGCCCCTCCCCTTCCAGCTCATGCCAACATCCCAGCGGCAGGCCGCCGGCCGGAAAAACCCGGTCCAGCCGGTGGTCGCCGAACGACAACGCCGCTTTGCCGGCCCCGCCACGGCAAGCCGACATGGCGGCGACCTTCGCCCGCACCGCATCAAAGTTCGCCACGCGAGACATGGATCAGAGGACTCCTTTTGTTCTCTTTTTGTTCTAAGCTGGAGTCCAGAGGAGTCAAGCGGGGGTCTTTGAGGTGGTGACGTGGCAGTTTTCGGGGGCTTGGACCAGCCTTCGGGTCAAGCGGCGGATGTGGGCGACGGGAATCCAGGCGACGGCGCTTGCGGCTTTCGATCTTCTTGCCGGCGTCGAAGCCCCTTGGCCCACCGCATTCGATCGTCTTTACCGATTGGCTGTCGATGACACCCGCTGTGGGGCTGGCCTCCCGGCCGCCCCTCTCGCGCAGAGCCATGACCGGCATGTGGTTAATGTGCGCCAGCAACCCCGTGCGCGACCAAGCGTAAAAGTAACCCTGCACCGTCGAGTAGGGTGGAAAATCCTTGGGGATCGCCCGCCACTGTCAACCCGTCAAAGCCATGTACAGGATCGCCTCCAATACTGAACGCGAGTTGGTCTTTCTTGGCCGTCCCACCCGGGACGCCATCGGCAGGAAGCATAAGATCAACGCTTATTCCGTGTCCGTCAGATCGCTTGCGTATCGCAGCGCATCGCGCCGATAGTGGGCGCGTGTGCTTTCAGTCCAAGCCATTGTGATCTCCGTTGAGCTTCGCAACCCAAGAGAATCACAACCGATTGAAATCACGCAACTTATTGTTCAGTCAGTCTCTAAGGCGGCCCGCTAGGACGTTGTGCTGACGGTCCAAGTTGCACTGTCGATATTGTCGTGATGGCCCAGGTGCGCGGTGATCGCGTCCAGGTCTTCAGGATTGGCGGTCGTCGGGACAAGAATGGCGGCGAGTTCAACCAATTCCTCCCCTTCCGACAGCACCTCGATTTCCCGGACAGGATAGTGATGGCGCTCTAATTCTTCGTAGAGCTGGTCGCGCGCTTCGGAAACATCGCCCGGCGCGCAAAGGATGTGGACGCGATAGAGCGCCTCGGTCTCCCCGGGGTTGATGGGGCGGCGGTTGATATAGTTGACCAAAGGCCGCAGCAGCGTATTCCCGCCCAAGACGAAGGCGGTGACGATCGCGGATTCCACCAGCAGGCCGCCGCCAGCGAAAGCGCCAACGGCCGCCGACGCCCACAAGGTGGCGGCGGTGTTCAGGCCGCGCACCTGGGCGCCCTCCTTCATGATGACGCCGGCGCCGAGAAAGCCGATGCCCGAGACGACATAGGCGATGATCCGCGTCTGACCTTCCGCGCCGTATAGACGACCGCCAAGGTGAGCGAACGCCGCAGCGCCGACCGACACAAGGACCATGGTGCGAAGGCCGGCGTTACGCTGCCGGATTTGGCGCTCAAGACCGATCAGGCACCCGAGCACAAACGCGGTTCCTAGGCAGACCGCCGTCCCGAGTGACGCCTTGAGGTCCGGTTCAAACATCGACAGTCCCATCGGGTCGCTCATCAGCCTCGCCGTGTCCGGCGTTGGCGCCAGGACCGTATCCTCCCGCGCGACAGGTGTTCTGCATCAGGGCCGCGCACAGGCCAGACGGCGGCAGAAGTCCGATGTTGTACAGGCGCCGCGCCACGGCAAGTATCTTGGAAGCTACTAGAAGATAGATGCGGGGAGGAAGCATCGCCGGGCGCGCGTCACGGGTTCGGATTGCACAGCTCATCATCATCACGGCTACCTCCGGCATCTCCTGACATCAACGAAAGCTAGAACTGAGCGTGGACACGAGCCGCCAGAATCGACACTGGCCCTCGATCCCGGTTGTAGGCGGGGTTATCGACGAACTGATAGTCGAGGCTGACGTGGGCTGGCCCATAAGCGGCCACGTCGTAGTAGGTCTCGAAAATCGCCTCCGGACCGGGGTGCGGCAGCTTGCCGTCACCGACGAGGATGCCCAGGCCGCCCGCGTTCAGGAATTGCTCGTGGACCTTGGAAATCCCGTTGACGACCACGGCGGCGCCCAAGGTGTCGTTGGCGCGGCCCCAGCGCGCACCCTTCAACGACAACCCCGCCGCGAGGCTGCGGTCGATATCGCTAAACTCGTAGGATTCGATCGTGCCGTCCGAGATGCCACCGTGGGCGAATACTCCAAGATCATCGCTGACCTGTTGCTCTAGATTGAAGCCAATCCCAGGCCGGCCCTGATAACGGCGCACCGAGGCGATATCGGCGGGTTGGCCGGTCATTTGCGCCAATCGGATGGCGTCGCCGAAGCTGCCCATGCGACCGCGGCTTACGAAGCCGGTGATTTCGATCTTGCCCGGTCGCCCCCCAAGCGTGTGGCGCTCTTCCAGCTCCACGATGGCCTGGAACTGGCTTAAGTCGGTCCCCAGGGTCGGGCTGTTGGGAATGTCGGAGAGGTTAAAGACCCCAGCCCGGACCGTCCAGCGCCCGACATACCACTCAACCGCCGCGCCATAGCTGAAGCCCCAGGCGTCGGCAGCATAGTCGAACGAACCGGTGTCGATGATCGACCAGTTCAGGAAATCACGTCGGGGATCGTGAGCGTAGCTGTTGTTGTCGAAGATGTCGGTCACACCGAGTTTGCCGATCGTAACCACCACACGATCAGACGTCCGCGAGCCCTTGAGTTGGTTGAGGTCCGCATTGACGGTTTCGCTCGCGCCGCCCAGATCGATGGTCTGGCGCAGGAACAGGCGTGGGAGTTTGAGGTAGGGATTGGATTTGCCGACCTTGTAGGCCTCGCCGCTCGGGAAGCCGGCGACGCCCAGGGTGTTGCTGAGGCCAAAGCCCTGATCGATCTCGGGATTGACCCAGATCTCGGCGCCTGACCAAGGCCGCAGGCCCGCATAAAGGGTTATGTCCGAAGTTTCACGGCCCAGCGTGGCTGGGCTGAGGCTGTTGGCCCCTTTGTAGGGGGAGCGGAAAGCGAAGGTTCCCTGATCGACGAAGGTCGCCTGTCCGCGGATAGCCCAGGTCTCCACAGACTTGGCCGAAGCCGATCCAGGGGCCGGCGCGGAATCCGTTGCAGGTCCCGTGGTTTGCGCCAGGGCCGGGGTGCCGAACGATAGGGCCAGGCCCAAGGCGAGGCAGTGAAGTCGCCCATCTTTGATCCGGCTTGAGCGCGGCGCCTCCTGGAGCAGATCGATCGCGGTTCGGGCTTGGTCAAGATCGCGCAAAGCCGCGATCAGCAGCGCGCGTTCGGCAACGGCGCACCACTTCTCCAGGTTGAAAACTCTGAGCAGCTTATTGAGCATCCGGGACATGGTGACTCCCTGGGAACCTGGGTTGTGATTGGGCCTTGGCTAAGTGGGCCAGGGCGGCTGTGCAGCTACGGCTGAGCCGGCGTGGATTGGCCGACGGGTTCGTGAACCCGTTGCCGCGCCCTGGACACTACTGATCAATCCGACGACCAGGAGCGCTAAGGCGAAGACGATCAGCGCGACTAGGTCGCGCCGCCAAGTTCGTCGTCGCCGACGTCGACCCCGGCTATCGACGCGCGCGCCGGGGCGTCGGTAGCGGCGCTTCAAATCTAGATCTTGTCCCCCCGGCATCGATGCCTCCCATCTCGACGCGAGGCTTAACCGTGGTGGCTGAGGACGAGCTGGCCGATTCGGACCAGGACGAGGCCACCGGCAAAAACGAGATAGCCGCGCAGAACTCCCATCCAGGCCTTTTCGAGGGTGATCATGCTTGCAGGCGGCAGGTCGCCGACCGGCGGCATACGCCACATGGCTTGGCCGGTGCGGTCGATCCCTTCGACCTTTCCCTGCAGGCGGAAGGTCGAAACCAGCCAGATGAGGACCGTGAGCGCGCTACCGCCGCCTAGGACGCCGAGAATCACGCGGCTGTCGAGGTTCGGGTAGGCAACCGAGGCCGTCAGGATGATCGACAACATCACCAGCCCCGCGATGATCGCGCCAGTCAAAAGGTTGAGCCAACGACCGTTGCGCCAGGGTCCTAGGACCGCCTTGTCGTTGCAGAGCAAGAGCAGGAATACGGTTGCACCCGGAAGCAGCACGCCCGCAAGGGTTTGGACGGCGTTGGTCAACAGGCCCAGCGGCACATTAGGGATCAGCACCAGAGCGGCGGCCAGCGCAATCAGACCAGCGTAGACCAAGTAAAACCCGATCGCTTCGACCGGCTTGCGGTGCAGCGAATGGTTCAGCTTGAAAACGTCGCCAATCGCGTAGGCCGAGGCCAGTGAGACCGCGCCCGCACCGATGATGCTGGCGTCAATCAGGGCGATGGCGAACAGCACGCCTAGGAGGCGTCCGCCCGCGTGCTGGATACCGACAGCGACGGCCTTGGCGTCGGCGAACTGGCCATACTCCGGACGGCCGGCGAAGGCGGCGGCGGTGAAGGCCATCATGGCGGCAGCGCCGATCACCACGAGCACGATACCAAGCACCAGATCTATCTTTTCATAGTCGATGAAGCGCGGCGTGATGCGTTTATCGACGACGTAGCTCTGTTGGAAGAACAGCTGCCAAGGGGCGACAGTGGTGCCGACGATGGCGATGATCAGCAGCATGACGTCGCTGAGGTTGCCGCCCTTGGGCAGTTGGGGAACAAAGAAGTCGTGGGCCAACTGGCTGATCGGCGGATGAAGTACAAAGGCGATCGGCACCAGGGCCAGGCTGGCGAAGACCAGGACCATCATGGCCCGCTCGAACCGCCTGAAACTGCCGGTCGAAGCCGCCGCGATGATGACCGCCGCCGCGCCTACGACGCCCCAGACCTTGGGCAGGCCGAGATATTCCAGGCCCAGCGTCACGCCGATGAACTCGGTGACGATCGTCAGGCCGTTGAGGATCAGGAGGTCAATAAGGCTGAACGCGCCCCAGAACTTGCCAAACCGGGCGAAGATCAGACGCGCGTGGCCAACCCCCGTCACGGCGCCCAGGCGAAGTACCATCTCCTGGTTCACATAGAGCACAGGCACCAGCATCAGGAGCGTCCACAACAGGCTCGTCCCGTAGTTCTGTGCGGCTTGAGTGTAGGTGCCAAAAGCGCCGGCGTCGTTGTCGCCGACCATGACGATCAGGCCCGGCCCGATGATCGCCAGCAGGGTCACAAGGCGCTTTTTCCAGCCTACACGTGCGGCAAAATCATCTTTGCGGATCGAACCAAAGGCGCCCTTGATGTCGCCTTGGTGAGCGCTATCGAGGTGGGCGCTTGGTCCGAAGGGGGCCGTAGTGTCGGGGGCGTCATAGGGGGCCATGGCGGGGTCTCGTTGCATGGGATTCAGGTGCCAGGGTCGCGGCGGCGCGGCTTCGGCCGGGCCGGTCACAAACAGCTGGAGTTAAGGGTGGGGGGCGTCCGTGATCGACCAGCGCCAGACCTGACGACCGTCCGGATCTGGCGACCAATGGCTCATCAGCCGCGACGAGACCGTGGGGACATGATCGCGTATGCCAGCGTCCCAGGACTGTGCGGCGGGCACCGCGCCGCGAGGCACGCGGATAAGATTGACGACAGCCATCTGGGCCTCCTCTTGCTCAAGCGGTTGGTGCTTAAGCCCGGGGGCCTGGACCGTGGAAGATCAACGGATGGCCGTGATCGCCTCAGCAGTTACAAGCATTTCCCGGGCGGCGAGCCGACCAACAAGCGGGACAGACGGCGCGTAGCGGCGACTGTCTCCCTCGCTGGTCGGGTTGCTAGATCGCGGGTTCATGTGATCCTTGGGGTTGGAAATCTGTAGTCGTCGAGACGCTGGCAATTCCGGACGGCAAGGCCTTGCAAAGGCTTCCCGTCCGGCCTGAGGGGGCATATACCCTAGGGGACTATATTATCAAGAGGGAAAATCTGGAAATGGGCCACGTCGCCAATGAGAGGACAAAGCTCCTCAATCGGTTGAAGCGAATTCGCGGTCAGATCGAAGCGATTGAGCGCGCGGTCGAAGGGGAGAAGGAATGCTCGCTCGTGCTTCAGCAGGCGACGTCCTGTCGAGGCGCGATGGACGGCTTTATCGCTGAGGTCATTGAAGACCATATTCGTGAGCATATGGTCGATCCGGCTGCGGACAAGGATGACCCACGGCGGTTGGCGGCCGAAGAGCTGGTTGGGATCGTCCACGCCTATTTGACCTAACCGGCGTTGCCACTCTGGCCGGCCAAAAGGTCTATCTTCTTTTCCCAACGGGCCACATCACCGACGCGCCTTGAAAAAATAGCGCGCTTCGCAGGTCATCGCCGCGAAATCTATTCCACCCTCAAGGCAGCCCGGATCTAAACGTAGGATCTCATCCGGCCAAGCAGGGCAGCAGCCGCGCGATCCTGTTGCTGGTCAGGTCACTTCGCACCTTCCACAGACCTCCGCCGAGCGGGCGGCAAAGTGGCATGCCGACGGGCCAGCGGAATTGCACGAGCATCAGACCCTGGCCGATGATGCTTCGATCGATAGCGTCCAGTTCCCCCAGCCAATCCAGCACCGGCCGGAGTTTGATAGAAGACCATCGATATCCTGCGCGGCGTCGTATTCATGATCCTCCACTTCCTGCCGCCTAGTGTAAAACGCCATGCTCGCCAGCCCTGCGGCGGGCATGACAAACTTCGCGTGGATGAAGCGGCGGGCGGCCTCTATGGTCGGGTGAAGAACGCGCCAAGCACCGCTGGAGGAAACCCAAGCCCCCCATGACCATCACCAAAATCCTGATCGCCAACCGCGGCGAAATCGCCATTCGTATCGCCAGGGCCGCGGCCGATCTGGGGTTGGCTTCGACGGCGATCTTTTCCACAGACGATGAACGGTCGCTGCACGTGAAGGCGGCCGACCGGGCCGTCGGCCTGGGGGCAGCCGGGGCCAAGGCCTATCTCGACATTGCCGCCATCGTCGCGGCGGCGCGCAAGGCCGGTTGCGACGCCATCCATCCCGGCTATGGTTTCCTGGCGGAAAGCGCCGCCTTTGCCCGGGCGTGCGCCCAGGGCGGCCTGACCTTCATCGGCCCCTCTCCCGAGGCGCTGGACATGTTTGGCGACAAGGCCAAGGCCCGCGCCCTAGCCATCCGCTCGCGCGTGCCGGTTTTGCCGGGGACTGACGGCGCCGCCGACCTGGAAGGTATCGGGGCATTCTTCGACGCGCTTCCCAAGAACGGCGCGATGATGATCAAGGCCGTAGCCGGCGGTGGCGGCCGCGGCATGCGCGTGGTGCGCGGCCCCGCCGATCTGGCCGAGGCATTCGCCGCCGCGTCCCGGGAAGCGCAGGCCGCGTTTGGCGAGGGCGCGGTCTATGCCGAGCGGCTGATGGAGAACGCCCGCCACATCGAGGTGCAGGTGGCTGGCGACCGCACCGGCGTGCTGGCCATCGGTGAGCGGGACTGTTCGATCCAGCGGCGGCGCCAGAAGATCCTGGAGATCGCCCCAGCCCCAGGCCTGAGCGAGGCGCTACGGAGCCGCCTGTTCGACGCCGCGGTCACCCTGGCGGCGGCGGCCCGCTATCGCACTCTGGGCACGATCGAGTTCCTTCTGGAGGCCGGCGGCGAGGACTTCTATTTCATCGAGGCCAACGCCCGGCTGCAGGTCGAGCACACCATTACCGAGGCGGTGACCGGGGTCGATCTGGTCCAGGCCCAGATCCGCCTGGCGGCTGGCGACACCCTGACCAAGATCGGACTGACCACCACCCCCGCCAGCCAAGGCTATGCGATCCAGGCCCGAGTCAATCTGGAGACCCTGGGTCCCGATGGCGCCGCCAGGCCCACGGGCGGTCGGCTGACCGCCTATGAACCTCCGTCCGGTCCGGGGGTGCGCGTCGACGGCTATGGCTATGCCGGCTATCTGACCAATCCCAACTATGACTCGCTGCTGGCCAAGGTGGTCGTCCAGGGCGCGACGATGGCCCAGGCCGCGGCCCGCACCGACCGGGCGCTGGCCGAGTTCCGCATCGAGGGGGTGGAGACCAGCATCGGCCTGCTTCGCGCAATCCTGGCCCGGCCCGAAGCGCTGAGCGGCGGCACGACCACCCACTTCGTCGAGGACAACGCACCCGCCCTGATCGCGGCCGCCGAAGCCCTGCCCGGACGGACCTTCGCCGGGGCGGCCGACGCCATAGCCACCCAGGCCCGCGAAGACACCGAGGCCGGCGCCGACGCGGTCCGCGCACCGCTGCAGGCCACGGTAGGGATGCTGGAGGTTTCCGCCGGCGATCTGGTGCGGCCAGGGCAGACCTTGGCCGTTCTCGAAGCAATGAAGATGGAGCATGTGGTCGCCGCCGCGGTCGGCGGCCGGGTGGCGCGCGTCGCCGTCGCCAAGGGCGACGTGGTGCTGAAGGACCAGCCGCTGATCTTCGTCACCCCCGAAGAGGTCGACGGTGTCGCCGAGGACGCCGAGGAGACGATCGACCTCGACTTCATCCGGCCGGATCTGGCCGAGGTCAATGAGCGCTGGCGCCTGACCCTGGACGAGGCCCGGCCCGAAGCGGTGGCCCGGCGGCGGAACCGCAACCAGCGCACCGCCCGCGAAAATATCGATGATCTGGTCGATCCGGGCACCTTCCTCGAATACGGGGCCTTCGCCGTGGCCGCCCAGCGCCGTCGCCACTCGGCCGAGCACCTGCTGAAGATCAGCCCGGCCGATGGACTGATCTGCGGGGTGGGATCGGTCAACGGCGCTCTGTTCGCGCCGGAACAGGCGCGGTGCGCGGCGCTTTCCTATGACTTCACGGTCCTGGCCGGCACCCAGGGCCACATGAACCACATGAAGACCGACCGGCTGCTGGAGATCGTCGAAGCTGAGGAACTGCCGGTGGTGTGGTTCGCCGAGGGCGGCGGCGGGCGGCCGGGCGACACCGACGGCATCGGCGCCTCCGGCCTGGCCACCCCCAGCTTCAAGGCCTTCGCCCAGCTGGCCGGCCAGGTTCCCAAGATCGCCGTGGTCTCCGGCCGCTGCTTCGCCGGCAACGCCTCGTTCGCCGGGGTGTGCGAGATCCTGATATGCACCAAGGGCGCCAATCTAGGCATGGGCGGCCCGGCGATGATCGAGGGCGGCGGCCTGGGGGTGTTCACCCCCGAACAGATCGGGCCTATGGACATCCAGACCACCAATGGCGTGGTCGATATCCTGGCCGAAGACGAAGCCGACGGCACGCGGCTGGCCAAGCAGGCGCTGTCGTATTTCCAAGGTCCGGTGGCGGCCTGGAGCGCCGCCGACCAGCGCGCGCTGCGCCGGGCCATCCCGGAAAATCGCCTGCGGGTCTATGACGTGCGGCAGGTGATCGAGACGCTGGTCGACGAGGGATCGTTCCTCGAGCTTCGGCCCAATTTCGCGCCCGGGCTGATCACCGGCTTTGTGCGGATCGAGGGCAAGCCGATGGGCCTGGTCGCCAATGACCCCAAGCACCTGGGCGGGGCCGTGGATTGCGACGGGGCGGACAAGGGATCGCGGCTGTTCCAGCTGTGCGACGCTTTCGACCTGCCGATGTTGTCCCTCGTCGACACCCCGGGGTTCATGGTCGGACCCGACAGCGAGGCGGCGGCGGCGGTGCGCAAGACCTCGCGCCTGTTCATCAACGCCGCGCGCCTGGGAACGCCGATGTTCGCCATCGTGCTGCGCAAGGCCTATGGCCTGGGCGCACAGGCGATGACTGGCGGCTCGACCCTGGCGCCGGCCTTCTGCGCCGCCTGGCCGACCGGCGAGTTCGGGGGCATGGGCCTGGAGGGCTCGGTGCGCCTGGGCTATCGCCGCGAGCTGGAGGCCGAGACCGACGAGGCGGCCAAACAGGCGCTGTTCGACAAGCTGCTGGCCAGTCTCTACTCGCGCGGCAAGGCGATCAACGTCGCGGCCAGCCTGGAGATCGACGCGGTGATCGACCCCGCCGATACGCGCAAGTGGATCGTCCAAGGGCTGAAGACGTGCAGAAAGCGGCATGCGCCGCGGCGAAGGTTCGTGGATGCCTGGTAGGGGGCGTGGCGGGCGGGTCGCTGCGATAAATCTTAGGCGTTGGGGTCCTGGTCATCGCAGAACACCTTTTGAGAGTAAGCATCCGGTGAGGCCCGCCCCGTCGTAGCTACGCGGCGGCGGCCTCGGTGTCCCTTGCTGCCTTGCAGTTCCACGGCAGCAGTTCGTCTATCTTGTGGGTGGGATGGCGGGCGAGGACGTTGGCGAGCCAGGCTCGGGGATCGACGTTACTCATCTTTGCGGTGACGATCAGGCTGTACATGAAGGCTGCGCGCTGGTCGCCGCTTGCGCCGATCACCATCGCGATGTCGCGCTCCATCTGACTGGTCATCGCGGGACCTGCATGGCCCCGACGCACAGCCCGCCCGCGGCGCCCAGCGTCAGACCGGTCCTGAATCG
>JAYVYH010000363.1:0-14097 GCA_043784385.1 Caulobacteraceae bacterium | reverse complement strand
GCGCCGCGTGAGAAACCTCGATCACCCCGCCGCCACATAGGTTTTCAGGCCGGCGACCAGGTGGTCGAACATCAGGCGCATGCGCCGGTCGGTCTTCAGATCCTCGTGCATCACCACCCACACTTCCAGGTCAAAGCCGAACTGGTCTTCCAGGATCGGAACCAGGTTGGGATCGCGGGCGGCGATCTTGCGCTGGCAGGGGCAGACGCCATAGCCGGCCCGGAGCAGGGCGAGTTGGGTCACTTCATTGTCGGTGCGCAGGGCGAACAGGTCGCTCGTCACGTCGAAGTCCAGCTTCGCCACCGCGGCGGCCATCGGCCTGACGCGATCGTAGCCGATCAGGGTGTGGCCGCGCAGCTCGTCAATGGTCCGCGGCTCGCCGTGTTTCTGCAGATAAGAGCGGTGGGCGTGAAAGATCACGTCGATCGTCCCGATCTTGCGCGCGAAAAGAGCGTCCTGCGTTGGCCGGGCCATGCGGACGGCGATATCGACGTCGCGGTGCAGCAGGTCCTCGAGCCGGTTTGAGGCCACCAGCTCCAGGGTCACCTGGGGCCAAGTCTCCCGAAAATCGGTCAGGATCGGCGGCAGCACCTCCACCGCCGCGATCTCGCTGGTGGTCAGGCGGATCGCGCCGCGCACCTCATCGGCGTCGCCGCTGGCGGTGCGCAGCAGTATCTCTGCCGCAGTGGCCATGGCGCGGGCGTGGGGTTCGAGGGCCTGGGCGGCCCCGGTTGGGCGAAGTCCGCCCGGCGAGCGGGTGAACAGCGGCCCCCCGTCGAGGCCGGCCTCTAGCGCCTCGATATGACGGCCCACGGTCGGCTGGGCGATGTTCAGGGTTCGCGCCGCGCCCGACAGGCTGCCAGCGTCCATCACCGCCAGGAACGATCGCCAGAGATCCCAGTCCGGTGCGCCAGCCATGCGTCGATGTATAGCCAACCTGCGGTCTTGGACAATTCCGAATGGCCGGAGCCGGGCCTAAATCTGTGTCGTCAAAACGGAGACACCCCATGACTCAGACCGATGAAACCACCGCCCCAAACACATCTGCAAAAACCGCTCTTGTTATCGGCGCCACCGGCTCGTTCGGCGGCCACGCCGCCGCGGCCCTGATCCGGCACGGCTGGCGGGTTCGCGCCCTGGCCCGAGATCCAGCCGCCGCCCGGGCCAAGGCCGGTCCGCGCATGCCGATCGACTGGGTGAAGGGCGACGCGATGCTCGCCCCCGACGTGGTCGCCGCCGCCGAGGGCGCCGATGTGATCATCCACGGCGCTAATCCGCCCGGCTACAAGAACTGGCGGGGTCTGGCGATCCCGATGCTGGCCGCCTCGATTGCCGCGGCCAAGGCGCATGGCGTCCGCATCGTGCTGCCCGGCAATGTCTATAACTATGCGTCGGAGTCCGGAACCCACATCGCCGAAACCGCGCCTCAGGCCCCGGTCACGCGCAAAGGCGCCGTGCGGGTGGAGATGGAGCAAATGCTGGGAGCCGCGGTCCCGGACGGGGTGAAGACCCTGGTGCTGCGGGCCGGCGATTTCTTCGGCCCGGCCGCGCCCAACAGCAGCCTGATTTGGCTGACCAGCCGGCGGGGCGGCCGGATCCGCTCGGTGTCGGCGCCCGGGCCGGTCGATGTCGGCCACGCCTTCGCCTATCTGCCCGACATGGCCGAGACCATGGTCCGGCTTCTGGAGCGTGAAGCGGACCTGGCCGATTTTGAGACCTTCCACTTCGCCGGTCACTGGCTGGCGCGGGGCGATGAGATGGCCCTGTCGATCCGCCGGGTCATCGGCGACGCCGCCATACCGCTGAAGCCGTTTCCCTATCCGCTGATCTACGCCCTCTCGCCGTTCGTCGAAATGTTCCGCGAACTGCTGGAGATGCGCTACCTGTGGCAACAGCCCATCGGCCTGGATGACGCCAAGCTCCGCGCCTTTCTGGGCGAGATTCCTTCCACGCCCCTCGACGCGGCGATGCGGGAAACCCTGTCCGACATGGGATGTCTGCCGGAGGCGCGCGCCCCGATCGGCAGGCTGGCGATGGCCTGAGCCCATCGGTGGATTGGCAGGCCAGACGGTGGACGCGGGGCTTCGTCGCGCTTAGATGCGGCCCATGTCCGGCAAAACCCTCTACGACAAGATCTGGGACGCGCACCACGTCTCTTGCGACGCCAATGGCGAGACCATTCTCTACATCGATCTGCACCTTATCCATGAGGTGACCACGCCCCAGGCGTTCGCCGGCCTGCGAGCGGCCCACCGGCCGGTGCGGCGGCCCGATCGCACCCTGGCCGTCGCCGACCACAACATCCCCACCGAGGGCCAGGCGCTCGGCGTCGCGGCCGTCGCCGATCTGGAGGCCCGCGCCCAACTGCAGGCGCTGGAGCGCAATGTCGCCGACTTCGGCATCGAGTTCTTTCCGATGGGCGATCCTCGCAACGGCATCGTCCACGTCGTCGGCCCCGAACAGGGTCGCACCCAGCCGGGCATGACCATCGTCTGCGGCGATAGCCACACCTCCACCCACGGCGCCTTCGGGTCCCTGGCCCAGGGCATCGGCACCTCGGAGGTCGAGCATGTGCTGGCCACCCAGACCCTGCGGCAGATTAAGTCGAAGAACATGCGCGTGACCTTCACGGGGACGCCCGGCCAGGGTGTCGGCGCCAAGGACTACGCCCTGGCGCTGATCGGCAAGATCGGCGCCAGCGGCGGCACGGGCTATGTGATCGAATACGCTGGCGAAGCTGTCGGCGCGCTTTCCATGGAAGGGCGCATGACCCTGTGCAATCTGACCATCGAGGCCGGCGCCAGGGCGGGATTGGTCGCGCCGGACGAGACCACCTACGCCTATCTGATGGGCCGGCCGTCGGCTCCCAAGGGCGGCGCCTGGGGAATGGCCCTCAGTCATTGGCAGACCTTCGTCTCCGATCCCGACGCAAGGTTCGACTCGGAGATCGCCATCGACGTCGCCACCCTGGCGCCCACCGTAACCTGGGGAACCAGCCCGCAGGACGTGGTGGATATCGAGGGGCGGGTTCCCGACCCGGCTGACTTCGAGGCAGAACGGGCCGTGGCCATCCGCCGCGCCCTCGACTACATGGGCCTGGAACCGGGTCAAAGGATCGACGAGGCGCGTATCGACCGGGTGTTCATCGGCTCGTGCACCAACAGCCGCATCGAGGATCTGCGCGCCGCCGCCGCGATCGCCAAGGACCGCAAGGTCGCCGGGCATGTCCGCGCCATGGTGGTTCCGGGTTCCGGTCTGGTGAAGGATCAGGCCGAGGACGAAGGCCTGGATGTGATCTTCCGCGAGGCCGGCTTCGACTGGCGTGAGCCCGGCTGTTCGATGTGCCTGGGTATGAACCCCGACCGGCTGGCTCCCGGCGAACGCTGCGCCTCGACCTCCAACCGCAACTTCGAGGGCCGCCAGGGCCGGGGCGGCCGCACCCACCTGATGAGCCCGGCTATGGCGGCGGCGGCGGCGATCGCCGGCCACATCGTCGATGTCCGGACCCTGGCGTGACGGCGTGATCACCGGCCTGGACCATATCGGCCTGGCCGTGGCCGATCCGGATGCGGCTACGCTCGCTTATGAAATCCTGCTCGGCGCGCCTCCCGCGAAAGGCCAGACGCGACGCTTCCAGCTGGCCAACATGGCTCTGGAGATCGGACCGGGCGGCGGCGATCCAGCGTTCAGCCTTGGTCTCGCGGCGTCAGACCTGTCCGAGACCCGCCGCATGCTCGAGCGTCGCGGCGTCTCGGCTGACGGGTCGATGCTGTCCCGGTCGGCCACTCATGGCGTGGCGATCGCTCTGGTCGCGGCCTGTGCGCTCGCGCCGCCGCCGGCCCGTCCGGACGCGCCCCACGCCCTGGACCACGTGGTCATCCACACCCTCAACCCGGAGCGGGCGGTGGCCCTCTACGGCGGCCGCTTCGGGTTGGACCTCAGGCTCGACCGGGCCAATCCTCAATGGGGGTCGCGATTGTTGTTTTTCCGCTGTGGCGGGGCGGTGATCGAGATCAGCGCCGACCTCAAGGCCCCGATCGGCGATGGTCCCGACCGGATTAGCGGCCTTGCGTGGCGCGTGGCCGACCCCGTCGCAGCCCAGGCCCGTCTGGCCGCCGCTGGCCTCGACGTCTCGGCCGTCCGCCCAGGCCGCAAGCCCGGCACCCAGGTCTTCACCGTCCGCGCCGGCATCCCCGGCGCTCCGGCCCTGATGCTGGGTGGGGCTGACGGGTGAGACTACACATCGCAGCTGATTTGTCGGATATCTGACCCATGACCCCTTTCACCCGCCTCGACGCCAAGGCCGCGCCGCTCGATGTCGCCAATATCGACACCGACCAGATAATTCCCAAACAGTTCCTCAAGACCGTCGACCGCGAAGGTCTTGCGCGGGGGCTGTTCTACGACATGCGCTTCGACCCCGAAGGCGCCGCCAAGAGCGGCTTTGTGCTCGATGATCCGGCCTTCGCCGGGGCCGGGGTGCTGATCGCGGGAGCCAATTTCGGCTGCGGGTCCAGCCGCGAGCACGCCCCTTGGGCTCTGCTGGACTTCGGCATCCGTTGCGTGATCTCCAGCAGCTTCGCCGACATCTTCTATAATAACTGTTTTCAGAACGGCCTGCTGCCGATCGCCCTGCCGCGCGATCAGGTGAAGGCCCTGATGGGCGAGGCCAAGGGCGGCAATCACGTGTTTTCGGTCGATCTCGAAGCCCAGACCGTGACCGCTCCGTCGGGCGAGGTCTTCGCCTTCGACATCGATCCGGGCCGCAAGCAGAAGATGCTCAAGGGCCTCGACGCCATCGGCGAGACCCTGCAGGCGGCGCCGGACATCGACGTCTATGAGTCGCGCCGCGCGCTGGACCAACCCTGGCTGGAGCTAGAGCCAGATACCTCTGGCTCTAGCGGATTAAAGTCAGCGCCTGATTCAGCCTTCCTCCGAAAGCCATCAGGCGCCGCCGCTTGACCCTGATCATCGCCGGTACCGTCCGGGTGCCCCCAGAGAATGTCGAGGCATTCCGGCCGCATATGATAGCGATGATGGCCGCCAGCCAGGCCGAGGACGGCTGCGGCGCCTATGGTTACGCCGAGGACGTGGGCGAGCCCGGCCTGATGCACATTTTCGAGGTCTGGCGTGACCAAGCCGCCCTGGAGGCTCACTTCAAGACCGATCATATGGCCGTCTGGCGAGCCGCCGGTCCCAGTTTCGGGGTTTCCGATCGGCGTCTGACGGCCTACGAAATCGTCACTCAACGCCCGCTCTGATCAAGATCGCACGCCATGCCCACTCTGCTTCTGCTACCCGGCGACGGGATCGGTCCCGAAGTCACCACCCAGGCTCGCCGAGTGGCCGAACGGGTCATGCCCGAACTTAATATCCAGACCCGCCCGTTCGGCGGGATCAGCTATGACACGCTGGGAACACCGCTCGACGACCAAACCTTGGCGCTCGCGAAATCCTCCGACGCGGTGCTGATGGGCGCTGTCGGTGGTCCGCAATGGGCCGGCGCCCCTCGTCATCTGCGCCCTGAGGCCGGGCTTCTGGGGTTGCGCACCGGCATGGGCGTGTTCGCCAATCTGCGTCCGGCCCTGTGTTTCCCGGCCCTCGCCGACGCCTCGACGCTCAAGCGCGAGGTGATCGAGGGACTGGACATCATGATCGTCAGAGAACTCACCGGCGGGGTCTATTTCGGCCAGCCGCGCGGAATCGAGGTGCTGCCCGACCTTCAGCGGCGGGGCGTCGACACCCAGGTCTATACGACCTCCGAGATCGAGCGGGTGTCGCGCGTGGCCTTCGAACTGGCTCGCGGCCGGGGCAACAAGGTGACCTCCTGCGAGAAGTCCAATGTCATGGAAACCGGCCTGCTTTGGCGAGAGGTGGTCACCGCCTTGCACCACCGCGAGTTCCCGGACGTGACCCTGAAGCATATGCTGGCGGACAACGCCGCCATGCAATTGGTCAAGAACCCGCGTCAGTTCGACGTCATCCTCACCGACAATCTGTTCGGCGACATCCTCTCCGACGAAGCGGCCCAGCTGACCGGGTCGCTGGGCATGCTTCCGTCGGCAGCCATTGGTGTCGCGGGATCGCCCGGCCTCTATGAACCGATCCACGGTTCGGCCCCCGACATCGCCGGCAAGGGCATCGCCAACCCCCTGGCCGCGATGCTGTCCTTCGCCATGGCGTTGCGCTGGTCCCTGGCCCGCCCGGACCTGGCCGATATAGTTACCGCCGCCGTCGACGCCGCCCTGGCGGCGGGAGCGCGCACGCGCGACCTTGGCGGAACCCTGGGTTCGATCGAAATGGGCGACGCTGTCCTGGCGCGGCTTTGAATCCAGCGGTCACTCAACAGAGCCGGCGCCCGACCATCCGCTCCAATATCCTCGCCGGCGACGCCTGTGGATCGGCCATGGCCTCTAGCGGCAAATAGAAGGTCTGTTCCAGACAGAAGCGGCCGCGGATCGCCGCGTGTACGGTACTGTCGGTGTAGACGGTCCAGCTCGCCCCGGCCGGGAAGGCGATCTCGCGACGCGGAGCTTCGCGCTGATAACGGGCATCCAGCTTCGAGGCGTCGTGCAGGCCCAACATCAAGGTGTCATAGGGTGTTCGCGTGGCTCGCGTGACGCCAAGCCGGCTCAGCAACCACGCCTCGCCCGGCCATGGCGCCCGCAATCGACCCAACCACCGCTGGGCGTGGGCCTCGAACGGCTCGCCTACCCGCCAGATCCTGGGCTCGCCCTCCCGGTTGATGTTGGTGAAGACCCGCAGGATTCGCCGGCCCCTGGTGGGTTGGGAAGCGAAGGCGTCCACGTGCAACCGTTGGTCGTCCCCGCGCGGTCTCTCCGAACCCTCGGCTACCTCGCGGGTCCGCAAACTGGTCCGGCCGGGCTCCAGCCACGGTGCGTATCGCGGCGCCTCGGCCTTGATCAGAGTTTCTGCCCAGGCCCGATAGCGCGCCATCAGCGCCGCCAGGCGACCCCGGGCGATCGGGTCCCGCGCGGCGCCCCGCACACCGCCCTTGGGACCAAGGCTGATGTTCTTGGCCCGGCCGTCGGAAAATCGCGGCGAGACCAGATCGGCCTCTCCGGTTGTCAGGGCGAAAGGCTGGCCGGGCAGGACGATCAGGCCCTCGCGCTCCAAAGTCAGGGCGAAGTTATCGATCATGGAGGCCGCGGCAATCATCAAACCTGTTCATACCCCCGTGGCGTGGATCGCGAAACGCGGCCATGGTGCGCACCGGCAAAAAGGGAGCGCCGCGGGTGCCAATCACCAGCAATCACACATCGGTCGAAGCTCTCAACCAGGCCAACGAAGGCAAGCTGCCCGGCCATCTGGGCCTGGTGATCACCATCGTGGAGCCCGGCCGGGTGGTGGGCCGGTTCGAGGTCAGGACCGATCTGGTCGCCCACACTGGTTTTCTGCTGGCCGGGACGGTGCTCTCGGTGGCCGACATCCTCTGCGCTTATGGCGTCTCCACCGTCTGGCCCGCCGGCGCGAGCGGTTTCACCACCGCCGAGGTGAAGTGTAATTTCATCGGCACCTTGACCGAAGGCGCCGTCGTGGTTTCGGCCACCATGCTGCACGGCGGGCGCACCACCCAGATCTGGGACGCGGCGGTAGAGGACGAGGCCACGGGCCGGCTGATGGCCGTGTTCCGCTGCACCCAGATCATTCTCTATCCCAGAGCCTGATAGCCGCCTTATGTCCGACCACCTGGTCCATGAAGCGATCGGCCCATCGCTGACCGGCCGTCAGGCGGCGGCGACACTGGCGGTGGGCGTCAACAGCCTGCTGGTGCTGGGCATATTGCCCGGACTGCTAGGCGCGCTGGCGGACGAACATCGGCTGACCGCTTCCGGCATCGGCCTGACCGCGACGACCGAAGCCCTGTGCATGGGCCTTTCCACCGGCGCCATGGGCCTGATCCGCCGGCCGGATCGTGTGCGCCTGATCGCCGTGGCCGCGTCGGTGGCTCTGGCTGCTGTCGATCTGATCTCCATGAGCGCCGCCGACCTGCCGCTGATGGCTCTGCGCGGCGTCGCCGGCGCGGTAGAAGGCGTGTTGCTCTGGATCACCGTCTCAATGATCGCCCGCACGGTGACACCCGAGCGCTGGGCTGGGGCCTTCTTCACAACCCAGACCTTGGCCCAGCTGCTGCTGGCCGTCGCCCTGGCCGCATCCATCATTCCCAGGTTTGGAGCAAACGGCGCCTTCGCGGCCCTGGCTGTGTCGAGCCTGCTGGGCGTGGTTCCGGCCTTGCTATCTCCCCGAGGTTTTGCCCCGCTACCCACGGGCGCCGGCGAGAGCGAGGCTCCGCCCCCTCGGGGGTGGATCGCTTTGGCGGCGACCCTAGTGTTCGTCTCGGCCGCAGGGGCGGTAGGTGTCTACCTGCAACCCCTGGCACAGGAAGCCGGGCTCGGTGCCGGCGTGGCCCGGACTGCTCTGTGGACTTCCCTGGCCGCCCAGGTGGTCGGTGGCGCCCTGGCGACGGTGCTGGCCGGACGCGTGCGTTACTTCACGGTCTTCATCATGACTTCGGTGGTCTATCTGGCGGTGTGGGCGATTTTTGGAGGCCATCCCGGCGCTTGGCTATTCATCGGCGCCAACGCCCTGGCTGGTCTGTTCGGCCTGTTTCTAGGACCGTTCCTGGTGCCATTCACCATCGACGCCGACCCCAGCCGCCGCGCCGCGATGCAGAGTGGCGCCGCGCAGCTTCTGGGCGGTGCGCTGGGTCCCTTGCTGGCGTCCCAGGTGGTCGGCGAGCGCGACGTACACGGCGTGTTATGGCTCGGTGTTGGTCTGATGCTGACTGGCCTGGCGGCGGTGGCTGGGTTGCGTTTCATTACCCAGCGAAACCCCCTCCAACCCTGAGATGGGCGAGTGCCGGGGCCTGGAACCTACTCGGGATCCGCGCCGCCGGCCTTTTCACGCTCTTCCCGCTCCTTCAGTTCCTTCTTGATCAGGGCCTTCTCGGCCGCTTTGGCGGCTTTCACCCGCTCACGGTCCAGGCGTTCGAACTGGTAATTGGGTTTGCGCGGCATACGGCATCGTCCTCGGGCATAAGGGGCTTAAGCCTAGTCAATCGCCCATCTTTGGCGATTTGGCCAGTCTTGAAGACCCAAAGCCCGTCCGTGGCCGCGATAGCGGGTCGGGGGCTGTCGGGATCAATATCAGTTCGGCCGGAACTTTTTGGGAATCGCCGCCACTTCCTCTGGCGTCAGCTTGGTCAGCTTCGCCGGGAACAAGGGCGCACGAAACCCGCCGGTGTCGGATACGGAAAGCTGCAAATCGAGTGCAGTGCAAATGCTGCTGGAGCCACGCACCTCCGAGATAAGTCGGGCGTCGGGCCATTGCAGCTGGGAAGACTCAGCAGCCAGGTCCAGGCGATAGACGTCATGCATGTTGACACCCAGATAGATGACCTTGGGGCTCGGCGACTTCCACCCACCCCATTGGGTCACAAAGAAACAAGGTGTCCTCGCCGGAGTCTCTGACGCCGCTAGGGCCGCCCCAGCCGGGATGGAAAGTAGCGCCGTCGCCAAAGCGCTGGCGACGGTACGACCAAGAGAGCCAGATTTGATATGACGTTTCATGTCATCCTCACGTTCCGCGTTCCCGTCAGACAAATGGGGGTGACTCCAAGCCTTGTCAAATCACGAACCCGGCGACAGCTTCATCTCCGGCCCTGCTGGTCGCCCAACAAAACGTTCGCCAGCCAACTGACAAGGCTTATCACCACAGAGGTCAGGATCGCCGGCCATAGGCCCTCGATCCGCACGTCATGGATGAACACGGTCACAAGCCACACGATCAAGCCATTCAGAATGAAGATAAACAACCCCAGAGTCACGATGGTCAGGGGAAAGGTCAGGATCAACAGGATCGGACGGATCAGGGCATTGAACAGCCCCAGCAACAGCCCGGCCAACACCAGGCCGGTAAGGCCATGGACATGCACTCCGTGCACAATATGCGCCGCGATCCAGAAACCCAGGGCCGCGGCCAGGATGCGCAGCAGGAAATTCATCGCGTTACTCTCAGCCAATGAACGGGGCGTCGACCTTAAGCCAAGGACCGCCGGTGACAAGCGGCGATGGGGCCTGATCAATTCTGCTTGACGTCGACGTAAGCATTGTTGACGTTCGCGTAAGGCTTGGCTAGCTTCCTCGCGTTCACGGGCCCTCGAAGAGGCTCTGTCCACCAATCATAGGGAGACCCGCCATGGGAATTGAACTTCGCCGTCCCGAACGCACTTTCACCATCCGCCAGCTTTGCGTTGAATTCAAATGCACCCCTCGCGCACTGCGTTTCTACGAGGACAAAGGGTTGCTGGCGCCCGCCCGCCAGGGCCTGAACCGGGTGTATTCCTATAAGGATCGCGCGCGGCTGCAACTGATCCTGCGCGGCAAGCGCGTGGGCCTGTCCCTGGCCGAAATCCGCGAGATCCTGATGCTGTACGGCAAGGAAGACGGCGGCGCGGCTCAGAACCTCAAGGCCCTGCGCAAATTCCGCGAACGCATCGTCGTTTTTGAACAACAGCGCGAGGACATCGATCACGCCATCGCCGAACTGCGTGAGGCCTGCTCGCGGATGGAGGATCATCTGTCCAAGGTCCGTCCCGACCTGCTGGACGGCGAACCCGCGCCGAAGAGCCGCGCCTCCGTCGGTCGCCTGGACCACGCGCTCGCCAAGCACGCCTGATCCAAGCCCATCCGACCCAAACCCGTCTGAGAACCCGCCATTGACCTATCAACCGCCGGTCCGCGAGCAGCTGTTCCTGCTGCGCGACGTTCTCGCCATCGAGCAATACGCCAATCTGCCGGGCTTCGCCGACGCCACCTACGACACCGTCGAACAGATCCTGGACGAGGCGGCGAAGTTCAACGCCGAGGTTCTGGCCCCGCTGAACGCTGTCGGCGACAAGGCCGGCTGCATCTGGCGGCAGGACAACACCGTGACCACGCCCGAGGGTTTCAAGGCCGCCTACAAGGCCCTGGTCGAAGGTGGCTGGCCGGCCCTCGGCGCCGACCCGGCCTGGGGCGGGCAGGGGCTGCCGGCGGTGGTCAACCTGGCTGTCAGCGAAATGAGTTCTTCGGCCAATATGGCCTTTTCCATGTATCCGGGCCTCACCCACGGCGCCTATTCGGCCATTCTCAATGGCGGCTCGGAAGAACAGAAGTCGCTCTATCTGCCCAAGCTGGCCTCGGGACAGTGGGGCGGCACCATGAACCTGACCGAGCCGCACTGCGGCACCGATCTTGGCCTGCTGCGCACCAAGGCGGTTCCGGCCGGGGATGGAACCTACCGCATCACCGGCCAGAAGATCTGGATCAGCGGCGGCGAGCACGACCTTGCCGAGAACATCGTCCACCTTGTCCTGGCCCGGATCGAGGGCGCCCCGGCCGGCACGCGCGGCATCAGCCTGTTCATCGTGCCGAAGTTCATTCCGGACGCCGACGGCAATCCGGGCGCGCGCAACCCGACCTTCTGCGCCGGCCTCGAAGAAAAGATGGGCATCCACGGCAACGCCACCTGCGTGATGTCGCACGAAGAGGCGACCGGCTGGCTGATCGGCGAGGAAAACCGGGGCCTCGCGGTGATGTTCGTGATGATGAACGAGGCCCGCCTTGGAGTCGGTCTACAGGGCCTGGCTCAGGGCGAAGCCGCCTATCAGGCCGCCGCCGCCTTTGCCAAGGACCGGCTGCAGGGCCGCGCCTTGACCGGTCCGAAGAACCCCGACGGCCCAGCCGATCCGATCCTGGTGCATCCGGACGTGCGCCGCATGCTGCTCGATTCCCGGGCGATACTGGAGGCGGGCCGCGCGTTCCTGTTCTGGACCGCGCTGTGCGGCGATCTCGCCCAAAGCCATCCCGACGAAGCCTACCGTCAGCGGTGCGACGACTACATGGGCCTGATGACTCCGGTGCTGAAGGGTTATCTCACCGACCGCGGCTTCAACATCTGCTCCGACGCGATGCAGGTGCACGGCGGCTCCGGCTTCACCGAACACTTCCCGGTCAGCCAGTATCTGCGCGATTGCCGCATTACCCTGATCTATGAGGGAACCAACGGCATCCAGGCTCTAGATCTCGTCGGCCGCAAGCTCGCCGCCAAGGGGGGCAGGGCGGTTATGACCTTCTTTGCCGAGGTCGACGCCTTCGTGGCCGCCGAGGGCCTGGTGGCCGATCCGGCGCTGGCGCCGTTTCTCGAGGCCCTGGCCGGCGCGAAGGCCCAGCTTCAGGACGGCGCCATGTGGCTGATGCAGAACGGCCTGACCAACCCAGACAATGCCGCCGCCGCCTCGACCGATTACATGCATCTGTTCGGCCTGGCGGGTCTTTCCTACATGTGGGCGCTGATGGCCAAGGCGGCGCTGGCCAGGATCGCCGGCGGCGACACGGACCCATTCTACGCCAACAAGCTGTTGGTCGGGCGACACTTCATCGAGCGCATCCTGCCGGTCGCCGGCGCCCATCTGACCAAACTCAAGAGCGGCTCGGAAACGCTCATGACCTTTCCCGCGGAGGCTTTCTAAATTCCCATGCCGGTTCTTGACGTCGAACGCCCGTCCTTCCTCGCCGAGGAAGACCTGAACATCTTTGAATCCGCCGTCGGCAAGTTCTTCGACGAACACGCCACGCCGGAAGACACCGCCAAATGGCGCGCCAACGGCGTCGTCGATCGCGAGGTGTGGACCAAGGCGGGAGAGGCGGGCCTGCTTGGCCTGTCGCTGCCCGAGGAATACGGCGGGGCCGGCGGCGACTATCGCCATGAGGTGATCCTGATGGAACAAATGGCCGCCAAGGCCGTCGACGGCTTCGGCGCCTCGCTGCACAACTCGATCGTCGCCCCCTACATTCTCAAATACGGCACCGAGGAACAGCGCCGTCGCTGGCTGCCCGGCATCTGCACCGGCCAATACGTCACCGCCATCGCCATGACCGAGCCAGGCGCCGGCTCCGACCTTCAGGGGATCAAGACCACCGCCAAAAAAGACGGCGACGCCTATCTGCTCAACGGCCAGAAGACCTTCATCACCAACGGCCAGACCGCCAATCTGATCTGCGTGGTGGCCAAGACCGACGTCACCCAGCGCGCCCGCGGCGTGTCACTGATTTTCGTCGAAACCGACGGGTCGGCGGGCTTCGAGCGCGGACGCAACCTGGCCAAGCTGGGCCAGGAAGCCGCCGACACCTCCGAGCTGTTCTTCAACGACGTGCGCGTGCCCGTGGAAAACCTGCTGGGCGGCGACGAGGGCCAGGGCTTCTTCCAACTGATGAACCAGCTGCCCCAGGAGCGCCTGAACATCGCCGTCCAGGGCGTCGGCGCCATCGAGCGGGCGCTGGAGCTGACCATCGACTATGTCAAACAGCGCGGCGCCTTCGGCAAAAAGCTGATCGACTTCCAGAACACCCAGTTCAAGCTGGCCGAATGCAAGACCGAGGCGACGGTAGCCAAGGTGTTCGTCTACTGGCTGATCGGCCAGCACCTGGAAGGCAAGCTCGACGCCGCCAAGGCCTCGATGGCCAAATACTGGGTCACCGACCTGGAGAACAAGATCATCGACGAGTGCCTGCAGCTGTTCGGCGGCTGGGGCTACATGGACGAATACCCGATCTCGCGGATGTACCGCGACAGCCGCGTCCAGCGCATCTACGGCGGTTCTAACGAGGTGATGAAGGTGCTGATCTCGCGGACGCTCTGACCGTGAGCGTCCACCACGCCACCGTGGACTGGACCCTCGGCGAGGGCGACTTCGCCAAGGGCCGCTACAGCCGGCTGCACACCGTGAAATTCGAGTGCGGGATCACCGTGGCGGGCTCGGCCTCGCCGGCGGTGGTGCCCTTGCCGTGGTCAAGCTGTGAGGCGGTCGATCCCGAGGCGCTGTTCACCGCCGCCCTCAGCGCCTGCCATATGCTGACCTTCCTCGACCTGGCCCGGCAAGCCGGATTCACCATCACCGCCTATCGGGACGGCGCCGAGGGAGCCCTGACCCGCATCGCGCGCGGCAAGATGGCCGTGACGAAGGTGGTGCTGCGCCCCGACATCACCTGGGCGGGTGAAAAGTTTCCGACGCCGGAGGAGCGCACCAAGCTCCAC
>JAYVYH010000362.1:0-2501 GCA_043784385.1 Caulobacteraceae bacterium | reverse complement strand
CCCCCCGCCATCAGACTTTTTTCTGATCCGCCAACGGCGGGGTCGATCAGAAGAACTTGTAGTCCATTTCGATCCCGTAGGTGCGAGGCGGGGTAACCGAGTAGGTGCTGGAGACACCGTCATTGTGAATGATCTGATCGGTGCCACCGATCCCGGCCGTGCTGCCATAGACCGGGCTGACCCCGAAGCCGCGGCGGCCATAGGCGCCGGCGTCATAGCCGATCGTGTTGAACAGGTTCTTGCCATAGAGGATCACCTTGTAGCGTCCGTTGGCCGAGTTCCAGGTCAGTCGGGCGTCCCACTCGTCCCAGGCCGGAGCCGTATTGTAGGAGCGCGTGAATAGAGCGCCTTCCTGTGTGTCACGCCAGATATAACTGAGCGAGGCATTCAACGTACCCGGCTCGAAGTGGAACGTGTAGTTGCCGTTGATAGCGATCTTGTTGCGTGGTGCGTTCGGTAGCCGGTTGCCGTTTAGGGTCTGGTATTTCTGGGTACCGCCGGTGTAGACGTCGGCGGAGCAGGGCGTATTGCCAGGACTGCCCAGAGGAATGTTCGACCCGACCGCGGGCGTTTGACAGGCTGCAGGCGTCGCACCCCGGCCGACAGCGTCTGGATCCACCGTATCGGTAACCGCACCAGAGGTCGCGTAGGCGTCAAGATAAGAATAGTCGAACAGGAAAGCGAGGTTTCTGGTGGCCTGCCAAGTGGTTTCCAACTCGACGCCGCGCGAGACGGCCGTCGGCACGTTGTAGAAAGTCGTGTTGGCCTGGGTGACGCCGCCACCGTTCAAATTGACAGTGATCGGGATCTGCAGATTGTTATAGTTATAGTAGAATGCGGCAATGTCGGTTGTGATTGTGTGGAAGAAGGTTTTCTTGAAGCCGATCTCGTAAGAGTCAACATGCTCAGCAGCCGTGTAGGGCTGGAAGCTAAGCACCGTAAAGATACCGATATTATAACCACCCGACTTATAGCCGCGGCTGTATTTGGCGTAGACGAGACTGTCAGAGGTCGGGGTCCATTCGACACCGCCGGTTCCGGTGACCGCCTGCCAGCTGGCGTTATAGAGGCGCGTAGCGAAGCCTGTCTTGGGATCGTAGGTCGTCGGACCGACCACGCCTTGCGGCAAGGTCCCCTGGCCATTGGCGACAACGCTGCCCACCTGTGTGAGGTCTATAGCTGGTGTGTAGCCACCCAGGAAGTTGGGGTCGGCGCCGCAGTTGGCAACGGCGAAGCAGATGATCCGGACCGACTCCGAGCCGTATTTCTGATCATGCGAATAGCGCAGGCCGCCGGTGAACTTGAAATTGTCGTTGAGCTTGTAGTCGGCCTGGCCGAACACGGCATAGGATTTGTTGGTCACCGACGGTCGGTTGTCGAATCGGCGGAAATCCGTTTGGCCGGCGCAAACGCCGCCGGTGAGGTTACAGACGGCGGGGAACGGACCGTTGAACTGCGGCTGGTTCAGGTTCTCGGTATAGACCGGCTGACGGTAGTGCTGGCGATAGTAGTAGCCGCCGATCACCCACTGGAACGGACCCGGATTGGTCGAGATGATGTTGATCTCGTGACTCCAGAAGGCGTTCAGTTCTTGATAGACGAAGGTTTCCTGGGGGCTGATCACCAGCGGTTTGCCGAGTTTCCCCGGGATTGTATAGGAGGTGATCGGGGCCTCGACGCCGGGGCCATCGGTGCCGCCGCTCGGACCCTTGAGGATGTAGTGATAGTTCACCCCACCGGTGATGTATTTGATGTCGGCGAACGGCAAGTGATAGGTCAAGTGCGCGGCGATGGTGTAGGCGTAGGGCAGGCGCACCGAATAGGTCTGCGACCGCGATTCCTGCCATGGACTGTTGATGGCGGGGTTCGCGCAGCCGGTTGGCGAGGGGTTGACGATATTGATCGCCGTCGTGCCAGCCGCACAGCCGTAGCCAGGATTGAGCTGGGTCGCCGCGTTCTCATATTGCGCCGTTTCGTAAGGAGCGGGTGTCCAGCCGGCCGAGGCCGCGCCCGGCCCGCCAGCGCCGTTATTCCACTGGTTGAAGCCGACCTTGGCCCAGAAATCGAGCTTGTCGGTGATCTTCCACTGCACTTGGCCTTCAAGGAAGAACTGTTCGATCACATTGCCTTCGTCCGCGGCGCCCGGCACGTTGTTGTGAACCCAGCCCTTGGACTGTTTCTCGAAATTGCCCGCCAGACGGGCCTGAATGGTATCGGTAATCGGGCCAGAGACCGCCGCCTCGATGTTGTAGTGGTCATAGTTGGAGTAGGTGCCGCGGATTTCGGCATAGGGGGACGTGGTGGGGTGGCGGGAGATGATGTTGATCGCGCCGCCGATGGCGTTACGGCCGTAGAGGGTGCCTTGCGGACCCCGGAGGATTTCCACCCGGTCGGTGAACAGGGTCGAAGCGCCGGCTCCGACCGCGAAGGTCTCGTAAACACCGTCGCTGTAGTTGGCCACCGAGGCGTCGGCGGAGAGCACGTTGGTCAGGCGACCGACG
>JAYVYH010000361.1:0-2382 GCA_043784385.1 Caulobacteraceae bacterium | reverse complement strand
CGGCTTGTCGCCGCCCAACACCGCATAATAGGTGTCGGTGAGGTTCTTTCCGATGAGCGCGAACTCCCACTTATCATCAAAGACGCGAGCACTCAGATCGAGCGTAGCGTATTTGCCCTGAAATCCGCCGGGGTTGTTGTTGGTTTCCAGCCCGTAGGCGGAGCTGTAGCGAACGTCTCCGGTGAGGGCGAGCTTATAGTCCCCGAAGACCTGGTGCTCGTACGTGGCGCCGATCAGCGCGACGACATCGGGCGCGCGCGACAGCGGCTTGCCGGTCAGATCCTGGGTCCCAGCGGCGCTACATCCTTCGGCCAGCGATTGCCCAGTCCAGCACTGGGAGTCGGTGAATTTGTCGTACCTAGCCCGATCATAGCCAATGGAGCCGTGGACCCCCAATTCCCGTGTGGGTTGGTAGTTCAAATTGACTTCGACGCCCTGGCTTGTGGCCGATGCCGCGTTCTGCGTGAAATATGAGGTCGTCGCAGCGTCAAATGCTGTCAGCTGCAGGCCGTAAAAGGTATAGTGATAGAGGGTCACGTCACCCGTCAGGCGGCGGTCCAGTTCTGAGAATTTCAAACCAAGTTCACCCCCCCTGGCGGTTTCCTGATGGAAGCGCTGGTTGTCGACGGTGGCGGTGAATGGAATGAGCGCCGGCGTCGAGAATCCGCCCGATTTAAAGCCGGTCTTGTAGGCGCCGTAGAGCATCACATTCGAAGATGGGTGCCAGGATAGGGTGACCTGCGGCGATACATTGGTGTCGGTGAAGGTGGAGATGAGGCGTTGACCCACTGGCAACGAAATTTTGCCGCCGGTCAGCAGCGCGAGTGTCGGGTGCAGATAGGTCATGCCGTTGTTGCCGGACTTGGTCTCGGACGTGTAGCGCGCACCGCCGGCAAGTTCGACATTCGGCAGGATCTTCCAGCTGAGCTCACCAAATCCCGAATAAGTCTCAGTGTGGTAGTAGTCGATGCTCTGGAACAGGTCGGTGTTGCCCGTCGCAGGATCGACGCCGAGATAGCCGATACTGCCGACCTGGTGGAAACTGCGCCGATCATGACCGTAGAAGCCGCCGATCGTGAAATTGAGCGGGCCCTGGAACGACGACTGCAGCCGCAGCTCCTGGCTGAGCGACGTCTGCTCGTCGTTGTTGACGCCCGAGGCCAGGACCATGTCGGTCTCGTCGTAGTTCGACCACTGGGTCTGGTTATACTCGAAGTAGCCGGTGACGGAGGTCAGCGTCAGGTGATCGGCGACCTTGTAGTTCATGGTCAGCGATGACAGATAGCTCAGCACGTCTGTGTAAGGAATGCCGCCGTTCGATCCTGGATAGCCCGCTGCCCAAGGGCCGGGCAGACCGCCCGCCGAGGTCGATCGCGCTCCGTGGCACGAGCTGTAAGGGTCGGCCACATAGATCGGTGAGGCATGAGTCGGGTCTAGAAACGCACCGAAATCCAGGCTGGTGGTGTGGTTGTTGCCCGGCGCGCAACGCCAGTTCACCAACTCCATGCTATCGCCGCGGTCATGGTGGTCGCTGCCGAGGAACTTGAAGCTGGCGTCGAAACGGTTGTCGGCAGGCTTGTATTTGACGGTCAGGCGACCGATCACTTCGCGCGAGCCTGGATAGCTTGAGAAGGGCGAACCAGGTTCATTGATGGCGCCGCCCGGCGCGGTCCGTAGCAGGTAGGGCAGTTGCGTTCCGGTCAGTGGACCTCCGACGCCCTTCACATAACCGCCCTGCATGTCGCTGTAACGGAAGGCTGCGCGCGCGGAGAGGCCGTCGGCGATCGGTCCGCCAAATGCCGCTTCGCCGAAGTAGTTCCGCGCCCCCTCTTCATAGCCCGCGCGCACATAGCCGCTGGCGATATCACTGGGTCCCTGGCTGGTGATCGAGATCACTCCGGCCGGGCTGTTCTTGCCGAAATACAGCGCTTGCGGTCCCTTCAGCACTTCGACGGACGCCTCGTCGAAGAAGGCCTGCTCAATCACCCGTCCGCGGCTGATCGGCACGCCGTCGATATTGACCGTGACTTCCTGTTCGATCGCCGCGTCGACGCTGGCCGAACCGATGCCCCGGATGGTGATGATGGCGCCCGTGCCCGAAGCGGCATGGTCGATGCTGACCTGTGGAATCTGTACGCCGACCGCAGTGAGGTCGGTGGTGGCGTATTTGGCCAGCCCAGTGGCGCTGATCGCATTGGCCGATACCGGCACGTCGAGCAGACGTTCGGTTTTCTTACGCGCGGTGACGGTTACTTCTTCAAGGTCGGTGACCTTGTTTTTGGTGGTACTGGTTGACGTCGACGCGTCGGCGGCGAAAGCTGGATGGGCCGCCAGCGCGATGGCCATGGCCACGCCGCTCAACATAGCCGTGCATCTGTGATT
>JAYVYH010000360.1:0-2774 GCA_043784385.1 Caulobacteraceae bacterium | reverse complement strand
CCAGCGGGGCGGGCTATCGGTTCCTCGCCGATCAGATCCTGATGGTCGACGGCTTCAACCCCAATATCGCCGCCCGACTGGTCGAGCCGCTCGGCGCCTGGGCGCGCTATACGCCGGAACTGGGAGCTCTGATGCGCGCCCAGCTCGAACGCATCGCCGCGGCGCCGAACCTGTCGAAGAACGTCAGCGAGCTGGTGGGCAAAGCGTTGGGATAGCTGCCCAGGAGGCGGCTAAGGCCTGACCAGCGCCTCGAACGCCGCGTGCGCGGTTCGCCTGGAAGCCGCCAGGCGCGTCTTCAGGGCCGCGAAGCTCCGGGTTTCGCCGGCCTTGGCCAGCAACGCCTTGAAGGCGGCCGGCTCGTCGTCCGGCGAGGCGCGATCGTCCAGGGCGATCTTCAGCAGCTGGGACAGGTTCTGCTGCAACCGCCAGGCGCGGCGAACGCCTTCCAGCATCGCCTTGCGCGACGGCTCGGCGTCGATCAGTGCGCCCAGGGCCTCGTCGGTGTTCTGTCGCAAAGGGCCGCCGCCGGCCCCCCCGACCAGCTGCAAGTATTGGGCGCAGAACTCCATGTCGACCATGCCGCCTTCGCCCAGCTTCAGGTCCCAATAGCCGTGCGGCGGCCGCTCGGCGGCCATCAGCGCCCGCATGTCGAGCACGTCTTGCGCACAGGCCGAAGGGTCGTTGGGGTGGCGCAATATCCGCTCGATCGCGTTGGTCGCATGGTCGCCGAACGTCTCCGACGACGCCCAGACCACCCGGGCGCGGCAAAGCGCCAGCCGCTCCCAGGTTTCCGCCTCGCCCGCATAGTAGGACTCGAACGCCGCCAGGCTTACCGCCACCGGCCCCGCCGTGCCGGACGGCCGCAGCTGCAGATCGACCTTGTAAAGCTCGCCGGTTGCGGTGGGCGCCGACAGAGCCGCCACCAGGCGCTGGGTGAACCGGGCGTAAAAGGTCTGGGCGCTCCAGCCCTTGGTCGCCGACTCGCCGTGCTGTTCGGCTGGACGGTAGAGGGTCATCAGGTCCAGATCGGACTTGGCGCTCATTTCCCGCGACCCGCATTTGCCCAGCGCGATCACCGCCACATCGCCGTCGAAGGCGCCGGCGATCCGTTCGACCTCGGTCAGGGCGGCGCGGGACAGCCCGCCGATCAGGCCATCCGCCAGGCCGGCGAAGGCCCGGCCGGCGTCTTCGGCGCTGGCCACGCCGCCCAGCACCTGCACGCCGATGCGGAACGCCGCTTCGGCGTGAAGCCTGCGGGCTTCGTCCATGGCCGCTTCGAAACCACGCGCGGCGGTAAGCCGGGTGGGTAGGTCGGTCGGCGCCTCGATCGGCCCGAAGAAGGTCGGATCCAGCAGGGCGTCGAGCACCGCCGGGCGCTTGGCCAGGGTGCGCGCGAACTGGGGGGCGAAGGCCATCACCCGCACCACCAGTTCCAACAGACGCGGCTGGGCCAGAAACATCGACTGGACCTGTACCCCGAGATTCAGGCCGGCGAAGAAATCGGCGAATCTGGCAAACGCGGTGTCAGGCGCGCCGGTGGCCGCCGCTGCCTCCAGCAGCCGGGGCGCAAGGCGGGTGAACACCTCCCGGCCGCGCTCGGTGCGCGTCGCGGCGATATGGCCGTGATGCCAATGGCGGATGGTCCGCGACACCACCGGACCCTGGATGAAACCCATCCGCTTGAGGGTGGCCAGGGTCTCTTCGTCGTCATCCACCCCGGTGAATATCAGGCTGCCGAAACGCGAAGAGAGCGGCTCCTCGCCGGCGAACAGGTCACCATAGCGGCGGTTGACCCGCCGCAGCACCTTGCCAACGGCGGCGTCGAAACTCCGCAGGGGCTCGAACCCCGACAGCGCGGCGATCCGTTTCCGGTCGGTGTCGGATTCCGGCAGCCTGTGGGTCTGATCGTCGGCCAGCATCTGGGCGCGATGCTCCAGCCGCCGCAGGGTGCGATAGGCGTCGGCCATATCCGCCTCGGCCGCCGCGCTGATTTGGCCGGCGGCGACCAGGGCGGCCAGCGCGTCCAGGGTGCGGGGCGATCGCAGATCGGCCTGACGCCCGCCAAGGATTAGCTGTTGGGTTTGGACATAGAACTCCACCTCCCGAATGCCGCCCCGGCCCAGTTTCAGGTCGGCGCCCTTGGCGGTCAGGCGATCATCCACCTTCCAGATGTGGATTTGGCGCTTGATGGCGTGGATATCGGCGATGGCCGCGAAGTCCAGGTTGCGCCGCCAGATGAACGGTTCCAGCTCCTTCAGGAACGCCCTGCCCCGGGGCAGGTCGCCCGCCACGGGCCGGGCCTTGATGAAGGCGGCTCGCTCCCAGTTCTGGCCCACGGTCTGATAGTAGTGCATCGCCGATGGCACCGAGACCGCCACCGGGGTCGACGAAGGGTCGGGCCGCAGGCGCAGGTCGACCCGAAAGACATAGCCTTCCGCCGTCCGGCGCTGAAGAACATCGGCTACGCGATCGACGAAGCGGCTGGCGAAGACGGCCGGCTCGACCCCTGGCGCGAGGGGCAGGGCGCCCGGTTCATAGAAGAACGAGATGTCGATATCGCTCGAATAGTTGAGCTCGAAGGCGCCGTGCTTGCCCATGGCGATGCAGAAAATCCCGGGCGCGGGGCCCGCCGCGCCCGGGTTCAACTCGGTCAGTTTGCCGGTGGCGAAGGCCTCATTCGTGGCAACGCTCATCGCGCATTCGACTGCCGCGTCGGCGAACCGGCTGATCGCCCCGGTCACCGCATCCAGATCCCAAACGCCGCCGAGATCGGC
>JAYVYH010000359.1:0-2357 GCA_043784385.1 Caulobacteraceae bacterium | reverse complement strand
GCGCCGGCCGAGGCTACGGCGACCGTCATGGGGTTTGCGCTCTGTGAACCGGCCGCGCCAGGCAGCATAGCGCCCCCTACCAGTTGGTAAGACCAAGATCCCACCGGCTGGAGGGTCTCGCCGCTCGGTAGCAGTGGAAAGAGTTCAGCGCTGCCCAGGGGATCTCCTCCCCCAATCGGCCGCGACCCCTGGGCCGATGGCGCATTGGCGATGGCGCTGTAGGGCGCGGCGGGGTCGGTGAAGCTGGCCCCTATGAGGGCCGCTGTTGGGAAGACGATTGAGACATAGTTCCCGGGTGTAGGCGCCGCGTTATATTGAAAAATAGACTGGCAATTACTTAAATTGCAAGTAGGAGTAAATGAAGCCTGATATATTCTATTGCCACCACCCACTGCGTAGTTCAGATAACCTGGGTTAGTCTGGTCTCTAAACTGGAAGAATCCGTCTGTTATGCTATATTTTAGGTCAAGACTTCCTCCGGCGCGGAGTGTCAGTACGCCAGGCTCGCCGTAGAACGTAGCGCCGACCCGGTAGGTGGCCTGGGTTATCGGAACCTGGGTGTTGGTCTTGGGGTCGAGATAGGTCCGAGAAAGCAATTGACCCTCTTGGCCTGGAACCACGCTGTAGACCTTGGGGCCCCCGGCGACTTCCAGGACGGGATTTTCCACCATCAGGCCGGCTGTCACGGCGGCGGCGGTGTTCACCACCCCCGCCCCCAGATTCCAATTGGAATTCAGGACAATATCACCGTTATAGAAGAGGGAAATACCAGGTCTGGCGTGGAAATTGGCCAACGCAGATAGCCTATTTGGCACTATTACTGTCTTATCGAATGTTTGGATAAAATTAACTACTGGCCCATTGATGATATTTCCGGCTCCGTCAAATGAATAACCAAGGGCGTTGACGCTACCAACACTCATCGCGCCCAGGTCTATAGTCGCGACGTTATTGACGATTGTTACACCCTGATACGGAAGCTTGGTCACAGGATCGATGAAGGGCAATTTCGTCATCGGATTGACGCCGAACGTGCTCAGGTCAAATTGTTGGAATGCTTCAAGCACGGTGGCGCTGGCGCCGTTTACGGCTCCGCTGACATTTACATTTACGGTTTGTCCACCACCCGCGGCGGCGACTACCGGCGCGCGGAATGTCACCATACCGCCGATGTCGCCTGCCACTGCGGTATCGTAGACGCCGTTCGTTCTATTCATGGCCACCAGACGATCGGTGGTGTTGATAGCCGCCACATCGATCACGGCGCCTTGTGCGACGGTGATCGTCCCGGTCCCATCGACACCGAGGGTCACTTTGCCGCCGTTAGCCTGGAGTGTGGGAGTCGATGTTGATTCGTAACCCGTGGCCCGAGCCTCGATCACGGCGGTGGAAGTCAGAATGACTCCCCTCGCGCCGTAGAGGCTGACAGTTCCGCCATTGACGCCAGAGGCGTTGATCGCGCCGGAATCCTGCACGAAGCCACCGTCAGCGGTAAGCGATACGCTGTCGGCCGTCAGCGAGTCGCCACTGTTCAGGGTCAGATTGAGCGGGGCAGTAGAATTCGCGCCGGTGCGGATGGATATCGCGCCATTGAACATCTTTCCAACGCCCTCTGCGAAGGCGCTCAGATTGAATCCAGCGTTCCCGCTGTCGAGTGTGAGGGACGCGCCGCCCAACCCGCCCGTGGCGAGCACCGAGCCTAGGTCGGTCGAGTCCTTCACCGGGCCGGAGACATAGATCGAACCGTTCTGAGCACGGAGAGACAGGGTGCCGGCCGACGCCAGGGTGAGGCCGTTCGGGATCGTTCCGCTATAGCCTAGCGAAAGCCGGGAGCCCGCGCTCAGGGCGATATCGCCGCCAATGGAAGTCAGGCTTAAGGCGCCGGCTGGGGCCCAGACGTTTTGGGGGTCGGCGGAGTCGCCGAAGGTCTTGAAATAGGCGGGCGCCTCCAGAATAGTGCTGTTGACCAATGGATTGCCCGCTGCGGTGACGATCGCCGCGCCGGTGGTTGGGTCAATCTGAGCCGCGTCGCCGACGTTGGTCGCCGCAAAAGACTTGATAGCTAACGTCCCGGCGGTGGTCCGAACATCGGAGCCGTTGATGGTCACGACGTTGCCGGTGATCGTGAGGGCCGATCCCGGCGTGCCGGGCGGTTTCACGAATGCGGTGGGCAGGGTGTTGGCGATTGTGATGTCATCCGCCGTTGCCACGGTGGTGGTGGTGGTGGTGACGGCCACGGATGGAAACTTTGGCCGCGTGGCGGTGGTTGATGTCGTCGTGAAGACATCTGTCGTCACCCTGCCGTTCGTCGATGTGGACTGGCTCAGCACCGTACCGACGACCCCTGATCCCGGCCC
>JAYVYH010000358.1:0-2442 GCA_043784385.1 Caulobacteraceae bacterium | reverse complement strand
CGTGTGAGACAATGGTCAACCTCATTGATCTTGGCCATAAGGCCCTCCTCGCGGAGGTTTAGGTGCAAATGGCGGCTTGGGTGCTGGGCGTGATCGGGGGCTCGGGAGTCTATGATATCGAAGGTCTCGAAGACCCGCGATGGACGCCGGTCGACAGCGCGTTCGGCGCACCGTCGGACGCCATCCTGATCGGCCATATCGGCGCGGTGAAGCTTATCTTCCTACCCCGCCATGGCCGCGGCCATCCCCTGCCCCCGTCCGACGTCAACGCCCGAGCCAATATCGACGCCCTGAAGCGAGCCGGCTGCACCGATATCCTGTCGCTCTCGGCGGTGGGCTCCTTGAGAGAGTCTCTGGCGCCCGGGGATTTCGTGGTGGTCGACCAGTTCATCGACCGCACCTTCGCCCGGGAGAAGAGCTTCTTCGGCCCGGGCCTGGCCGCCCACGTCTCCATGGCCCGTCCGGTCTGTCCCCGGCTGTCGGCACTCGCCGCCGCCGCCGCGCGCGCCGCCGGGGCGCGGGTGGTGGAGGGGGGCTGCTATCTGGCCATGGAAGGCCCGCAGTTTTCCACCCAGGCCGAGAGCGCCCTCTATCGGTCCTGGGACTGCGACGTGATCGGCATGACCAACATGCCCGAGGCCAAGCTGGCCCGGGAAGCCGAGCTGCCCTACGCCTCGGTAGCAATGGTCACCGACTACGACTGCTGGCGTGAAGAGGTCGCGCCAGTCGAGGTGCATCACATCCAGGCCGTCCTGGCCGCCAACGCCGGCAAGGCCCGCGATCTGGTGGCCCGCCTGGCCCGCGCCCTGCCCGCCAACCGCGAGCCTTCGCCGATAGACACCTGCCTGGACGGCGCAGTGATCACGGCGCCTTCAGCCTGGGACCCGGCCATGGCCCGGAAACTGTCGGCCGTCGCGGGCCGCGTTCTCGCCACCAAGCCAAGAGGCCCAACATGAAAGTCTATTGGATCAAGGCTCAGGCGCCGTTGCGGGTGCTGGCGCTGATCAGACACCTGGGCATCGACGCCGAAACCATCGAGATGGACCTGGTCGGGGGCGAACTGAAGACACCGGAGTATGCGGCGCTCAATCCCAACCTGAAGGCGCCAACCATGGTCGATGGCGATCTGGTGCTGTGGGAGGCCTCGGCTATCATGGCCCATCTGTGCGTCAAGGCCGGCTCTGACATGTGGCCGGCGCACAATCCGGCCGAACAGGTCGAGGTGCTGCGCTGGCTGTCCTGGACCGATAGCCATTGGTCGCCCGCGGTCGCACCGTTCTATTTCGAGCACATCGTCAAAACGACGTTCGGTTTTGCGCGGCCCGATCTCGCTTCGCTGCCGGCCCGTATCCCCGAGCTTCGGCGCTACGCAGAGATACTCGACTCTCACTTGAAGGGACGAGACTGGCTGGCCTGCGATCGGCTGACGATCGCCGATTTTCAGGCGGCCTCGATGGCGGCGTATTGGCGGCAATCCGAAATGCCGTTCAAGGATTTCTCAAACATCGTGCGCTGGCTGGATGGCCTGGCCGGCCTGCTGGCCTGGGCCGACCCTTGGCCGCAGCCGCCGTAGCCATGAGCTGACGCCGCGATGCGGGCCGCGTCCGATCAAGCCTATTTCGGGAACGGCCCGCCCAAGGTAAGGGCGGCATGATGTTTTCGCCGTTCCGGAGCCCGCATGAACCTTCGCAATTCGATCCGCACGATTCCGGACTATCCCAAGGCGGGCATCCAGTTCCGCGACATCACCACCTTGCTGGCCGACGCCAAGGCTTTTCGACGGGCGGTGGACGAACTTGTCCAGCCGTTCGCGGGGCTGAAGCTAGACAAGGTGGCGGGGATCGAGGCGCGGGGCTTTATCCTGGGCGGCGCGGTGGCGCACCAATTGTCGGCCGGCTTCGTGCCCTTGAGAAAAAAGGGCAAGCTGCCGCATCGCACCCGCGCGGTGGAATATGCGCTGGAATACGGCACGGACACCATCGAGATGCATCTCGACGCGGTGCATCCAGGCGAGCGGGTGGTGCTGGTCGATGACCTGATCGCCACCGGCGGCACGGCCCTGGCGGCCATCGACCTGCTGACCCAGGCCGGGGCGGTGATCGTGGCGGCGGCGTTCGTGGTCGATCTCCCGGAGCTGCGCGGGGCCGACAAGCTGCGGGCGGCGGGGATCGCGGTCTCCACCCTAGTCAGTTTCGAAGGGCATTGAATCGAACCGAGGACCCTCGCCGTGAAAGCCAGCTGGCGTATCTTTAGGCGGATGCAGGACAGCGTGCTGGCCGTGGGCCTGCTTGTCGATGCCGGCGCCGTTGTCGACGCCTGGCGGGTGCTGCAGGGTGATGCGGCGTTCAAGGCGCGGCTGACGTTGCTGTTTCCGATGGTCTATCTCGTCGCCGTGCTGGCGGGGTCCCTGGCCTTGCCTGCGGCGCGCAAGGCGCTGAAGCG
>JAYVYH010000357.1:0-2222 GCA_043784385.1 Caulobacteraceae bacterium | reverse complement strand
GGCAACGCTGGAGCCGTAGCCCGTAATGAAACAGAACGGGATTCGCCTCGCCTTGAGCGCCTCGGCGACGGCGTCGCTGGTCTCGCCCCGGATATTCATGTCGAGCAAGGCGGCGTCAATCTCGGCATGCCCCTCGATCACGCCGAGCGCCTCAACGATCGTCTCGGCCTGCCAGGCCACTTGATGCCCCATATCGGAAATATAATATTCCAGAAGCATGGCTATCATCGGTTCGTCTTCAAGAACCAGTAACCGTCGCGGCGCCTTCAGTTGCCCCATCAATACACCCCCCTAACTGAGTTGGTAGAAAACGACTAAGCTTGTCCCACCGGCAACAATTTCTATTGCGGACAGTGATCGACACCGTTTGCAACCGACACCGCTGCGAGCCTCTAAAACAGGCGCCTGAAACTCCTGGAGGGGAATTTGGTTCCCTACCCGCGTCGCCCGGCCACGGCACGATGAAGTCGATTGTCGAGCCCTGGTCATGGCAAATGGCAAGCCCACCGTTCAGCTGTCTCGCGAAGGACTTTACCAGGCGCATTCCCAGTCCGTCCGATCGCACGGCGGTCTGCTCAAATCCGACGCCTGTATCGGCGATCGTAACGTTAAACCGGTTTCCGCAACAGGCCGTGGCGACCCAACTGTCGCCGCCCTCCGATGAAGGGTAGGCACATCTGACGTCATTGATGACCATCTCCGTCACAGCCATGCTAAGTGGGATCGCCATATCGACAGTAACGGCCACGGGCTGGGATCTGACGTTGATGGCGGTGCGGTGGTCCAGCAGCAACGCCTTGGAAAGACTGGCGCAAAGGTCGGTCAGATACGATTCCAACTGGACACTTTCGTGGCTTGAGCCGCGACAGAGCGCGGCGTGCACCTCCGCGATACTCTGCATGCGGGTAGCGGCCTTGAGAAGCTGATCGCGGACCTCGGCGCCGACATCCCGAGCCTGCAGATTGAATAGGTTGGCAACCATCGTCAGATTATTGCGAACGCGGTGATAGCGAAGAAAAACTGAGCCATCCGTGTTGCGCAAACGCGGGTGATATGAATCTCGTGCCAGAGATTGGTTTGTGGGTTGTGCGCCTCGAACGACGCGGGCAGTCAAGTCTTCAGGGCCTGATCACACATTTTCAGCCATCGTCGGCCGTTACCCGGCGTGGCGCTGAATTTGGCGCCCACAACTTTAGGTGCAACCCCTATAATAGACTGAATATTAGGACTTTTTTATTAGATGATAGTATTTTATAGAACTGCATTAATCGAATATATAATCACTAGGTGCAAATTCTTCCGACACGCCGTCAAGCAATGCGTTATATTATTTATCACGATCGGCTAAAAACCTGTTGGTCGCCGCCAATCGAACCGTCAATCTGTGCTGATAGGCGGCGGCGCCGATGACCACAGCCATAGCCACCATGAACAGCAGCAGGTTCACCACCATCGTGGTGTCAGGCCGACTTGGCAAAGGCTGTCCGCCAGCGCGGCGCCACGGCCGGACGTTAGGCTGCTGACCGGCTACATGGGCGCTAGTGGCCGTCACCCGCGACACCACTCACTTCATCGCCGTAGGCGTTCCGACGCTGTATCCATGGATGGGTGCCTCTGTCGACGCCGCTGGCGTTGCGGCCATGTATCCTCGCCTGGACTCAAGTGACCTGCTCGCGCGTCTCAACGCCGAAGGACGCTGATAGCGTTAGGGGACGATATCTGGCTCACGCCCAGGTCCGCGAATTCGCGTGATTGCTGGAAAGGGTGACTTGATGCTAGATTCGAGACGTGAAAGCCTGTCATCCATTGTTTTTTTTCGAGATCGACGAAGCCGCCGAGGCTGCGGCCGATGCCGTGGGTTTGGCGGAACTCGATGCTGGGCGAGGAATACCGCATGCCGAGGTCGCAGCCTGGCTTAAGAGCTTGGGCACGCCCCGATGAGAAACCCGCTCCCAGGTCGTGGTTCAAGTAGTCTGGTCGCCAGCGGCGCTTGGCGATCTGGTCGCAATCCGTAGCTACATCGCCGAGGACAGACCTCGCTCGGCGCGCGATGTAGCTCTCAGATGCGAATCTATCCCTATTTGATCCGCTACCGAATTCTGGGAGGCGATGTGGAGATCGTGCGGCTAAAACATGGCGCCCAGCGACCCGAATGAGAACGCTTCCGGTGGCGGGAACCATGCTGGATGTCCAATGAACCAGACGACAGAAACTTCGGCCTT
>JAYVYH010000356.1:0-1943 GCA_043784385.1 Caulobacteraceae bacterium | reverse complement strand
GTTCCTTCGCCAGGGACTTCAGGCCCTGGGTGATCTGGCTGACTTCCTGGACCCGGTTCTCGACGCGGCCTTCGCCGCCGGTGACAAGTTGCAGGTAATCCACAACGATCAGATCCAGGCCAACGGTACGCTTCAGCCGCCGCGCGCGCGCCGCTAGCTTGCCGATCGATATGCCGCCGGTTGCGTCAATATAGAGGGGCGCCTCGCCGATCTCGGCGGCGCCGTCGCGGATCTCACCGAATTCGCTGGCCTTGATCTCACCCTTGCGGATCAGGTCAGACGGAATGCGCGTGACCTCGGCCAGCAGACGCATGGCCAATTGTTCGGCCGACATTTCCAGCGAAAAGAACGCCACCACGCCGCCATCCACCGTCTTGCGGCCGCCGTCCAGGGTCGGCTCCCAGGCGTAGCGGCGGGCGACGTTAAAGGCGATATTGGCGCCTAGCGAGGTCTTACCCATCGACGGCCGTGCCGCCAGGATTACCAAATCTGATGGGTGCAGGCCGCCCAGCATCTTGTCCATGTCGCGCAGACCCGTCGACAGGCCCGACAGGCCACCCTCCCTGCTATAGGCCTCGGCGGCCATGGTAACGGCCCCAGCAAGGGAGTCTGAAAAGCTCATGAAGCCGTTCGACACGGCTCCGGTTTCGGCTAGGGCGTAGAGTTGCTGTTCGGCCGCCTCAATCTGTTCGCGCCCCGACAGTTCCGGATCGCCCGCGTGGGCGTTGGCCGCGATCTCGCCGCCGATACGAATCAGATCCCGGCGCAGCGCCAGATCATAGATCACGCGCGCATAGTCGTGCGCGTTGGCGGCGGGCGGCGCCCGGTCGACCATGTCGGCCAGATATCGCACCCCGCCCAATTCCTCGAACGCGGGGTCCCTCTGGAATTGCTCGGCCATCAGGATCGGTTCGGCTAGATGCCCGCGCCGTACGTGCGTCTGAATGGCGCCGTAGAGCCGCCCATGAAACGGCTCAAAGAAGTGGGTGGCCTGAAGCGAGTCGCTCAAGCGCTCATAGGCCCCATTGTCGTAAAGCAGGACGCCAAGCAGCGCCTGCTCTGCCTCTATGTTGGCTGGCGCATGGGCGATATCGATAGTCGGCGGACCTGGTCGCAGGTCCAACATTGGAACAATAGCCATGTCGTACCCTATCCGATCGAAAGACCGGTCGGGGATGCTAGGCGCCGGGACCCACAGAAAACCGCTGGCCTGTGGACGGTTTCCTAGTCGTCGCGGCCGAAGGACTCGTGGCTGCCTGCGCCTCCTTCAAGCATGTCGGCGACCGACTGGGCGTCGGAGGCGCGATCTTCCTCAAATTGCGACGCGATCACGTTTTCGCCGCGCGCTTGGCGCTCGGCTTCGTCGACACTGCGCGCGATATTGATGTTCACCGTCGCGGTGACTTCGGCGTGCAGGCGCACCTTTATCGAGTGGACGCCCAGCGTCTTGATCGGTTTGTCCAGAACGACCATCGCCCGATCGATCTTGCCGCCTTCGGCGTTGACCGAATCGGCGATGTCGCGCCCGGAGACCGAGCCGTAGAGCTGACCACTGTCGCCGGCCTGACGGATCATCACATAGGAAGTGCCGTCTAGGCGCTCGCCGGCCTTGGCCGCCGCGCCGCGGGCGTTGGCGTTTCGGCTTTCGATATCGACCCGCTGGCTTTCGAACACTTTCATGTTCGCCTGGGTGGCGCGGAGGGCCTTGGAGCGCGGCAACAGGAAGTTGCGCGCGAAACCGTCCTTTACGGTGACGATTTCACCCAGGGCGCCGAGACGTTCGACCCGCTCGAGGAGAATGACTTTCATGGTCGTCGCCGCCCCTATTTCACAACATGCGGAAGCAGGGCGAGGAAGCGCGCGCGCTTGATCGCCTTGGCCAGTTCGCGCTGCTTCTTGGCCGAGACAGCGGTGATGCGCGAGGGCACAATCTTGCCGCGCTC
>JAYVYH010000355.1:0-7393 GCA_043784385.1 Caulobacteraceae bacterium | reverse complement strand
CCGCGATGTTGCTTCGCGGCTCAATCTGGGGTTTGAGAAGTTCCTGGCAGCGAAACGACAAGAGGCGGGTTCGCCGCGTGTCACCGTCGCGCGCCGGATTCACACCGCAGAGCTCGCCTCACCCTTCAGACCGCAGCCACCGATCGCCGGTCGCTAACTTGAAAGACCCATGAAAGACCCGTTGAAAACTGGATTCGCCGAACGTCTGACGGCGCGGCAAGACGCCAAGAAGGCGCTGCTGGCAAAACTTAAGCCCAAACCCACGATCGTCGCCGAGGTGTTTGAGAGCCGGGAGGCGATCAAGGCCCGCGAGCTGGAAGCCGTGCGCCAGGCGAGGGCCGACGCCAAGGAGACCGCGCGACTGGACGCCGAGGCCAGGGCACTGGCCGAGCTGGAAGCCAAGCGCGGTGAGCGCAAGGAACGCAAAGCCCTGACCAAATCCGAACAGAAGGCCAAGCGCGACGCCAAATACGCCGCGCGCAAAGCCCGGAAGTAAGGCCCCCTCCCCCGCTTTGCGAGGGAGGGGAAACTTCCACCGAGATCAGGCCAGGTCGAAGCGATCGAGGTTCATCACCTTGGTCCACGCGGCCACGAAGTCGCGCACGAAGGCCGGCTGTGCGTCGTCGCAGGCATAGACTTCCGCAATGGCCCGGAGCTGGGAGTTCGAACCGAACACGAGGTCTGCGGCAGTGGCGGTCCACTTCATGTCGCCCGTCGCCCGATCGCGGCCCTCGAACACGTCTTCGGAGGTGGCGGACGTCTTCCACGTGGTGTTCATGTCGAGCAGGTTGACGAAGAAGTCGTTGGTCAACGTCCCGGCCCGCTTGGTAAACACGCCGAGTTCAGATTGCCCGGCGTTGGCGTTGAGGGCGCGCATGCCGCCGACGAGCACCGCCATCTCGGGCGCGGTCAGCGTCATCAACTGCGCCCTGTCGACCAGCAGCTTCTCCGCCGGTATCCGGCCCCCATCCCGCATATAGTTGCGGAATGCATCCGCGGCCGGTTCAAGTACGGCGAACGAGTAGACGTCGGTCTGATCCTGCGACGCGTCCGTGCGCCCCGGCGAAAAAGCGACCAGGACGGCGTGTCCGGCGTTGTTCGCGGCCTTTTCGACGGCCGCGGCGCCGCCAAGCACGATCAGGTCGGCGAGCGACACTTTTTTGCCGTCGGACCGCGAACCGTTGAAATCCTGCTGGATCGCCTCGAGAGTCCGTAGCACCCTCGCCAACTGGGCCGGTTGATTGACCTCCCAGTCCTTTTGCGGTGCGAGACGAAGACGCGCGCCATTGGCGCCGCCGCGCTTGTCAGAACCGCGGAATGTCGCCGCCGAAGCCCAGGCGGTGGAGACCAGCTGGGGGACCGTCAGTTCCGAGGCCAGGATCCTGACCTTCAAAGCAGCGATGTCCTGCTCGCCGATCAGTTCATGGTCCACGGCGGGAACCGGGTCTTGCCACAGCTGTGGTTCGGCAGGGACCAGCGGGCCAAGATACCGCGCGATGGGACCCATGTCGCGGTGTGTCAGCTTGAACCAAGCCTTGGCGAAGGCGTCCGCGAACGCTTCCGGGTCCTCGTGGAAGCGCTTCGAAATCACCGCGTAGTTCGGGTCTGCCTTCAGGGCGAGGTCGGTTGTCAGCATCATCGGCGCGTGCCGCTTCGTAGGATCGTGGGCGTCCGGCACGGTGTTCGACGCGGCCGCGGCCTTCGGCGTCCACTGGTGGGCTCCGGCGGGACTCTTGGTCAGTTCCCACTCGTAGCCGAACAGATTGTCGAAGTAGTTGTTGTCCCACGTTGCCGGGGTGGTAGTCCATGCGCCTTCCAGACCGCTGGTGATCGTATGGACACCAGCGCCGTCACCGAGGCTGTTCTTCCAGCCCAGCCCCTGTTCCTCGATGCCGGCGCCCTCGGGTTCGGGGCCGACATACTGCTGCGGATCGGCGGCGCCATGGCATTTGCCAAAGGTGTGCCCGCCGGCAATCAGGGCGACCGTCTCCTCGTCATTCATCGCCATGCGGGCGAAGGTTTCGCGGATGTCCCTGGCCGAACCCAGCGGATCAGGCGTGCCGTTGGGCCCCTCCGGATTGACATATATCAAGCCCATCTGAACGGCGCCCAGAGGATGGGCGAGTTCACGGTCGCCGCTATATCGAGAGTCGCCAAGCCAGGTATTCTCGGGGCCCCAGCTTACGTCCTCTTCAGGCTCCCACACATCGGCGCGCCCGCCAGCGAACCCGAAGGTCTTGAAGCCCATAGACTCCAGGGCGCAGTTGCCGGTCAGGACCATTAGGTCGGCCCAGGAGATTTTCCGGCCGTATTTCTGCTTAACCGGCCACAGCAGCCGGCGCGCCTTATCGAGATTGGCGTTGTCCGGCCAGCTGTTGAGGGGCGCGAACCGTTGCGTGCCCGAGGACGCACCGCCGCGGCCATCGCCGATGCGATAGGTGCCGGCACTGTGCCACGCCATACGGATGAAGAACGGCCCGTAGTGGCCATAGTCGGCCGGCCACCAGTCCTGCGACGTGGTCATCAACGCATAGAGGTCCTGCCGTAAAGCATTGAGGTCAAGACTTTTGAATTCTTCCGCATAGTCGAACGTCCCGCCCATCGGATCAGAAGCAGGGGTGTTTTGATGGAGAACCTTTAAGTTCAACTGGTCCGGCCACCAGAGTTGGTTCGACATTTCCAGAACGACGGCATTTTTATCCGCCCCGTGCATAACCGGGCATTTGCTTTCCGCGTCCATAATCTCTCCGATTGTTTCTGGGGCCTGTGACCCATACGAGCAAATTACCGTTTGGACGCTTATCGGTCCAATCGATTTTATTTGATCTTCCCATAGGGCATTTCTATTGGACGAGGTCGAAGAACGAGGTGCGTGGGGATAGCGTTGCCGGGCAGCAGACTGTTTTCCTCCGGAGGCCGCTCATCGCCGGCGTGATCGAGATCGAAGACATCGTTCAAAAACGTGACCGTTAGCAGGCCGTCTTGCCCCATACAGTCGATCAAGGCGGCGTGATCCGGCCTATACGCAGCTATTGCCCGCCGCGAGGAGGACCGCGCCGAGCACCAATCCCAGGAAAGTGATGGTCCGGGTCGCCGGCGACGCTTCCAGGCGGCTGTCGTAGGACTCATGAACAGCCTGCTGTTGAAACCACAGTATGACGGAGCCGGCCGCCAGGCTGACGAGGCCAATCGATAGCAGCGGCGTCCTGTGCGGCGCCGCCATGCAGCCAACGCCCTCAATCCAGGCCGTGCCAATACCCAGGGTGGTCAGGAGAAGAGGCAATGCGTAGGTTGAGGCTACGGCGAAAGCAGACACCAGGCTAGCGAACGTGACAAGCATCGCGCCCGCGCCTTGCGGTGTATTGCGTTGAGCCGTGATCTTTGGTGGCATGTCGTACATTTGGAACTCCAGTTCTTCTGCATGGCCCTTGCCCGAAGACAGTCGGCTTTGAACCCCCACAATTCTACGTTCGTGATTTTACGGTAGTGATTCTACAGTTCGCTAAGCATTGTCTCACCCCCGCCGAAGCGGCTGTTAGCGCGGCCAGCACGCTCGCCATTCTTTCGTTTCAGCTGGCGTTAGGAATGGCTCCGTTCCTCAAGAGCGCCATAACTTTCAAAGGTCCTGTCCTGATCGCGGTCCACAGCTTCACGGCGGTGCTGACGCTCGCCGCGGGTTCGGCCTTGTCTCGCCGACGCCGATCGGACCGGACACGACCCTTTGGTTCAACACCGACGGCAACACCGCCACCGGCTTCGATATCTTCGGCGACCCAACCGGGCTGGACTACAGTGTGGGCGTCGCGCTGGACGGCACGGTCAGCCTCTATTCGCTGGACGCCAGCGGCGCCCCGACACTTGTGCGGCAAAACCTTCCGGCCGCGTTCTCCACCGACGGAACCGAACTCGACTTCCGCCTACCGGCGGCGGCCGTCGGCAATCCCAGTTCGATCAGCACCCTGATCAACGTCAACTACAACACCTACCTGCCGAATGGTTTCTGGATGCCGCCGTTCACGGTCATCAAGCCTTCCGGTTTGGCCGATCCCGCCGCGCAGATCGGCGTCACCTGGACGGCCGCGGACCGCATCGACCGGCCAGCCGACGAGCCGGAGGGCTATCAACTCTACGCGAGGGCCGACGGCGCGGACTATGCGTTCGGCTTGACCTGGCCGACGCCGATCGGTGTCGGCACCACCCTGTGGTTCAAGCACCGGTGACGACACCATCAACGCTACCCTGGTCAATGTCACGGCGACGATGGCGCTCGATGGTAGTGGTGGAACAAATACCCTGAGCTTGACGGGAACCGGAGCATTCAAGCTGGCGACCCCCAAGGCGTTGACCAACATCCAGGTCATCGACGTCACCGAAGGCCAGGCGGCCTTCGGTCCGTTGGCGGCGACCAATCAGACGGTGACCCTGAAGTCCTTTCAGAACTTCACGGTGAATGTGTCGGGTGGCGGCATGTGCGGCCTCAACGCCTTCGATAGTGGCATCAACACGGTCTTCCTCAAGGCCAGCACCGTGGCCTGGAATTTCACGGCCAACGCCGAAGCGGGGCTGACGATCAGGGATCAGAGCGCCACGCTCGATACCATCACCGCCGGTGGCGCGGGCCAGACGATCACCGGCGGGGCGGCTGGAAAGCTGATCATGATCGCCGCCGCGCAAGGTGGGACCATCTTCCGCGACACAGCCAACCAATTCAACGGGGATACGATCGAGAACTTCGCCACGACCGCCGACGCGGGAAACGTCATCGACATTACCGATATCAACTTCAGCAAACTGACGACGGCGACCTTCACGGAGAACCCGGCCGGGACGCAGGGCCAACTGAAACTCTCGGACGGGACCCATACGGCGACCGTGACCCTGTTCGGCCAGTTCGTCGCCGGCATGAACACCGCCGCAGCCGCCGCGGGATTCATCATCGCTAGCGACGGCGGGACCGGCGTCCGCGTCACCCATCCCCTTGCCGTGCCGCACTAAGGATAGATCAACTCAAACCGGACGGGAGGGCTCTAGGACAACCAGCCGAAGTCGACATCCCGGGACTTGACCGTCCCTGCGGTCCGGCCGGGGCCCTCTGGTAGGTCCAGTAGAGGTTGGTGTGGGTGATGACCTGGCCAGGCGGCGGCGCGCCCCATGTCGACATATCCTCCGTCGTATGGGCGTCGGCGACCAGCGTCGCGTCATACCCCCTGGCGAAGGCGCCGTAAAGTGTGGAGCGGATACACGCGTCGGTCTGCGCGCCGACAACGACGAGTCGCCCGACCCCCAGGCCCGACAATACGGTCTCTAGAGTGGTATCCTCGAAGGCGTCGCCATAGCTTTTTTCGATCAGCGGCTCGGCGTCTCCCGGAACGAGCTCGGGGACGATCCGCCATCGGTCGCTCCCCTTGGAAAGCTCATCGCTGAAGTGCTGGATCCAGACGACGGGGACCTGTTTTTCCCGCGCCTTCTCCACGTGGCCGGCGATGTTGGCGACCACCGCGTCCCGCTCATGAGCCCTCTCGACGACGCCGTTCTGAACGTCGATGACGATGAGCGCGGTGTTCGGCCGGTTCTTCAGCGTGGTCATGGCCTCAACCTCAGTCACGCGGCGCGGCCGGACGCCGATCGAGCCGTCTGGCTATTCTGCCGCCATCGCCATCGGGGCATTCTGGGCGCCGCGCAGCAGCCGGCCCGGCAGGGCGCCGGTGGGTTCGCCGCCCCGATAGGTGACCTGGCCGGCGACGATGGTGGCGATGTAGCCGCTGGCCTTCTGGATCAGCCGGCGGCCGCCGGCCGGCAGATCATAGGCGACCTGGGGCGCGTGAAGGGTCAGGCCTTCATAATCAATGACATTAAGATCAGCCCGATAGCCCGGGGCGATCAGGCCACGGTCGTTGAGCCCCACCGACCGGGCGGTGTCCTGGGTCTGCATGCGGATCACCGCCTCAAGCGGGATTTTCGGCCCGCGCGTGCGATCGCGGGTCCAGTGGGTGATCATCGAGGTTGGGAAGCTGCCGTCGCAGATCATGCCGACATGAGCGCCGCCGTCCGACAGCCCAGGCACGGTGTCTGGATGGACGATCATCTCATGCACCGCGTCCAAAGAGCCTTCGGCGTAGTTGAGGAACGGCACATAGAGCATGCCCCGGCCGCCATTGGTCAGCATGTGATCGAGGGCGATTTCCTCCGGTGACCGGCCGGTGGCGTAGGCGTGGGCCTCCACGGTGGAGTCTGGCGTGGGTTCATAGTCGGGCTCGCCGCTCATCAGGTGCATTTTCGACCATACGCCCATCAGGCCGCGGGCGCCGCCGTCCGGCGCGGCGGCGAACAGTCGGACGCGGAAATCGGGGTCGGACAGCCGCGCCACGCGCTCCGCCAGGGGCAGGGCGGCGATCTCACGGTAGGGGCCGAACTGGGTGAACGGATTGACGGTGAGTTCGAGGCCGAGCAGGACACCCACCGGCCGCGCCGCGACCTGAGCCTTCATCGGCAGGCCGTCGGCGACCGCCGCTTCCAAGGCAGTGAGCAGTCTTTTGTAGCCGTGGGGCGAGCCGGATCCCTGGGCCAGGGTGAACGCCAGGGGCCGCCCCGAGCGCTCGACGATCCGCCGGAGCATGGCGAATTCCGCGATCGGGTCGGTGAAATCGGAGACCACCTGCAGAACGCCGCGCCCGGCGGCGGCCATCCCCGTGGCGATGCTGGTCAGCTCCTCCTCGCTGGCGGTCAGGGTGGCGATCGGCGAGCCGTCGCTGGCGCGGTGATTCAGCGTTCGCGACGTGCCGAAACCCAGGGCGCCGGCCTCCATCGCCTCGCGGGCCAGTTGCGACATCCTGGCCATGTCATCGGCTGTCGCCGGTTCCCGGTCGGCGCCACGCTGGCCCATCACAAACACCCGCAGGGCGGCGTGCGGCAGTTGGCTGCCGATATCGACGTCGAACGACCGCGCGGCCAGGGTGTCGAGATATTCGGGATAGTCGCGCCAGGTCCAGGGCAGGCCGGCGGTTAGTACCGGGAAGGGGATGTCCTCGACCCCCTCCATCAGTTGGACCAGGCGGTCGTGATCCTCGGGCTTGCAGGGGGCGAACCCGACCCCGCAGTTGCCCATGATCACCGTGGTGACGCCGTGCCACGACGACGGCTGCATACGCTCGTCCCAGGTGGCCTGGCCGTCATAGTGGGTGTGAACATCGACGAAGCCGGGCGTGACGATCCGGCCCCGCGCGTCGATTTCCTCGCCGCCCTCCCCGGAAAACCGACCGATCGCGACAATAACGCCGTCCTTCACCGCGACATCGCCGTCATAGGGCGCGCCGCCGGAGCCATCGACGATCGAGCCTCCACGGATCACCAGATCGTAGGCGTTCTGCATGATCATCTCCCTGAATCGTGTTCT
>JAYVYH010000354.1:0-3481 GCA_043784385.1 Caulobacteraceae bacterium | reverse complement strand
ATCAGAAAGCTCATGGCGATGCGGTGGTCGCCTTGGGTGTTCGCGGTCGCGCCGCCCGCAACAGGATGATTTGCCCCCTGGGTTCCCATCACCACCAGCCCCTCGGGTTCCTCCTCGACCTGGACGCCGCAGGCGGCGAGGCCCGCGGCCATCAGGGTAATGCGGTCGCTCTCCTTGATCCGCAACTCGCCCAGGCCGCGCATGATGGTGGGACCCTCGGCGAAGGCGGCGGCCACGGCCAGTATCGGATATTCGTCGATCATCGAGGCCGCCCGGGCCTCGGGCACGGTAACGCCGGTCAGGCGGGAGTGGCGGGCGGTGATATCACCGACGGTCTCCCCGCCAGCTTCATGGACATTATGGATTTCCAGCTCCGCGCCCATTTCCTTCAAGGTTTCGAACAGCCCGCAACGCAGCGGATTGAGCAGCACGCCCGTCACGGTCACCTTGGATCCGGGGGTGATCAGGGCCGCGACGATCGGAAAAGCCGCGGAGGACGGATCGCCTGGAACGCGGACCCGCACACCGGTCAGGGGCTGGCCGCCGCGAACACCGATCACCCGGCCATCGGGTCCGTCCTCGACCGAGACCTCGGCCCCGAAAGCCCGCAGCATCCGCTCGGTGTGGTCGCGGGTCAGGATCGGCTCAACGACCTGGGTCTCCCCATCGGCCCGCAGGCCGGCCAGCAGAACGGCCGATTTGACCTGAGCCGACGGCTCGGGAAGCCGATAGCGGATCGCCGACAGGCCGCCGCCTTTGAGGGTCAGGGGCAGGCGGTTCGCCTGGCGGCCGAGCCATTGGGCGCCCATCAGGCCCAGGGGTTTTAGCACCCGGCCCATCGGCCGGCCGCGAAGCGAAATATCGCCGGTGAAGCTGGCGATCAGCGGGAAGCCGGCCGTCGCGCCCATGATCAGGCGAACGCCGGTTCCGGCGTTGCCGCAGTCTATGATGTCGGACGGTTCGGCCAGGCCGCCGGCCCCCGCCACGCGCCATCGGCCGGGACCCAGCCGTTCGACACCCGCGCCGAACGCCACCATGGCGGCGGCGGTGCGGCGGACGTCTTCGCCCTCGAGCAGCCCCTCGATGTCGGTGACGCCATTCGCCAGCGCGCCCAGGATCAGCGACCGATGCGAGATCGACTTGTCGCCGGGCGCCGCGATCACGCCCTTCAGGGCGCCGGCGGAGCGGGAGGTCAGGCCGGTCGGCGCATGGGCCGCCCGCGCCAAAGCCATATCGGTCATGGAACAGCGTTTCGTCGTAAACAGAAGGGGAATGCTTTTGACAGTGGCCCCGCGCCATGGCAAGGGACCGGCCCTTCAATCCAGCCCGTCAAAAGAGGTCGCCGCATTGGCCAATCCCGAACTGGGCGCGAAACAGATTTGCCCAACCTGTGCGTCGAAATTCTACGATCTGGGCCGCCGTCCGGCCCACTGCCCCAAATGCGGCGCCGACTTCGATCCGGAAGAAGCGCTGCGCAATCGCCGCGTTCGCGCCCGGGTGGTCACGCCCGAAGATGACGCCGAGGAGGAAAAGCCGGCCGTCGCCGCCGAGTCGGAAGACGGATTCGAGGCCGAGCCCGATGACGCGCCCGAACTGGACGCCGTGGTCGATGACCCGCCGCTGATCTCGGATGATGACACTGAAGAGGCCGACGCCTCGACGTCTTCGCCGGCCGATGACATCGGCGCCGACTTCGCCGAGGAAGACGACCTGGAAGCCGCCGACGACGACGAGGTGCCGTTCATCGAAGACGAGGACGACGATTTCCCCGATGACGAGATCGACGGCCTGGGACCCGACGGCGGGCCGGAGGACCAATAGGGGCGGAAAGCCAACAGGGGATCGGCGGAAACTTGTTCCTCCAGGCCCTTGATCGCGCGAGGCGGTGGCACTAGGTTCCGCCGCTTCGCCGCCGGGGCCAGTTCCGACCCGGTCCGAACCCGAATAAGTTCGGGGCTATAGCTCAGCTGGTAGAGCGCTTGAATGGCATTCAAGAGGTCAGCGGTTCGACTCCGCTTAGCTCCACCATGACGCCCCGCAGGACACCCCTGCGGGGCGTCGCCTTTCGGCGGACTCGCGAAAGCTCTCTTTCACAGCCCCAACTGCTTGGCGATGATGTTCTTTTGCACTTCCGTGGCTCCGCCGTAGATCGTCTGGGCGCGGGTGAAGAAGTAGCCGGCGACGGCCGGAGCAGCGAAGGCCGGAATGGTCTCCAGGCCTGATCTCCAGCCGGCGTGGTGACGGTCCGGGAACAACGGGTGAGCGTAGACCCCCGCGAGTTCCGCCTGAAGCTCGGTGATCGCCTGGGCGGTTTGGGTCGTCGCGATCTTGATGATCGAGGCCTCGTCGCCGGGGGCCGCGCCGCTGGTCAGTGGGGCCAGGGCGCGCAGGACGGTGATTTCCAGCGCCTGGAGGCGGACTTCCACCTCGGCCAGGCGGCGGCCGAAGCTGCTCCGGCGATCGGCGAGCTCGTCGCCCCAGGGCGCTTCGGCGGACTGGCGCTTCAGATCCCCGATCTGCTTTCGTTTGCCGGCCACGTGAGCGTAGGACACGCGCTCGTAACTCAGCAGATGACGGGCGTAGGTCCAGCCCTTGCCCTCCTCGCCGATCCGGTTGCCGACCGGAACGCGGACGTTGTCGAGCACGACCCGGTTCAGGTGGTGGCCGCCGTCGATGGTGATGATCGGCTCGACCGTGACGCCGGGGCTTTGCATATCCAGGCACAGGAAGGTGATGCCTTCCTGTTTGCGGCCAGCGCTCGAGGTCCTGACGAGACAGAATATCCAGTCGGCCTGATGGCCATCGCTGGTCCAGGTCTTCTCGCCGTTGACCAGATAGTCGTCGCCGTCGAGAACCGCGCTGGTCCGTAGCGAAGCGAGATCGGACCCCGCCTCCGGCTCCGAATAGCCCTGAGCCCAATAGGTGCGGGAGGCCAGGATGTCGTCGAGCCAGCGCTGCTTCTGTTCCTCGGTTCCGAAGGTGTAGAGGACGGGCGCGAGGTAGAGCAGGCCCATCGGCACCACGCTCGGGGCGCCGGCGCGCTCAAGTTCCTCATCGAAGATGAACCGCTGAGTGATGGTCCAGCCGGGACCGCCGTATTGCTTCGGCCAGCCCGGCGCCACCCAGCCCTTGCGGTATAGAGCGTTCTCAGAAGCCTGCCGGTCGGCCTTGGTCAGGGTCTGGCCATTGGCCAGCTTGGCAAGGATTTCAGCTGGATATTCCTCGTCGAAATATTTGCGCACGACGGCGCGGAAGTTTTCGTCCTCGGCGCTGAGTTTCAGGTTCATCGGGGCGGCTCTTACGGGGGTGAAATACTGGACTGGTCGTCTGCCATCCTGAAATCATCATGGGAAGCGGTTCCGCCGCGCTGGCTGGGATGATATTCAGAAATAGCCTTCGCGTTTCTTCTGTTCGAGCGAGCCGCCATCCTCTCCGTCACTGATCCGTCCCTGGCGCTCGGAGGACGAAGCCCGGAGCGTCT
>JAYVYH010000353.1:0-6624 GCA_043784385.1 Caulobacteraceae bacterium | reverse complement strand
CCGCCGAGGCCTGGACCGTTCAGCAGTTGAGTGACGACGCTCTGGGCGAAATTGAGCGTTCTCGTCCCGAGCACCTGGCAGAGCCGAGCCTCAAATTCGCCGTGGCCGATGTTGCCCGGCCCCATGGGGTGTAACCGGCCGATGCTCGCCCCGTTGGCGACATACTGCGGAACGGGCGGGCGGTTGGCGTTCGCGTCACGATACCACTTGAGAGCCGCCTGGCCGGCTTTGTGGAGGGGGTCGGCCGTCTCGTCATAGGTCTGGCCGTTCTCGTCCCTTTCGATGGGCGGCGGTGTTCCTGAAGGATCGATGCGCCTTCTGACTGCGGAAGTGCGTTTGGTCATTTCGTTTCAACCTCAATCCTGACGGGTTGTTCTTCGGATCGGCGGCGCTCTTCCGACGCCAAGGCCCCTTGAAAGAGCCATCGGTCAAACTGGCTGGGCGTGACCCCGAGGCCGCACATGAGGCGGTCGCGACGGAGCAAATCGACGGGCCGCAGTTGGACGCGGATGCGCGCGGAATGATCGCCCCGAGACCACGCCTTGCCGGAGGGCAGGGGCTCGACCACGATCGGTTCGGGCGTTGCTGGTGGGGTCTTCATGCCGCGCCCTTCCGACCAAGAGCGACGACGTTCGCGGCACCGAAACCAAACTCGGCTAGGACCGCCGGCGACACTCGACAACCTTGCTCATCGGGTCTCGGGCCGCGTTCATGGGCTCTCCAGCCTGGCGCGCCCTTCGCCTCCCAATCCTCCATCCAAGCCCGTTGTTGGCGTTCACTCGGTCCCGTGATCGATCCGGCCGACCCGCGCCGCGCTATGGCTTCCTCCGCCGCCTTGGCGAAGTAGGCTACAGGGTCAAGCGTTCCGAGATTCCACGCCGCCTCGGCGATGGACCACAAGTCCTCGTCAGTAAGGCCACCGCCCTTGAGCTTGCCCACCAGGGTCCGCGCTTTGGCATCGGCGACCCGTCCCCGCTCGGTCAGGACATGGACTGCGAGACGCCAACAGCCCTTGGCCAGTGGGAGCGCCCTGATCTCGGTGAGAGGGTCTATCGGTTCCTCGACAATGGGCGGAACGCCCGTTCCGGTAGGAACGGAAGATATACTCTCCACTCCACTCCACTCTCCCTTCTCTCTCTTAGGCGTTTCGAAACGCGTTTCAGGAAGCGTTTCAACAGGCGTTTCAGGCTCGTTTCCGTCGCCGCCGACCTCGTGTTTCTTGTCACGCCAGCCCTTGAGGCGTTCCCGGTCTGCATCGCGCTTTTTCCGATAGGCGAGACGGTCGCGCCAGGCGTCTATCGCCTTCTCCGCGACGACAGGGTGATAGAGCCGCCCGTCATTACACAGCACCCAGCCCCGCAGAGCACCGGCCCGCGATCGCTTCCACGCTTTGGCATCCAGGCCCGACAGGCGACACAAAACCCGCTCATCGGAGGGCAACGACGCGGCCGGCCACTGATGCCAGGATGCGCACCATAAGAGCACGGAGGCTTTGAACTCATCGCCCGTGGCCAGAAGGGACAGGTCCGAATCTCGGAGCCGGCCGACTTCCAACGGCATGAATGTCAGCCCCCGGAGATCACACTCGGGTGGCGTCAGGGGGGCGGTCAATTGAAGCCTCCAAAGTCCGGGGCTTGGCTGCGGATGGCGTTATGACCAATCGACGCCCAGAGCTCGATTGTCGCTTCCTCGCCCTCACGGACCTTCATGAGGATGGCCTCGATTACCTTGGATTTGCGGCGTCCGTCCCAGTCCCCCCACTTAGCCAACGAGCCGGGGCGCGCGTCGTCTTTGGGCTCGGGTTCCTTGTTGGCGTAGTAGGCCGGACGGAACAGGCCGATGACGGTATCGGCGTTCTCTTCCCAGGCACCGGTATCGCGAAGATCGGAAAGCTGTGGCCGCTTGTTATCGCGATCCTCGACCTTGCGATTGAGCTGGACCATGGCGATTACCGGAACATGCAGCTCGTCGGCGAGCGCCTTCATGCCAATGGCGATGTTGGTTTGGTCGGTGTAGCGGTCACGGCCACCGCCATCGGCCTGGAGCAGGCCCACATGGTCCACGGTGATCGCGCCCAGAGCTATCCCCCGAGCAGCCCATTCGGCAGTTTGGCGGCGAACCAAAGAGCGGAGCGCCGAAAGTGTCAGGCCCGTTTTCTTGACCATCGCCAGCGGGAGGCCGCTTACCTCACCGGCCGCCCATTCGACCATCCGACGTTGCTCTTCGGTGACCGAACGGCGCTTAATATCTTTGTATGTTGGAGCCTTTTCGCCAAAGCGTTCATGGCAGATGTCGGAGACGTGGCGGCGCATCATCTGGCGAACGCTCATCTCCGAATTGATCTCGATGACCCCGTTTCCGGCTTTAGCGATGTTCAAAGATATGACCGCACCGCCGGCTGATTTGCCCATCCCCGGTCTTGCAGCCAGGAGTATGAGCTCGTCAGGCTGGAGCGGACCCAGGTGATCATCCAGCGCCTTGATACCCGTCAGAACGCCAATCTGTTCGGTGGCAGGCGCGTTGAGATCGTCCAGCATATCCCGCACCGCGGACCCGGCCGACACCACCACCACGCGCCCAGATTGGCGCTGTATCGCCAGCAGTTCGCTTTCCAGCCCCTCTATGGTCTCGGCGGTGTCGGCGCCGGTCTTGAGGCTGTGTTGCGCCCAGGCAGCGATAGACGAAACCCGGCGGCGTCTCGCCCGATCGATGATGACAGCAGCATGGTCCCGCGCGGAACTCGACGGCGGCGCATGATCGACGATCTCGGCGAGGAACCTCAGGCCGCCGAGGCTTTCCAGGCCAGGGTCGCCCACCATCGCCGCATGGACTGTGATGTGATCCGCCGTGCGACCGACGCCCACCAAGGATTGGATGGCGGCCCATATCCGGCCGTTGGCCCTTTCGGTGAAATCCTCCGGCGTAGGGCTTGGGTCGATATGGACAACCAGATTGTCGCATAGCGCAGATCCGAGGAAAGCGAACTCAGCTTCAGACTCATCCGGCGCAGCGGGCGAGGGGCGAAGGTCGAGCGCAGCAACGGGGGCCATCACGCAGACGCCCCGTGTTCCAACTCAGCCGCCTTGCGGGCATTGAAGGAGGCGCGCTCAAGCGGGGTTGTAGAGCGCCAAACGACGACTTTTCCACCCAGTGCGCCAGCGCCCCGCCGCCCGGAGTCTTCTATCAAACCTTGGGCGCGCAATTCCGAACAGCGTGCTCGCGTGACCATCCAGTGGACGTCGATTTCCTCGGCGACCTGTTCAGCCGTGGCCGGACCGCGTTCGATCACCTCAAGGGCGCGGGCGCGGATAGGACGAGCTTTGGGGGCAAAGGCTTTGGCCGCTTGCCGGGAGGTTTCGATTGAGCCCTGTTTCCAGCCGGGTTCGTTGGGGTAATTCATGCCCGAGCCCCCCGCCTGTAGGCGTCGGACCGGCCCGCATACATTGCCGCGATACTATCCAGGCCATGCTCTCCACAACGGCGGGCCGCACCGGCTAAGTCTTCCGCCAGCTGAAGCCCACGAGCGGGATTGAGCCGGGAGAAATCGAACGCTCGACGTTCAGCTTGCGCGTCCCGTTCAATCCGCTCGTCAAGGCTCAGGCACGTCGGCGGCAGGCGCGAAGCAAATTGATTATCAGGAGTTTTGGGGGTAACTTCAGTTCGATCGAGCCTGGAAACCTGATCGAAACTTGAAGCCTCGCCGCTAACCCCGGCGGGGTTTCGTCGTTCTGTGGTCATGCTCAGGCCGCCTGAGCGATCTTCGAGGCGATCCAGCCCGCGATAATAGATTCCGGCCACGCCACACGGTTTGCGGAGATACGAACCGGTTTGGGGAAATCGCCGCGATCTATTGCAGCATAGAGGGAGGCCCGCTTAAGACTGGTCCGCTCAATTACTGCCGGGAGTGGCAGTAGACGTTCTGTATTTATTGTCATTGATGCGCTCGCTTCTAATGGGACAGCCTTAGGGGCCGATGGAAGCGAGTATTTCAGGCATCCCCGGAGCCGAGCAACGGGGCCGTGGGCGCCCATTTCTTCAAAAAACGGGGGCCATCCGGGGGGCCACGCAAATAGTTTTCGTCACCCTCCCTGTTCTGGATCGATTTTCCGCGAAAGCGATTCGATGGCTGGCCACTTGCGCCGCACCCACCCAATCCACCCCGCCTCTGTTCGCCGCTCGCTGGCGTCCAACTCAAACAAACGCTTCGCGAGCCCTTTTCGCGTCAGCCGCGCGTTGTCTGATCGCAACATGTCGAAGGCTTCGGGCAGTAGAGGCTCGAATGTGCGGAGTTCGATGATTGGCGATGAGGGGCCGATCAGCACGACAAACGTCGGGTCGCCGGTGAGGCGAGCGGCAAGGCTGGCCACCAGCGTCGCCGCCTGGTTTGTCTCAATGCACGGACTATGGCCTTCGCACACTCCAAATTCCTGGCCGATCAACCGGCCGGTCGCCATCATCACGGAAAACCGAGACTGAGTTGAAAGGCCGGTTCCGGTTAGCTCGTCCCATGCTGGTTCCCACCAGTCGGCGGGAACCCTATGCAATCTGTTGACCACGCCAAAATCAACAATGGCCTCAGCCGCACCCTTTGCGAGAGCCCCGGCCAGCTCGCGAAGCATAACGCTGACGGCTTCGAAGGGCCACGCGTCAGACGCGGGGTCTATGGCGGTCAGCGTTGTGCGAATGAGATCATTGCCAACCTCGGTAAGGGTGCGATAACCAACCGGCACCAACCCGCCCTTGAGGCGAATATAGACAGGCGGATCAGCGGCGAGCGAAAAGGCGTTGCGCAATTCGCTCATGCCGCTCGCCGCCCGATCGGTTTGACGTTGGACCCTTTAGAGGGAGCGCCGTGGGTGACGTAGGACGACCATGCGTCCATCAGCTTCCGCCGCTTCTCCAGAGCGTCGCCACGTCGATAGGCCCGCTCGGTTTCGTCGCCGACAACATGGGCCAGCGCGGCTTCAGCAAGTTCGCGCGGGAAGGTTGACGCCTCGCCGGCCCAGTCCCGGAAACTGGACCGAAACCCGTGAACCGTGACCTTCACATCCATGCGGATCAGAAGCGCCCGCAGTGCATTGGTGGACAGACTGCGCTCCACAAGCGACCCGCGTTTCTTCGGTCCAGGAAAGACATGGGAATCGGGTTGCCTGTTCGAACCCTCTCCGGCGGTCTCCAGAATTGCCAAGGCTCGGGCCGAGAGCGGAACACGGTGTTTCCTGCCGGATTTCATGCGCTCGGCGGGAATGCTCCAGACCCTTGTGGTCGAATCAACCTCGCCCCAGCGAGCGCCAATGACCTCGCCTGTCCGGGTGGTCGTCAGGATCAGGAACTCCAAGGCGAGAGCAGCCATGCCCTGGCGCTCATGCAAATCGGCGATAAAGCCGGGGACCGCCGCGAACGCCAAAGCCGTATTGTGACCACGTGTAAGCTTGCGGCGCTTCGCTAGGAGATGATCCAATTGACCGCGCCAACGAGCCGGGTTCTCGCCGGTGCGATAGCCCTTGGCCTTTGCCGCATCCAACACCGCTTCGATGCATCCGCGCGCCTTCTGGGCGGACTCCTGCTTAATCATCCAGATCGGTTTCAAGACCTTCAGAACGGCGGCTGTGTCGACGGCATCAACCCGGATTGGCCGTAGCGATGCGCCGTAGTCGTTTAGAGCCCGACGCCAGATCGCGGCGGACTTCGCGCGGCGGAACCCGGCCGACTTCGTGGCTATGACCTCATCCGCCATTGCGCCGAACGTTGGGATTTCCGCCAGCGCCCGTCGCGCATCGATCGGGTTCATCCCGCTGGCGATTTGCTCGCGCGCCTCCCGCGCCTTCTCGCGAGCCTTGGCAAGGGTGACCGCGCCAGTGCCACCCAGCCCCATCTCCAACCGCCTGCCCGACCACCGGAACAGGAATGCCCACTGCTTCGATCCGCCCGCGCTGACGACCAGGTAAAGCCCCCCACCATCCGCGTAGCGGCCAGGTGCGTTCAGGGCGCGCACTTCCGGGACTGTCAGGTTGTTTGTCGTTCGCGCCACCGCCGGCTTACCCCACCATTTACCCCATCAATAATTTGGATTGTATAGCACCCTGTTGGACGCGCAAGGATCAACGCCCCTCGCAACACTCTCTGATAACAAGGTTTTTTGGATCAGACCGGACGCGGTTGGATGGCTAGTTTGGCTTCTCTACGAGACGCCACGCCGGATCAGTAGCATTTGCCTCGTTTGCGGTCCTCCTCCGAGCAATTGTCGGACTCGTCGGCGAGGAAGCCTAATACATCGACGATGATCAGGGGCCGCTCCGTTGCTTTGGAACCGGCGCCCGCGACAACCTGGGCGGCCTGGGAGGCCGCAGCGGATGCCGCGTCGCCGCTGGATTGCGCGCCCACATTCACCGCTGCCGCGCTTTGGTCACCGCTCACCGCACCCTGCGCCTGAATGGCGTTGGCGTTGGCGACCTGCAGGGCGGCGATGAACACATTGCCCGCCGACCGCACCCCGGCGTCGCCGGCGTCGACGGTGCCGGTCGGCGCGATCAGATAGACATTGGGCGCCTGCGCGGCGTGGTCGGGCTGGAACGCGCCGATACCGGCGCCCGACACCGCGCCGGAGTCGTTGGGCGTGCTGTG
>JAYVYH010000352.1:0-1522 GCA_043784385.1 Caulobacteraceae bacterium | reverse complement strand
CCTTTACCTCGGCGAGATCCCGCACGGCGAGAAGAAATACCCCGGCGCCCATCCGCCGATCGTCGAGCGTAAGCTCTTCGATCATGTTCAGGCGCGGCTCGCGGAGCAACGGTGCGCCCGGCGCGACCGTCATGTCGTGACCGCGCCGCTTCGCGGCTTGATCTACGACATCGACGGCGCGCCGATGAGTCCGACCTTCACCCATGGGCGTTCGGGCCGCGTCCATCGCTACTACGTTTCGGCGCCGCTCCAGCAGGGGCGCCGAACCTTGCCGACGCCCAACGCCGTCCGCCGTATTGCCGCTGGCGCTCTGGAAGGCCTGCTCCGGGATGAGCTGACGCCGCGCATGAACCTTCCCGGCGACGCGGAACTGCCTCAAGTGCTCAGGGCCATCACCAGGATCGAGGTCGAAGCGGACCAAGTGCGCGTGGTCGTGCGCCGTTCGGCGTTGGCCAGGACCGTGCCCGGCGAGGCAGAGATCTGCGCCGAGGATCCCTCCCAGGCAATCATCACCCTTGCGATCCGGTGTCAGCGAGGGGCTGGGCGCAGCTGGATCGTTCCCGCCGACGGTTCCCCCCAGCGCGCGCGGCGCGACCCCTCGCTCATTCGAGGCCTTGCCCTTGCTCACAAGGTCGCCGCCGGAATTGGCTGGCGGTCCGCCGATGGTTCACTGGCCAGCCTGCGACGGCAGGGCGCCTACCAGTCCCTACCAGCGGAAAGTCATGCGGCTGGCTTTCCTCGCTCCAGATCTGCAGCAGGCTATCCTCGAGGGCCGGCAGCCGCCGGCCCTGACGCTTGATCGTCTGATGAACCAGCCGATCCCGCTGGCTTGGCCGGCCCAACGGCGCCACTTCGGCGGCTAAACCGTCAGGCTGCGAATCGGTGATCGCTGTTCCGCGTGTCCCGATTCGCTGTTCGGCGCCGCGCCAATCCCTGTTCAGGAATCCGATGTTCCCTGTTCAGCGGGCTCGGTTTTCCCTGTTCTGCGATCCCACCGAATAGGCTTCCAGAACCTCTATCTCTATGAAGGACCTGAGGTTTTCCCCTGGAATCCTCCGAATATGGCCCCGAAGGCCGCCGAGAAAAGTCTCTGAAATCCCTGTTCCTCGCCAATAACAGGGGAAACTCACCCTGATCGGCAGCGCGCAGAGACCGGCCGCCCGGATTGCCCACACGCCGGGGTCATGGCGGCGCCTTCAGCAGGGGCATGGAAGGGATTCGGGCCGAATAGACCCGCAAACACCGTCGGTTGTGCGAGATCAGGGACGAAAGAGACGCGCTCGCGGACTGGGTGGCGGTGAGTGTGGGATTCGAACCCACGTTAGAGTTTCCCCTAAACACGCTTTCCAAGCGTGCGCCTTCAACCACTCGGCCAACTCACCATCGCGAAAGGGGCGCGGATGCCCCCCCTTTGCGGAAGGCGCGCAATATACGCATCAAGGGCGCCGCCACAAGCGAAGTCTGGATCGATCTCGCCTTTGGAGCGTGCGGCATGGAATCCAGCGGTCAAAGCCCCTATCTT
>JAYVYH010000351.1:0-4587 GCA_043784385.1 Caulobacteraceae bacterium | reverse complement strand
GCGACCAAATCGCGGCCCCTCAGCGTCCCACCCGTCACCGTAGCCAGGGCGCCATCGACCGCACCGGCGCCGGTGAGGCTCTGGCTTTCGGCGTTGGCGTCGAGAGCTCCAGAGAGATGAGCTCGCAGACTTCCGTGGTCGGCAACCCCGGAACCGGCGACAGCCTTCGCGCCGGCCGCCGTCAGATCCACGCGCATGGGCCCGCGCCACCGGCCGGAGGCGTCCGGCGAGGGAAGGTCGATGGTCAGATCAAGGGCCGCTACGTCCAGCCGCCGATTGCCGGCGTGGGCCGTGGTGGGACCTAGGGCGACGTGGCCGGTGACGCGCCGACCGTCGCCGTTCAGCTGAATCGGGCCGCCGGCGCTGGTCAGGACGACACCTCCCGACAGTTGACGGAACCCCTCGATACGGCCTGTCAGCGACCCGGAGCGCCTGGAAGCGAACAATCCGCGCCCATCGAGGCGCAAGACACCGCCCGGAGCCAGCAATACGACTCGTCCATCGTCGATCGTCAGGTCCGGCAGGGGTTGGCGCGACGGCGGTTGAGCCTGAACCCACCGCACGACGCCGTTCAACGTCCCAAAATCGGGCGCGCCGTTCACCAGCCGCAGTCTGAGGCGCGGCCGGACGAGCCGCACCGAGCGCGGCGTGAGGCCCAGATCCTGGCCGTTCCACGGCCCGGTCAGGCTGTAGGCGATCTCCACCCGGTCGATCGAGAGATCCGGATCGTGTGGATCCCCGACGATCAGCCCGGCCGTCATGCCCCGATCAGTCAGGGCCGCGACCGTGATCGTTGCGCGGGCGCCCCTGGCCTTCAGCCAGTCCCTGATCAATGACGCCGCGACCGGGCGGGGCGCGATCTCAACGGCGGCGGCGACGATGACAACGATCAACAGAACCGCGCCGGCCACGTAGATGGGCAATGGAGGTCGGCGTGCCCGGCTAGGTCGGCTGGCGCTTGACTGTTCTGACTTGGGAGAGTCCATCCCATCTCCCGTGACTGGGGCCGATCAGCGCAATCCTAAGGGGCCGGGGCGGAATTGGCCACACTGGCGATTGCGCCGCGCCACCCTCCAATGCCAGGGTCCGGGGAAACATAAACCTTCGAGGACACGCCCCGATGAGCGACGCGATCACTCCCTTCACCCTGGCTATCCCCCAGTCCGAGCTCGATGAGCTGAACCGGCGTCTGGACCAGACCCGCTGGTCGGACAAGGAAACGGTCGATGACTGGACGCAGGGCTCGCCCCTGGCCAAGGTCCAGGCGCTATGCGCCCATTGGCGTAGCGGTTACGACTGGCGGCGGGCCGAGGCGCGGCTGAACGCCCTGGGACAGTACAAAACCGAGATCGACGGCCTGGGCATCCACTTCCTGCACGTGCGCTCCAAGCACCCGGAGGCCATGCCGCTGTTGGTCACCCACGGCTGGCCGGGCTCGGTGATGGAGTTCATGAAGGTGATCGGCCCGCTAACCGATCCGACCGCCCACGGCGGCAAGGCCGAGGACGCGTTCCACGTCATCGCGCCGTCCCTGCCCGGCTATGGCTTTTCCGACAAGCCAAAGACCAACGGCTGGGGCGTGCCGAAGATCGCCGGGGCCTGGATCCAGCTGATGGCGCGGCTGGGCTACGACAAGTGGGTGGCGCAGGGTGGCGACTGGGGCTCGGCGGTGACCACGGCGATCGGCGTGATCCGTCCGCCGGGCTGCCTGGCGATCCATGTCAACATGCCGCTGGTGTTCCCGGGGCCGGACCAGATGGGCGACCTGACTGAGGCCGAGAAAGGATATCTGGCGGGCCTGCAATATTACCAGGACAAGGACAGCGGCTATTCCAAACAGCAAGCTACCCGACCGCAGTCGGTGGGCTATGGCCTGGTCGACTCGCCCGCGGGCCAGGCCGCGTGGATCTATGAGAAGCTGTGGGCCTGGACCGACAATCAAGGCGCGCCGGAAGACGCCCTAAGCCAGGACGAGATGCTGGACAACATCATGCTCTACTGGCTGCCCGGAACCGGCGCTTCATCGGCCCGGCTCTACTGGGAGAGCTTCGGCAGCTTCGGCTCGACCAAACTGGACCTGCCTGTCGGGGTCAGCATCTATCCGAAGGAAATCTTCCGCGCTTCGCGCCGCTGGGGCGAGAAGGTGATGAGCAACATCATCCACTGGGGCGAGATGGAAAAGGGCGGCCACTTCGCAGCCTGGGAGCAGCCGGAGCTGTATGTTGGCGAAATCCGGACTTGTTTCGCGAAGGTGCGGTAGCCGGACCCCAGGCGGCGGTCGTCAGTCGCCGGCGCGGGCGTTGTCCAGATTCGCCTCGCGCAGGTCGAGTTCGCGCTCGATGCGCCGGCGGGCTTCGTCCTTGAGTTCTCCCCGGTCGTGCAGGTCATTGATGAAGCGGCGCTCGGCGGCGACCAGCAGCGCCTCGATCTCGTCGCCGACCCGGGCGAAGGCGTCGGCCGAGTCCCGGTCGCCGGTCAGATGTTCGATGCGCTCCAGGCGGGCGAGATTGCGGGTGCGCAGGGCGGAACCCACGCCTTCGGGAAGCCCGCCCTCCCCCTCCGCCCGGTCCAGCCGGTCCATGGCGGCCTGGATCGCCAGGCGGCGGGCCCCGAGTTCCTCGACCCGGGCCTCGGCCCGTTCCTGGCGTCCCGCCCTGGCCAGCCCCAGCCAGTGGATAACCGCCGGCAGCGCCAGGCCCTGGCCGACCAGGGTGACCAGGATCACCGCAAAGGTGATGAAGATGGTCAGGCCGCGATAGGGAAACGGCGCGCCGTTGGCCATGGCGACCGGGATGGCCAGTGCGGCGGCCAGGGAGACGATGCCGCGGATGCCGGTGAAGCTGAGCACGAACGTTGCCTGCCAGGTCGGCGCCGGATCCCTTCGCGCCAGGGCGGGACTGAGCCAACGCGGCAGATAGGTAGCCGGGTAGACCCAGACGAAGCGGGAAACGATGACCACGGCGCTGATCACCGCGGCGGCGATCATCAGGTCGGTGCGGGGAAAAGCGCCGATGCCGGCGATCAACCCGCGCGCCTGAAGGCCGGTGATCAGGAACACCATGCCTTCAATCAGATAGGTGAGGAAGCCCCAGAAGAAGATGCCCTGGAGCCGGGTGGCGGCGCTGATCAACCGAGGGCCGTTCCAGCTGAAATAGAGGCCCGTGGCGACGGCGGCCAGCACCCCCGATCCGCCCAGGTGCTCGGGTGGCAGGAAGGCGGCGAACGGCGTCAGGATCGATAGCAAGATCTCCACGCTGGGGTTCTTGACCCACCGCCGCAGGCGCAGCATCACCCAGCCCACCGCGACACCCCAGAGGATTTCGCCCACCACGATGGCGGCGAAGGTTCCCACCGCGTGGCCCAGCGAAAACGTGCCAACGCTGACCGCCACGATGGCGAAGCGGTAGAGGATCAGCGCGGTGGCGTCATTGGCCAGCCCTTCGCCCTCCAGCACCACGGTCAGACGCCGGGGCAGCCCCAGGCGGCGGGCGATCGAGAGCGGCGCCACGGCGTCCGGCGGTGACACGATCGCCCCCACCAGGAAACCGGCCGGCCAGGGCAGGCCCAGCAGCCAGTGAGTGGCGGCCGCCACGGCCAGGGTGGTGAACAGCACGCAGCCCACCGCCAGCAGGGAGATGGGCCGCAGATTGAACCGGAACTCCCGCCAGCTCATCGCCACCGCCGAGCTGTAGATGATCGGCGGCAGGACCAGCAGCAGCACGAGTTCCGGGGCCAAGGCGACGTTCGGCAGGCCCGGGAACAGCGCCAGGACGACGCCCGCCACGACCAGCAGGATGGCCGGCGGAATCTTCAGCCGCGCGGCCAGCACCGCCACGGCGGCGACGACAACCAGCAGGAACAGCAGGATCTGGATTGTCGAAGCCATAAACGGCACTCGCCAGCACCCCCCCCCTCGGGTCAAGCGCCCTGGGGCGAGGCCGACGTCGGTCGCCGGGAACGGCCAGGGCGATTCGACGTTTCCATTATAAGTCGTATAAAGCAGCACCGATGACGCAACACTCGGCCCAGTGGACCCCGCTGGCGACAACTCTCCATTTATCGGGATTTTCAATCATTAGAGATCAGTCTTATATATAAGACTGTCAATACAAAAGGTCCATTTTAGTGTCATAAATGATCACACGACTGCTCGACAATATTAACTACACCTATTTTGTAGTTTCTGGGTTGAAATTTATTGGAATATCTTACACTGATATCAGTATCATTAGGAGCAGCCTCGCGCCAGGCTGTACGGGACGTGAGGATACGACAGGTCACGAAATCACCGGTCATAACTCCACGACGGACGGGCCCGCCGCTGGCGGCGTAGCCAGCGCCCATGACGCCGGAACTGGCGCCAAACTTGGCGGCGTAGTTGGTGGGGGAGCCGGGTTGCTGGCCGGCCTGGGTATGCTGGCGATTCCGGGTATCGGTCCCGTCGTCGCCGCCAGATGGCTTGTTTCCACCGTTGTCGGCGCCGTCGTCGGGGCGGCCGGCAGCCTCGTCGGCTCACTGATCCAGGCGGGCGTAAGCGAGAGCGACGCGCACGTATATGCCGAGACGCGCGGCGCGGATTACCGGGCG
>JAYVYH010000350.1:0-2348 GCA_043784385.1 Caulobacteraceae bacterium | reverse complement strand
CCCGGGTTCGGCCTCGGCCCCGGGAGCATAGCCGGGGTAGAGGCTCCGGCCGTTCGCCGACCGCAGACCATCATAGAGCGCCCGGGCGGAGGCGACCTGGGCCGCGGTCAGGCAGGTGGGATGATCTTCGCCCGGCGGACAGGCGACGCTGGCCGGATCGAAGCGGCATTGCGCCGGCTGGGCGACGAAGCGTCCGCCGCCGCACCCGGCCAGCGCGCCGGCTTCAAGGGTCTTGCGCTGGCCGGCGCCAAGATAGGCGCCCGGTTTGGCGAGGGTCTGGACGTCGTAAGCCGCCAGGGTCAGCAGGCCGGTAAAGTCATAGGCCGGCGCTCCGGCGACGATGCCATCGAAATCAGTGGGAAACCTCTGGGCTTCCATCAACGCCTCGCGGCCGCCGTCCGAGCAGCCCTGGAAATAGGCGTATTTCGCACCCGTCCCGGCATAGGCGCGGATCAGGGCCTTGGCGTTGTCAGTAGTCTCCTTCAGCGCCCTCCAGCCGAAATCGACGACCTTTTCCAGGTGACCGACGGCCCAGCGCGCGTCAGTACCGTCGCTGGTCTGGTGACCATCGTCGGTGGCCGCGACCGCGTAGCCGCGCGCCGCCACGGCCGCGAGACGCGGAGAGCTGATCGAACCGGCGAAACCGCCGTTACCAAGCTGAACAAAGCGTCCGTTCCAAGCGGCGCCGGCCGGAATCCACACCTCAATGCGGATTTCGGAATCGGCAGTGGGACGGCTGGTGAGGTGAATTCGGCATGCGGTCGCAGCGCCGGAAGAAACCTCAACCGCGTCATTGACCGTCGCATGGGGAAGGGACAAGGCCTTGAGGCTGGCACAGGGACTCGCGGCCTGGGCGCCACTGGGCGCCGCCAGCGTCAGACCGAAACCAGCCACGGCAAGAGTAATCCAAAAACTCTTCACAACGCGCCTTCCCTGCTTCGACGTTGCGCGAAGCATGCGGGGACGAAGAGGGCTGGTCAATTCGGGCGGACGGTAACGCTCTTTTTCGAAAACGCCCGCCTCTACAGCTCGCCGCCGCCAATACGATGTGTCCGCGCCTCGATTTCCTCGGCTTTGCAGTGGATCCAGTCCATCAGGGCCATGAAAACGCCCGAGGCCAGGAAGGTAACGTGGATCGCTACCTGCCACATCAGGGTATTCTGGGTTTCCGGATGGTCGCCCAACGACATGAACGATTTCAGCAGGCTGATGGCCGAGATCGCGACGAGCGAGGCGATCAGCTTCATCTTCATGCTTGAGAAATCCACCTTGCCCATCCAACTGGGTCGATCGACCGTGGCGCTGGTGTCGATCTTGGAGACGAAGTTCTCGTAACCCGACAGAATGACGATCAAGATCAGATTGGCGGCCAAGCTGAGATCGATGAGAGACAGGACCAGGAGGATGGCGTCCTCGGCCCTGACACCCGTGGTCAGCAGACGTGGCCCCTCCCTGATCACCTCGGCCACAAAAGCCCACAGCAGCAGTGGCAGGACGAGCAGCAGGCCCACGTACATCGGGGCCAGCAACCAGCGTCCGCCAAACAGCCCCGCCTCCAGCGCACGCTCAAGGCGTGAAGGGGGGTTCGGAGATTTGGCGGTGAGCGACATGAAAGCTCCTTGGGCGAGCGACAGCTGTGCGGAGGGTTTGAAGACTTGAACGGCAAAATCAACCCGGAGGGACGAATTCCTGGCGGGCAACCCACAATGGCTTGGCGCCTATGGTGTGATCGTCAGTGTCGTCGAGCATGGACTGTCATGGGCGCATTTCAGGACAATGAGTAGATTCCGAGTCTTTCGGATTTCTCCAAACGCGGTTTGTTTGGGGTCGCCGCCTTCGCTAGCCGCATCCGAACCGATCAAAGGTCGCCGTGGCTCTACAAGTATCTTCCAATACCACCTGTGGCGAGCCTTCCGCATTGCCACGCGCAAACGCCTTGACTCGAAAACTTGAACGCGAAGCGGAACACGCCTCGGAGTGGATAGTAGCCGGGGTATCGGTGTTCGCTGGCGGCACGCCGGGCGCCTTGCTTCCGATGCTGGAAGGTTTGGCCTACTGGCACAAGGATTTTCGCGACGGTCGCCACCAGACCATCACGCTTCTGATTCCGGGTGATACGTGCGGGAACAGCGGCAAGCAGTTTAACCAGATTGACTATGGCATGTGCACCCTGACACACTTGGGAACCTCTAGGTTCGCTACCGATAGATTTTTGACACTCCTGAAAAATCATCCCGCGTAATTACCCAGGCCTTTTTCGGGCTAGGAATCAGGCGGCGACGACGCCGAGGATGGTCTGGAACCTGTTGACGCTGGGTTTGAGACGGGCGGTGTCGATGACGGTTCGG
>JAYVYH010000349.1:0-2860 GCA_043784385.1 Caulobacteraceae bacterium | reverse complement strand
ACGAAGACCGCACGGCCTTGAAGGGTGTGTCCGATGGCAAGGTAGCGGTTCTCCCCTGTCGAATGGGTGAGGTCGGGCGCCACAAGACGCCGTAACCTGAAAGGCGCTTAGACATCTTCCAGAGTAAGGCCGTGGCGCTGATACTTTTCGAGATTGCCATCATCCTAATCAAGCCCAAAAGCCGTCGTGCACATCAATGGCGATTGTCTGTTCACGTGTATATACAAACGTCGACAGCTTGATGGTCCGGGTCCCCCCGTAACTGAAGCAAACGCTTCCAACCTGAGTTTCAGCCTTGCCGCCAGCGCCAACCCGGGTGGCGTGACGCTATAGCTGGCGTCTATTGCAAAGTGCGGCAGCGTCTCTTGACTTGCATTGTGCAATAATTTACCTTTTTTTTGGATGCTAAATTATTCGACGCCATTCCTCCCAGCCACGCTGGGCCGTTTAGCGGGACGAGATCGTATGGAATTGATGGAAGCCTTGAATCGCCGGGCAGTCACCGGGGACGCTGCGGCGACCGTATCTACGGTGATTAACGGTGAAATTGACGTTTCCGAAAAGCCATCGGCCGCGAATCCCTCGCGCGCTTACCCCGCCAAGGCCGTGGCCCAGCTAGCTCGCGCGGTCCTCCGAATCGGGAGTGAGGCGGTGGTTTTCAAACCGGTCTAAGGTTGTCTTCATGTCCGCAGGCCCGAAGCCGGCTCAGAGACTCGTCCAGATCCAGCGTGCGTGGATTCATTGGCGCCACACCGCCCGTGCCGCAATCCGCGCCAGCGAACTGCTGCTCGCCCTGGTCGCCGCCGCGCTGGGCGCCGCCAGCGGCTTGGCGACCGTGGCGCTCGGCGCGGCGGCTCATGGTATCCAGAGATTGCTTTACGGCATCGCCGCCGACCAACGCCTCTCTACCATCCCGTTTCTGACGCCGATCCAGCTCGGCGCCTTGCCGCTGGGCGGGCTGATCCTCGGCCTGGTCACCTGGGCCTGGATGCGGCGCCATCCCGGGCCGATCGTCGACCCTGTGGAGGCCAACGCGCTGCGCGGCGGTCGCATGTCGGCGCGTGACAGCCTGTTCCTCGGCCTGCAGAGCGTGATCTCCAACGGTTTCGGCGCCTCGGTGGGGCTGGAGGCGGCCTATGCACAATTGGGTGGAGTGATCGCGGCCCTCACCGGGGGCGCGCTGAACTTGCGGCGCAGCGATCTGCGAACCTTCGTGGGGGCGGGGGCGGGAGCCGGAATCGCCGCGGCCTTCGGCGCCCCGCTCACCGGCGCCTTCTACGCCTTCGAGATCGTCATCGGCTCCTACACCGTCGCCAATATCGCGCCGGTGGCCGCCGCCGCCCTGGCCGGGGCCTTGGTCAGCCGGCTGCTGGGGGCCGACACCCTGATCTTCCAGGTCAGGGTGGCCGAGACCCTGTCGGCCTCGCATTATGTGCTGTTCGCCGCGCTGGGGCTGGTGTGCGGCTTCGCCGGCGTGGCGGTGATGCGCCTGGTGGCCCTGATGGACTCCGCCGTCTCGCGCTCGCCGGGACCACGATGGATTCGGCCGGCGGTCGGCGGTGTGATCCTGGCCGGTCTGGCCTGGTTCACACCGGAAACCCTGTCGGCCGGCCACGGCGCCATGCACATGGATTTCGCCGCCCAGCTCGGCCTGATCACCCTGCTGGCGCTGCTGCTGGCCAAGACCTCCGCTTCGGTGGTGGCCTTGGGTTTCGGCTTTCGCGGCGGGCTGTTCTTCGCCTCGCTCTATCTGGGTTCGCTGCTCGGCCGGCTGTGCATGGTCGCCCTGGCGTCGGCGGGAGTCAGCCTCGGGATCGATCCTTTGGCCGGCGCCCTGGTCGGTATGGGCGCCCTGGCCGTGGCGATCATCGGCGGCCCTTTCACCATGTCGTTCCTGGTGCTGGAGACCACCGGCGATTTCGGGCTCGCCGCGGCCACCCTGACCGCCTCGATCGTCGCCAGCCTGATCGTGCGCGAGACCTTCGGCTATTCATTCTCCACCTGGCGGTTGCACCTGCGCGGCGAGACCATCCGCAGCGCCCACGATGTCGGCTGGCTGCTTAGTCTGACCGCCGGTCGGATGATGCGCACCGGCGCCGCGACGGTCTCGGCCGACATGGCGCCGGCCGCTTTCCGCGAACGCTTTCCGCTGGGCTCGACCCGGCGCGTGGTCGCCATCGATGATGTCGGTCGCTATACCGGGATCATTCCGGTTTCCGCGGTCCATGCCGATCCGGACGCGGATGGCCCGGTCGACCGGTTCGCCATCCTTCGCGACGCGTCGCTGACGCCGGAGATGACTATCAAGGACATCATGGCCGTGTTCGACGCCTCCGAGGGCGACGAACTGGCAGTCCTGGACCCCGCCGGCCGGCCGGTCGGCCTGTTGTCGGAGGCCCACGCCACCCGGCGCTACGCCGAGGAATCCGAGGCGGCGCGGCGGGACCTGACGGGCGCGTCGTGACCTTTGAGCGCCCTCGGGGACAATGATGTGAAAGATAATATGAACGTTGATAAGTTAGATCGCACATATCGGCTTGAAATCACTCTCTACCCGCATATCCTGCTTCGCACCTGCGGCGCCGCGCCGTGTGCTCAGTCGAGGTAAGTGTGGCGCAGCCTGAATCGTCCGTGATTGCGGTGCGTCATTTCCCCGCCCCGGCTCTCGCCTTTGCCCGGGCTCTGATCCTGCCCTTCGGCTTGATGGCTGTCGCCCTCGCCGGTTGCAGCGACCCCAGCGGCCCTCCGCCCCATGGACCCGCCGACGTGGTCGTTCAGACCGTGGCGGCCCAGCCGGTGCAAATCACCGCCGAGCTGCCCGGGCGCACCAGTCCGTTCGAAAGCTCCGACGTTCGCCCCC
>JAYVYH010000348.1:0-6204 GCA_043784385.1 Caulobacteraceae bacterium | reverse complement strand
CTTCAGCTCGGCGACGGACGCCCCTTCCTGACCGGGACACGGCCCGACGCGGTGGATGCCGCTGTCTTTTGTCAGATCCGCTTCATTCGCTGGGGCAAGGGCCGGGCCGAGTCGGTGTTGAACGGCTTTCCCCATCTGCTGGCCTGGGAGACGCGGGTCGCCGCGCTCGGCCATGGCCAGCGGCTGAGCGACGTGAGCCCACAAGAGGCGGTTGCGGTCGCCCAGGCCGCGACCCCGGCGCCGATCAGTTCTGGTGGCGGTTCCGAGGATGTCGCGCCGGGTGACACGGTTCGCTTCAAGTTCCACGACGCCAACACGCCGGAGCTCGAGGCGACGCTGATGCGCGCCGACGCACGCACCCTGACGGTGAAGCCTGCGGCGTCGGAGGCCGGAGACATCCACCTGCATTTCCCCCGCACTATCGGCGCGCTTGTTCAGCCCTGAGCCTTGGCTTTCTCGCGCTCGTTAATTGCCGCGCGCAGGTCCTCGCCCCACCCGGCGGCGTCGGCGCCGAGGGCGACCTGGGGCGGGGCGATCTCGGGCCCGGCGCCAGGGGGCAGGGGCGGGGTGAAATAGCCCAGCGCATAGCTGCCCATCGCATACCCCAGCAGGCCCTGGAGCTTCTTATCCAGGGTGCGGGCGACGGCGGGCGGGCAAGAAAGATACTGGTTCTCTTCCTGCCTCAGCCACCCCAGGCAATAAGTGATGTTGACGCCAATCCGGTCGGCGTCGGTCTGGTTCTCGCCGCCGGCGTGGATCACCGAGCCTGAATAGACCAACACCGACCCTGCCTTCATCTCGGCATAGCCGATCTCATGCGGCTGTGCCCGGCGGCCTTCCTCCCAGGTGGGGCTGCCCGGAACAACCTGGGTGGCGCCATTGGCCTGGGTGAAATCAGTCATCGCCCAGATGGTGTTGAGCTGCGGTTCGACGCCTTTCAGGAAACCGCCCCAGGCTAGGCGGTCGCGGTGCAAAGCCTGTCGCCCCTGACCGGACTTGATGCGGATCACCTGGGTCAGGTGCAGCTGATAGCGATCGCAGGCGCGCAGCAGATAGGCGTCGCAGGCCGCCAATATGGCCGGGTGCATGACCAGCTCGCGGCTGGCGGGCGAGCGGGCGACCAGGGCGCCGGTGCGGGTCGTCGCGAAACCTGTGAAGTCGTCCCGGCCCACCGGGGTAGCCTTGATGTAAGGGGTCAGCTCAGCCATCACCATCGCTACCTGCTCCGGTGGGATCACGTCATCGAGGATCAGGGCGCCGTCGGTGTCCAGAATAGCGGCGATCGCCTCGGGCGGTGCGTCGGCTGACAAATGCTGGAGGCTGGGCATGGCGGTCCATCCGGTGAGAGGTTGATCACTAGCTTCGGCTTGCCTTCGACCGCCCGTCAAGAGTCCCGCTCGCGGTTTTGGCGGGGCCTCAGTTCACCCGCCGCGTCCGGCCTGCCCAATAGGGCTCGCGCAGATCCTTGCGCAGAATCTTGCCTGAGGCGTTACGGGGTAGGGCGTCGATGAAATCGACACTCTTCGGCGCCTTGAAGGCGGCGATGCGGGTGCGGGCGAAGGCGATGATGCTGGCGGGATCAGGCGTCGCGCCGGGCTTGAGGGCGACGAAAGCCTTCACCGCCTCGCCCCACTTTTCGTCGGGTATGCCGATCACCGCCACCTCGGCAACGTCCGGATGACCATAGATCGCGCTCTCGACCTCGGCCGGATAGACGTTTTCAGCTCCGGTGATGATCATGTCCTTCACCCGGTCGTGGATATAGAGATAGCCGTCCTCGTCCAGATAGCCGGCGTCGCCGGTGCGCAGCCAGCCCTCCGTATCGATGGTCGCGGCCGTGGCCTCGGGCAGGTTCCAGTAGCCGGCCATATTGGCCGTCGAACGCGTGGCGACCTCGCCGACGGTCCCGGTCGGCAGGCTGTTTCCAGCCTCGTCGATGATCTTGAGCTCTACCCCAGGCATTGCCAGGCCGGCCGCTCTCATGCGCGGCGTCCCGGCCGGGTCGTGATCCTCCGGCGGCAGATAAACGATGGTGCCGCAGGTCTCGGTCATGCCGTACTGCTGGCAAAAGCCGCAACCGAACACCTCCATGCATTCGCGCAGCAGATCGAGCGGAATCGGCGAGGCGCCATACATGATGAACTTCAGCCGGCTGAAATCGACCTCGCGGGCGCGGGGCTGCCGCACCACGATCTGCAGCGCCGCCGGCACCATGAACATCTTGGAGATTCGGTCGATCTCGATGAAGTCGAGCACCTTGAACGGATCGAACTCGCGCGCCACCACGCCTTTGGCTCCGTTCAGCAGCCCGACCATGCCCCAGCCCGTGCCGCCAATATGGGCCACGGGCATCGCCACCAGGCTGACGTCGTCCGGCCCCCAGTCGTTCCAGTCCAGGCCAGCCTCTGCGGCGGCGCGACGGCCGCTGAGCAGATTGTGGTGGCTGAGCATGGCGCCTTTGGGCTTGCCGGTGGTGCCAGAGGTGTAAAGCTGAACGGCGATATCTTCGGGGGAAATGGTGAAGGGCGGCGGTGTGGCCGCGGCGACGTCTCGCCAGGCCTCATAGATGGGGTAGGTATGGTCGCCCGGCTCCATGGCTATGATCTTCAGCGGGTGGTCGGTGAGAGCCGCCACCGCCTCGGCGTTGGCGATCACCTCGGGGCCGACAAAGAGCAGCGGCGCCTTGGCGTCGCCGACGATATAGGCCGCTTCCGCCGGGGCTAGGCGCCAGCCGATCGGCGTCATCACCGCGCCCATCTTCGCCGCGCCGAACAACAGTTCGAAGTAGTGATCGCTGTTCTTGCCGACGTAGGTGATCCGCTGGCCCCTGGTCAGACCTTCGGCCAGCAGGGCGTTCGCCACCTGGTCACCATAGCTGTTGAAGGCGGCGAAACTGGTCTCTCGGCCTTCGAAGGCCAGGGCGATGGCGTCGGGTCGCTCCGTCGCGTGATAGCGGGCGATGTCGCCGAGGGTCCGCATGCGGGCGAAGTCGACGGGCGGGGGGGTCAAGGGCATGATCCACAATTGAAGGGCCGAACCCAACGTCAGGCAAGGGCCGGGTTTAGCGGGCCTAGTGAGATGCCGATGAGTCAGCGGCCTCCTGCGCCTCCGCATCGGCCAGATGGGCCGCTTTCCAATCCATTGCCGTTTGTACGCGGCGGCGAACGCTGGGGTGGTCGTAGAACAGGAATTCCTCAAGCGCCGAAGGCGAGTCGGCGCGGTACTCGATGGTCTTGACCAGGGCCTTGGCCAAGCCGGTCGGCTCATGGGCCACGCTCAGGGAAAAGGTGTCGGCGTCCGATTCCTGCAGTCGGGTCACCGTGGACATGAGTGGCGTGGCGATCAGGCCCAGGGTGGAGATGATGATCGACAGCGTGGGCAGGCCAACCGGGTCGGCGATGGCTGCGGCGCCGCTCTTGACCCATCTGTCCACGACCGGAAACAGCCACTGGCCCAGACCAAGGCCAATCAACGCCAGGAGGCTGAAGAACACGGCTCCATAGATCACGTGGCCACGTTTGTAGTGACCCATCTCGTGGCCGACCACGCCGCGCACTTCGGCGATATCGGCGCCCCTGGCGGCCATGGTGTCGCTGATCGCCACCCGCGCCGCGCCAAACAGGCCCGAGACGTTGGCGGTGTAGCGATTGGACTGTTTGGAGCCGTTGTAGATGTAGATCTTGTCCGACGGCACGCCCGCCTGTTTGGCCAGGGCAACCACCGCGTCGCGGGTCGGACCCGGCGGGGCGGGGGTGTAGGTGTTGAACAGCGGTTCGATCAGCACCGGCCCGATGATCATCATGAGCACGAAAACCGCTGCGGCCAGCCCTCCGGCCCAGATCCACCATCGCCGGGGCGAGCGGCGCATCAGCGCGTAGAGGGCCATGAAAAACAGGCTGGTGAGCACCGCGCCGATGATCAGGCTGAGGATTTGTTCTCCCAGCCAGCCGCCATAAGCTTGGCTGGTCAGGCCATAGGATTTCTCGCGCGCCCAGTTGGCGTAGCTGTTCCACGGCAGCTCAATGACGAAATCGGCCACGCCAAAGGCGGCAGCGGCGAGGAAGCTGAACAGCCAGGGGCGCGGGCGTCTGGCCTCCAGCCCGCCTTTCAATCGCCTCAAAAGGCCCAGGCGCGCGATGATGACGCAGGCGACTACCGACACCAGCCATCCCCACAGCAACAGCCAGTGGCCGCCCTGGGTGTAGTGGATGGCCTTAATATGCGCGGCCGCGGGCAGAGCAGCGAGCAGGTTTTCGGTGGCCGCGTTGGCGTCGAAGGTGGACATGGAGACCATGTCGTCACGCCAAGCGCGAAGGGTCAAGCGACGCCGAGGGTCGCGATTGGCGATCCCCTCATGTATCAGGCGCCATGACCCTGATCTCCAAGCTGCGAAGAGTCGGTATCGCGCTACTGCTGGGCGCTTTCGGTCTCGCTCTCGCGCCTAGCGCCAACGCGCAGCTAGGGCGGGTCACCGAGGCGGAGAAGATCGCGATCCTGACCAAACCCGCTACGCCGTTCGCCGGCGCGGCGGCGGCCGATGTTACGGTGGTCGAATACCTGGATTTCAACTGCCCTTATTGCAAGAAGGCGGCGATCAGCCTGCGAGAACTGATGGCCACCGATCCCAAGGTGCGAATTCTCTACAAGGATTGGCCGATCTTTGGCGGCGTATCGATCTATGCAGCCCGGGTTACATTGGCCGCCAATTGGCAGGGTAAATATCTCGCGGCCCACAACATCCTGATCGATACCCAGAGCCGGCTGGCGTCGGAGACCCAGGTGCGCGAGCGGCTGGCGTTCGGGGGGATCGACCTGGCGGAACTCGACCGTGATCTCGCCACCCACGGCGCGGCGATCGACGCGATACTTGAGCGCAACGGCGCCGAGGCGCGCGCCTTGAGCTTTCAGGGCACTCCGGGACTGGTGATCGGCGACTATCTAGTCCCCGGGGCTTTGGCGGTGGAGGATCTGCGGCGGCTCACGGAGATCGCCCGACGGCCACCATCCAGACAGTGACCGACGCGTTGCGGCGTCTGGCTTGACCTTTCGGCCCAACGGCACAGGGTGACGTTTACCCTGATCAAGACCGGCGAATCGATCCTTCCATCCATGCCCACATTCTATGAGTTCTTCGCGGGTGGAGGCATGGTTCGGGCGGGGCTCGGGCCGGACTGGCGCTGCCTGTTCGCCAATGACTTCGACGCCAGGAAAGGCCTCAGCTACCAGGCCAACTGGGGAACCGGTGGGGAGCTGCGGGTAGGGGATATTCGGACCCTATCGACCGCTGATCTGCCGGGCAGAGCGGATGTAGCGTGGGGATCGTTTCCCTGTCAGGATCTGTCCGTGGCTGGGATCGGCGCCGGCCTTGGTGGCGATCGGTCTGGAACCTTCTATCCGTTCTGGGACCTGATGCGCGGCCTGCTTGCCGAACGCCGGGCGCCCCGGATCATCGCTTTGGAGAATGTGTGCGGGACCCTGACTTCGCATAGCGGCCGTGACTTTCAAGCGATAAGCGAGACTTTCGCCGAGGCCGGCTATCGCCATGGCGCCCTGGTGATCGACGCGGCGATGTTCACCCCGCAATCGCGGCCGCGGCTGTTTCTGATCGGCGTCCACCCGGACCTGGCGATCAATCCAGCGATGACGTCTCCCGGGCCTGTCGAACCGTTTCACACCCGAGGGCTGCGCAGGGCTTTCGAGGCTATCCCGGCTGAGGCGAGGGCCGATATATTGTGGTGGAATGTTCCCTCGCCGCCCCGTCGCAATACCACCTTCGCCGATCTGATCGAGGACAATCCAGCCGGCACGCCCTGGCATACGCCTGCCGAGACTGGGAGAGTTATGAGCCTCATGTCGCCGCTGAACCTGGCCAAGGTCGAGGCGGCGAAGCGGGCGGGGCGCCGGATGGTTGGTGGGCTCTACAGGCGCACGCGCCTCGACGAATATGGCGCCAAGCGGCAACGCGCAGAAGTGCGTTTCGATGATGTCGCCGGTTGTCTGCGCACCCCGGCGGGCGGGTCGAGCCGTCAGACTATTCTGGTTGTGGACGGACCCACCGTGCGTTCACGGCTGATCTCGGCGCGGGAAACGGCTCGCTTGATGGGCTTGTCCGACGACTACAAACTGCCGAGGCGCTACAACGACGCCTACCACCTGACAGGTGACGGCGTCGTGGTGGATGTGGTGCGTCATCTGGCCGAACAT
>JAYVYH010000347.1:0-9004 GCA_043784385.1 Caulobacteraceae bacterium | reverse complement strand
CGATATCACCAGGGCCCTGCATCGGCGGCTCCTGGCCGACGAGGAGGCTGCCACCGTATCAACAGCGGTTAAGGGTGAAACTAACGTTTCCGCAAAGTTACCAGCTTCGAAAGCGCCGCGTTTCGACCCGGCCGCCGCCTTCGCCGGCCTCTCCCGCGCTGTCCGCCTGACGATCAATCTGGAAGTCCAGGCCGACGAGACCCTGCGCGCCCTTCAGTCTCGCGAAATCGCCTCGCGCGAGACCCGCCGCGCCGAACGCAAGCGTCGCGACGGCGTCGCCAATGAGGAACGCCACGAGGTTGCCCGCGACAAGGTGTGGGATCGGGTTACCGCCGTGATCGACATCGAAGCCAAGACCGATGTCGAATACGGCGACCTGATGGAGGCCATGATCGAACGCCTCGACGAGGACAGCGCCTACGACGACTTGGGCGACAAACCCCTCGGCGAAATGGTCGAGCGCCTCTGCGACGACCTGAAGCTCTCGCCCGACTGGAGACATTGGACCGGCCAGGACTGGACACCCGAGAGCCGACCGCGGCGGGCGCGCTGCTCGATCTTCAACACGCCTAGCCGCAAGCGGCTGTTTCCAGACCAATCCGACACGCCAAACCGTCTGGAATGAAGCGTCCTACGACTTCTGTTCGATCTTCCGGCGACGGTGGTCGAGTAGCCACTCGGCGTTTTCCGACAGGGCTTCGCGGCCCAGATCGCGCACAACCGCCTGGAACGACGCGTCATCGACGCCGGCCGTCACCTGTCTGGCGCGTCTGAAGATCCGGCCCATCAGCCCGTAGCTATGGGCCTGGGCCTCATAGGCGCGCAGCTCCACCCACAGGCTGAAGAACGCGGCCAGGGCCGGGGCTGTGGCGGCCATCACCAGCATCCATTCCCGCGCCTCGATCAATCCGCCCAGATCGACGCCCAGCATCCGGCCATGCGGTCCGACGATCAGTTTCGCTGCTTCGATCACGGCCAGCGAGGCGGCGAACGCCAGGCCGGTGGCCAGAAACCTTCTCGCCCAGCGCCCTCCTCGTTCGGCGGCTTCGGCATGTTTCGCGGCCTTGCCCTGGCCCGCTCCGGGATTGCCGAAAAACTGGATCTGATCCTCGATCCAGCCCCGCATGACCAGCTCACGGCAAGGCTTGCCCAGCGCCAGGGCCGCGGCCATCGACCACAGCGCCGGGCCGCGCAGGGCGAACTGGATCCAGCCCAGCTCTCCGCCCTGTTTACGCAGATAATTGTCGGACGCGGCCTCGGGCGTCGCCGCCGCCGCCCAGAACAGCTGCACCCGCATGGCCTCGGCCAGGGCGCGATAGTCCTGAAAACGGTTCTGCAATTCGTGGCGGCGGACCCGGAAATGGTAGTAGGCCGCGCCGCCGGCGAAAACCGACAGGTAGAGGCCCAGCACCACCGGCGAGTGGATCAGATGGGCATAGGTCTCGAATAGCAGCACCGCGACGGGAACCATCACCGCATAGCCGAACACAATCCCCAGGTGCGGCGGCCGCCGGGCGTTGCGCACCACCGCCCAGCCCCTCTTGATCATCGCGGCGGGGGAACGCTCGGGCGTCAGTTCGCCGTGCAGCCGGCGCTGAAACACCTGGCAGGCGGTGTCCGCCGCCGCCTGCCACTGGCGCAACCGGTGAAGATGCGCGCCGGGCGAACCGGCGGGGTCCGGCACATCCTTGACGGTCAGATAGGCGATCTGCTTGTCGAACACCCTAGCGTCGAACCCGCGAAATCGGGCGATCTGGCCGTTGAGGGTCAGCAGTTGATCGAAATCGTGCCGCGCCGCTTCGCTCAGCTCGGCGAACACATCGCCCGGCGCCACCGGCTTAGGCGCGGCTCCCGAATCCTCGCCGGCGCCCTCAAGCAGAAAACAGTCGCCGGTCTTCGCATCCGCATACCCTGGGACCAGCACCGCGCCGGCCGCCCGCGCCCGGGGCGCGACGATATGCAACACGGGGCCTCGCGGGCTGACGTCCAGGCGCGAGACGCCGTTGGGAAACAGCAGGCTGTCGCTGAAGCCGGCCAGGGCCTCCTCTCCCTCGCGCCGCATCCGCGCCACAGCCGCCACGCCACCCCGGCGGATGTTCGGCGCTTCCCCCGGCGTCAGTCCGTCCCACAGCGCCAGCAACAGGTGGCTTCTGCGCGACAGCAGCACGCCCAGCTGTTCGTAACGGATGTCGTGATGATCGGAGGCGGACGGCGTGAACAGTTCGGGCAGTTCGAACCGCAGCGTAGCCCGCGCCCAGTGATGGTCCAGCTTGGCCTTGTTCGTCGTTCTTTCCCGGTAGGCGGCGAATGGCAGCGGCGAGACGCCGATCAGTTTAACTGGCGCGCCGGTCCCGTCCTGGCCCAGGGCCTCCGCCACATCGGCCACCAGCTGATCAGCGCCGTCGGTCAGCGACGACATCAGATGCAGCGCCTCGCCGAACCGCGCCCTCAACCCGATCAGCACGGCGCGCACGGCGGCGCGCAGGTCCGCCTCGGCCTCCGGGACAATGTCGCGATGACCCGCCACGCCCACGACGATCGGGAAGAGTGGCGCGCGCCCGTTCGTCACAGCCTCCATGTCCGCGCTCCCCGCCAGGAGGCGAAGACTCTCGGAAATATGCCGTTAGCTGTAAAAGCGGATTGAGGCGGTGCGCACAAGCCAGATGAACACGATCCTTCGACCCACATGAGCCAGCCCGGCCAGATCGTCATCCTCAACGGGGCGCCGCGCTCGGGGAAGTCGAGCATCGCGGCGGCGATCCAGGAGACGTTCGACGGGGTGTGGATGAACCGTGGCGTGGATGTCCACGTCAGGCACATCAGGCCGCCACGCTATCGACCGGGGATCGGCCTGCGTCCAGGGAGCGACCGTCCCGAGGTCGCTGCGCTGGTTCCAACGCTCTACGCCGCACTCTATGACTCCATCCCCGCCCACACCCGCCTTGGACTCAACGTGGTGGCCTATGTCGGGCATAGTCAGGCCGCGCCGGGTTCAGGCGGTGTGCTGACTGATTGCGCGCGGCGGCTGGCCGGCCTGCCCGTGCTGTTCGTCGGCGTCCGCTGTCCGCTCGAGTTCATCATGCAACGGCGGATAGCGGGACAGGCGGGCCGGGAGACGGACTATCTTAGAGGCTTGCCGACCGAACCGATCCCGGAGCCGGTGCGGCGATGGCAGGTCGAGGTACACATCCCCGGCGTTTACGACCTGGAGGTCGACACCTCGAAGCTCAGGCCGGCGCAATGCGCGGTTTTAATTCTAGAACGATTAAGCGTTGAGGGGCCCGGCCAAACCGCCTTTGAACACCTCGCTTGACTATAGTTATGGCGAGAACCGGACGCCACTCAGACCGTCGCCACCTCGGTCACCTTGTAAGTCAGCGGCCGGCCGTCGTGGTCGGTGATGGTCACATAGTCCCCCAAGGCAAAAGTGTGATCGCCCAGGCGGTGGACGGGTTCGTCGTCTCCGGTGGCGCCGTCGTCGTAGTCGAAGAACCAGTTCTGGCCGCTGCGAGCTAGATGGCCGTCGGCGGCGTCTTCGTCGGAGGCGAAGCGGCGCACGGCGCATTGGGCCTTCACCGTCTGCCAGGCCTCTGTGTCCAGATGTCCGGTCGCCGTCAGCGGCGCGGTCAGGGTATAGCCGCGATAATCGTCGCCGCCGGCGAACTCGGTGCCCGGATTGCGCGCCAGACGCATGACGATACGCGAAAGTGACATGGAAGCTCCAGTTCCGACCCCGTCAGTGTGACAGGAACAACGACAAACCCTCGGAATGCAAAAAGGTTCGCGTGGCGCCGCCAAATACATATTCCTGCAGCCGGGGGTGACCGAAAGCGCCTGCCACCAGGATGTCGGCCGAGACCGCCTTGGCGGCCTTGACCAGCGCCGGCGCGGGATCGCCCGGGTCGCAAAGGGTTTCGACCACCGCGTTGACCCCCCGAGCCTCCAGAAAGCCCTTGAGAAGGCTCGGATCGAAACGCCGTGGCGAGGCCTTTGGCGCCGACAGGATGACCACCCGGGAAGCCTTTCTCAGAAGCGGAATCGCCGTGCGCATCGCTCGGCTGGCTTCCTTGCCGCCGTCCCAGGCCAGGGCGACGGCGCCGCCGACTTTCAGCCCCTCGTGAGCCACCAGGGTCGGGCGCTGCTCGTCGGTCATGATCTGCTGGAAGGCCTCGGACAAAGGTCCCTTGCCGCGCGCAGTGGCCGCGTCGAACACCACCAGATCCGACAGCCGGCTCTCCATGGCCAGGGCCGCCCAAACTGGCGATGACAGGGCTACGAAAGTCTTTTTCGCATAGCCGCAGGCATCGGCCGCGGCGCGGGCGGATTTTTCGCCGGCCGCCCCCGCCTCTCGCAAGCTCTGAACCGCCGTGGCCTGCACACCGCCCATGAAACCATCGCCCATCCATGGGATCAGGTCGGCCACGTCGGCCGGGGCGTGGACGCAGGCCAGTTCAGCGTCGAACGCCGCCGCCAGCTCGGCCGAGGCCGCCAGCACCCGCTTGTCGCTCTCGCCGCCAGACAGCGGCGCCATGATCCTTGCCCAGTCCATGATCGTTATCCTCCCGGCGGGTTTAAGGGTGCCATTCGGTCCCCGGCGACCTACAATGTCAACCACGGGCCTTTATTGAGCCGGCCCCACAAGTTTCCAACGCGCGAGCGACACGAATCGACCGGAGTCTGCGTTTGAATTTTTCGGAAAAGCTCCGAGCGGGCTGGGAATCTTCCGGCGCCCAGCTTTGCGTGGGGCTCGATCCGGTCATCGAACGCATGCCGGCGGCCATCGCCAAAGGCCCCCGGCCGGTGCTGGCCTTCAACAAGCACGTGATCGATATCGTCGGCGATCTGGTCTGCGCCTTCAAACCCCAGCACGCCCACCACGCCGCCGTCGGCGCCGAGGAGGATCTGGCCGAAACCATCGCCTACATCCATGCGCGCTGGCCAAAGGTGGTGGTGATCCTCGACGCCAAGCGCGGCGACATCGGCTCCACGGCCGAGATGTACGCGCGCGAGGCGTTCGATCGCTATGACGCAGACGCGGTGACGGTGAACCCCTACCTCGGCGACGAAGGCGTGCTGCCGTTCCTGGACCGGCCGGACCGCGCGGGCGTGGTGCTGTGCCGGACCAGCAACCCCGGCTCGGCCCTGGTCCAGAGCGTCGGCCCGGACGGCGATCCGATCTATCTGATGGTCGCCAGGCGGGCCGAACGGGTCTGGAACAAGCTCGGCAATGTCATGCTGGTGGTGGGTGGCACCTATACCGACGATCTCGCGCGGGTGAGGGCCGCCGCGCCCACCCTGCCATTCCTGGTCCCCGGCATCGGCGAGCAGGGCGGCTCGGCCCGCGACGCGTTGCGGGTGGGTCGGCGCGCCGACGGACTTGGTCTGGCGGTCTCCGCCTCGCGGTCAGTCCTCTACGCGGGATCGGAAAACCAGATTCGCGCGGCGGCCGAGGCGGTTTTCCACGATCTGGCCGCCTGATCGGCCAACAAGACCCGGGAACGGATAGGCGCAGGCCGAGCGAGCCTATAGGAATCCCAACACGGAAATTTCGCGTGTGGGAAGGTTTTGCGTGGCCAGAACGGCGGAGGGTCGAGCAGCGGCGGCGCCCCGCGCCTGGCAGCGGATGCTGTCGGGCCGGCGGCTCGATCTGCTCGACCCGTCGCCGATGGATATCGAGATCGGGGACATCGCCCATGGCCTGGCCAGGGTCGCGCGCTGGAACGGCCAGACCACGGGCGATCATCCCTTTTCGGTGGCGCAGCACTCGGTCGTCGTCGAGGAGATTCTTGCCCACATTCAGCCGGGCGTCGAGGCCCGCTGGCGGCTGGCGGCCCTTCTGCACGACGCCCCGGAGTATGTGATCGGCGACATGATCTCACCGTTCAAGACGGCTTTGGGCCTGGACTATCGGAGTTTCGAGGACCGGCTGGAAAGCGCCATCCACATCCGTTTCGGCCTGCCGGCGCGGACCCCCGCGCAGATCAAGGGTCTGATCAAACAGGCCGACCGCGCCTGCGCGTATTTCGAGGCTACCCAACTGGCCGGCTTTGGTCATGCCGAGGCCCTGAAGTTATTCGGCCGCCCGCCTCTCGGATACGCCTTGGTGATCGAACCCTTGAGCGCGCGCGCGGCCCAGGATCGCTACCTCCAGCGCTGCCACATCCTGACCGATGCGGCGGGCTATGGCGGGGGCGGAGCCGACGCCGCCTTCGACTCCGAATGAGAGCGGCCCGATGAGCGTTCCCATCGTTATTGGCTTGTCGGCGGTTATCGTTGCCCTGCGCGACGGCGAGGCCTGTGTGCTGACGGTGCGGCCCCGCGACACGCGCACCGACCAGACGTCGACCCTGGAGGGTCTGCCGTTTGGCCCCTTCGACCCCCAGGGCCAGCGCACCTTCGACCTTGCGCTGCGGGACTATGTGACCCGCCAGACACGGTTCGAGCTGGGCTATGTCGAACAACTCTACACCTTCGGCGACAAGGGCCGCGACGCCCCCCTGGCCGACGTTGGCGCCGGCGCGGCGCGGGTCATCTCTGTGGGCTATCTGGCGCTGGCCCCCAAGGCGCTGGACACCCACGCGCCGGACACCAACTGGTCGCCCTGGTCGCGGTTCTTTCCCTGGGAGGATTGGCGGGCCGGCCGTCCGGAGCTGATCGACACCCAGATTCGCCCAGCCCTGGAGGGCTGGGCGGAACGCTCGAACTCGCGGCGCGATCTGGTCCGCCTGTTGTTCGCCCTGGACGGCGCGCCATGGAATGAGGAGCGAGTGCTGGAGCGCTATGAGCTGCTATACGAGGCGGGCCTGGCGCCGGAAGCCGCCCGTGACCGCCACCGCGCGCTAGGCGGCGCCCCGGCCGAACCCCGCGCCTTCGCCCCGGCCCTCGGCGAGCCGATGATTTCCGACCACCGGCGCATCCTGGCCACCGGCCTAGGCCGGCTGCGGGGCAAGCTGAAATACCGGCCGGTGATCTTTGAACTGATGGGCGAGGCCTTCACGCTGTCGGCGCTGCAGCGCACGGTGGAGGCGGTTTCGGGCGTGGCCCTGCACAAGCAGAACTTCCGCCGGGTGGTGGAACGAACCTCCCTGGTCGAAGGTCTGGGGCGGATGGACGAAGAGACCGGCGGCCGTCCCGCCGAGCTGTTCCGGTTCAGGCGGGAAATCCTCAATGCTCGCCCGGCCCCGGGTCTGTCGCTGTCGCTGCTAAGGGAATGAGCGCTGGCGACAGAAGTTTTTTATCTCAGTAAGGAACTAAAACCGGCTCTTGTGCGTTCGAAGTTCGATGGTTCTTTCCACAATCGCGATTGTTGGAGCCGGCATGGCCGGGATGGCGTGCGCCCAACGCCTGGCGGCGGCCGGTTGGGGCGTCAGGATGTTTGACAAGGCGCGGGCTCCCGGAGGGCGCATGGCCACGCGGAGAGTAATCTTACCGGATGGTCGGGAGATCCGGTTCGACCATGGCGCTCAATATGTGGACGCCGTCGCCCCAGACTTCATCGCCTTGTGCGACCGGCTCGAGAGAAAAGGCGTCGCTACCCAGTATCCGTGGCCGATCTTCGGTTCACCCTACTGTGACACCCCATCGACAAAAAGGTTTGTCGGCGCACCTGGGATGAACGCCATGCCCAAAGCGTTGGCCAAGGATTTCGATGTCGTTTGCACTCGGCAGGTGACGGCCCTGGCCCGTTCGGCCGAAGGATGGAGGCTGATGTTCGCCGGTGGGGCCTCCGAGGGAGGGTTCGCGGCGGTGGCAATCGCCGTCCCTGCCGAACAGGCGGCGCCCTTGGTGACGGTCGTCTCCGCGGCTTTCACCAAGGAGGCCGCGAACGCACGGACTGCGCCGTGTTGGGCGGGCCTCCTGGCCTTCGAAGGCGGTGGAGAACCGGCCTTTGGCGCCCTCCAGATCGATGACGGAGGTCCGCTGGCCTGGCTGGCGCGTACCGCGGATGGCCAGGGGTGGGTGGCGCATGCCAGTCCGGCCTGGTCAAAAGCGAATCTCGAAGTCGACGCCGAGGTCGTGGCGCGGGACCTTGAGGCGGCCGCGCGGCGACTGCTTCAGGGGGTCGGGGCTACCCTTCACGCTCAGGCCCACCGCTGGCGCTTCGCTCAAGTAGAGACTGCTGCTAAAACGCCTTTCGCCTGGGACGAAACCTTGGCGCTCGGCCTGTGCGGCGACTGGCGACTTGGGCGTGGCGTGGAAAGCGCCTGGCGGTCAGGAGATTTGCTTGGCGGCGCCATGGCAACCGCCGGCCTGGGACGGCGCGGTAGGCCGAGAACAACCGCGCGATCCCACGCAGGATGACCCTGACCGCCCGATCGGGTCGGCGCAGAGCCTGACGAGAGACCAAGCCAAGCCTATTTGCGCGTCCAGCTTCCGCCGAGCGGCTTATAATAGCCTCCCGGCGGTATCCGGGGGATCAACTGGCGGGCGGTGGCCTCGCCGGCTGCCTGTTCCGTCACACCGGTTTTCGTGGCGATATCCTTGTAGGCCGAAGCGCGGCCCGCGTTGATCTCCGCTATCGCCGCCTGGACTTCGGTCGAGGCCGAACCCGAAACCAGCCCCAGGAATCCGTCGCCCTGTTCCCCGACCTGGCCGGCGGATTTTGCGGTGACGACGGTTTCCTTGGCCGCGTAGGACTGGGCGTGGGTCGCGCCAGCGGCCAAGGCGGCTCCGAGGGAGAGGGCGAGAAGAAAACGGCGCATCATTGGACGGGCCTCAAATTCAATTGAAAAGGTTGGGGTTTTGCTGGATCGCGCTCTGGACTTCCTTGTCCAGCTTGATCCGGATGTCGGCGTCCAGCTTGGCGTAGATGCTGATCGGTTCGACCTTCACATTGATGGTCGGCGCGCACGCCCCCGCACCGAGCAGCAGGGCGACGGCGCCGCCGGCGAAGACTATCTTAGCTCGGGTCATGGATGCTTCGTTCGCCCTTCGGTTGTGGCCGGCGCCTTCTTCCCTTGAGCCGGGCTCGCGGGAAGAGCTTCTCGAATCGGCGCAACGGCGT
>JAYVYH010000346.1:0-3346 GCA_043784385.1 Caulobacteraceae bacterium | reverse complement strand
GTCAACGGCGGCGGCGGGGTTGCGGATGAACACGAGAGCATCGTCGTTGTTGAACGCACGCTAGCCACGCTGGCCGCTGATGCCGACGGTGGGCGAATCGACGACCTTAAGCTTCTGACTTTAATCCTAACACTGCGTGCCCGTCATCCTACTTTGTTTTAGTGCTGAAGATTGTTCGTACGGCGGATGAAGTCGGCGGTATCGTCGTGCAGCGCTTTGAGGGAGGCTTCGTTAGCGTAGACCATGTGCCCAGATGGATAATAATGATACTCGATATTGGCTTGAAGATCGTTTGGTATCGGCAAATGATGCATTTCGTACCAGCCTTCATAGTATGGTGTAGCGAGATCATAATATCCGCCGGTAACCATAACTTTCAACTTCGGGTTTACCTTGAGGGCCACCGCCAAATCAGGCATGACGTTCAGCGGCCCCGGAAAACCTTCGGGTGCATTGGGCTGCTGATGCTCAAAGCTCCAGAATTTGCCGACATCCGCGAAGGGTTTGAAGGTTTTTCCGGCCCCATAGCCCAGTTGCACGCGTGAGTATTCATTGAAGGCCGATACATAGGCGGAACTTAAGCCAGCCGACTGGGGATCATAGTCGGACTCCTTGCTGAGCGGGTCGATGTCCGGACCGGCGAACCGGGTGTCGAGGCGGCCGGTCGTCAACCCCTGTTCTTCCTGCAGCTTCTTTTCGAACATCCCGCCGCTGACGCGCAGGTCCGCCTTCAGCAGATAGGGTGTGGGGAGGCCAGTGTAATGGCTCAGCCGTTCGGCGATTGCTTGGCGGCGGCTCACGCCCAATTCCGCACCCGCCTGCAGCGCGCTGGCATAGTCGCCAATGGCGAAGGCCTCGGCTTCTTTGAGGAAGGTTTTCAGGTCGGTCGGCCGGTCGCCGGAAACTCTATTGTGATACCATGCGCTGGCGGCAAACGTCGGAAGGGCGGTGATATATGCCTGATCCGTTCCTGGGTTCGCAGCGGGACCGTCGACGCTGAGATCAAAGTTGAGAATCTGCGACAGCAGGATCACCCCGTTGAAATCAACGCTTTCACCGGTTTCGAGAGCGCTGACCACGACAGCCGAGCGCGGCGTGCCATAGCTTTCGCCGAACAGGTATTTTGGTGAGTTCCAACGTCCATACTGGCTGAGAAACCCAAGGATGAACTGTTCAAAGGCGTGGGCGTCGGCGTCGACCCCCCAGAACGCTTTTTCCTTGTCCTTGCCGGCGATGCGACTGAAGCCAGCGCCGGGGGCGTCGATGAACACCAGATCGCTGGCGTCCAACAGGCTGTAGGCATTGTCGATCAGGCCGTAGGGAGCGGCCGGCGTGTGACCGCCGTCCTTGGTTACCACCCGCCTGGGACCAAACGCGCCCATGTGTAGCCAGACCGTCGATGAGCCTGGCCCGCCATTGTACAAGAATGTTATCGGCCTGCCGGCGGCCGGCGCCCCCTTCTTGAAATAAGCCACATAGAACATCGAAGCCTCCGGGCCGCCTCCGGCCTCGGGACCCTTGTCAGCCTTGTCGTCGCCTTTGCCCGAATCCGGGCGCGCGGCTTCATCCCAGCCCTTTGGATGGACGATGAGAGTGCCCGCGACGGCCTTGTATTCGATCTTCTGTCCTTCGACGGTAACCGAGCCTTCGCTGGTCACGCTCTCGGGGGTGAACAGCCCTGCCTTGTCGGCTGATGCTTGAGTTTTCGCGGGTTCGGTAGATTTCTGCGCCGGCGCCGCCGCGGTTGCGGCGTGGGCCATAAGGGAAAGGGAGGCGGCGAAAATAAAGGTTTTTTTCAACGTGGATACCCCTGCGGCGTAGGATTGACGATCTGGTTTTAGGCCAGGGCGGCCTGAGGGTGAAGCCCCCGCGCGCTCGGGTCCATGGTCGAGCGCCTCGCTGTGAGCAAATCGCCTCGGACGCCCTTATCTCGCCGCGGAAGGTCACTAATGGGCCGGTGTGGGGCTGGATCGCCAGTCGGGTGACTATCGGGGACGTTCCAACATTATCTCGGATTTGTCGTGATGGCCGGGGAACTGCGGGGCGGACTGGCGCGTCATGCGCCCATAGCAATGATCGCCTTAAGTTTTCTGGTGCTGCTGGCGCCATTCTGCGTCATTGAGACGCCTCTGCTCACGGACTATCCCAATCATCTGGCTCGCTATTGGCTGATAGCCGGCGGGGCGCATGACCCTATCCTGGCTCGATTTTACCAGATTGATTGGTCAAACGCGGTGACCAATATCGGCGTGGACAGGATCATAGCGCTGTTCTCGCCTCTGGCGTCGGGCCTGGTCCAAGGCCATGTCGCCATCATCGCGGCAGCGATTTTGCCGCCGCTGGGCATATTGACCCTAAGCTATGCAGTCTCGCGGCGGTTTACGCCCTGGCAGGTAATCTTCCCATTTGCCGCCTGGTCGACGACCTTTCTGATGGGCTTCGTCAATTTTCAGATCGGTCTGGGCCTTGCCCTTCTGTTCGCCTCGATCGACCCACTGGTTCAGCCGCGCCTATGGAAGGGCGCCGTCTGGATGCGGGTGCCTTTCGGACTGATCCTCGCTGTCGATCATCTGTTTTCCCTGATCTTCTACGCGATCCTGTTGGCCGGCCTTGCATTGGGACCGTCTCCATTCCTGGCCGACGCCTGGCGCGACAGGGGTCGACGAATGCTGCGAGGCGGTATGACCGCGGCATGGTGCCTGATCCCACTGGCGATTTTAGCCGGTCCAAGTCAGGCCCTGCCCGGAGCCCAGCCTTCGACGCCCATTAACCTTGGCGTCGATATAGGAGCGATCCTGTTCAGCGCCGCGACGGACAAGCTGGCCACGCTTCTGTCGCCTCTCGCCAGCTACAACGTCTTCCAGGAGATCATCATTGTCCTGGCTATGGCCGGTTTCTTGACCTGGTTGAATCGCCGGCGCGCCCTAACGGCGCATAGCGGTTTGATGGTGGCGTTCGCCGGCATGGCCGCCCTGGCCGTCTTCGCGCCGGGCCGTCTGGCCGGCGCCAGCTGGGTAGATCGCCGGTTTCCGATCATGGCCCTGTGCTGTGTGATGGCGGCGGTTCAGCTCCGGTCAGAGGTCCCAAGGCGCTTCAGCGCGATGGTAGGAGGCGTGGCGCTGGGCTTGGTCGTCCTGCAGACAACCTGGGTGGGATGGAACTGGCGGAATATGGCGGATGAGACAAAAGCCGTAAGGGATGTCCTGGCGAATGTGCCCGCTGGGGCCGCGATCCTGCCATTGCAACATAAACCCACTCTGAAGGTTAGGTCGCACGCGCCGGCTGGGCGCTATATGTTTCTTGTGGGCGATCCCACTTTTCGACACATCGACACATTGGCCGTGCC
>JAYVYH010000345.1:0-4501 GCA_043784385.1 Caulobacteraceae bacterium | reverse complement strand
CGGCTCGCCAAGCGCACTGCGCCACGCGGGGTCGATATAGACATGACAGGTCACACAGGCGCAGTTGCCCCGGCACTTCGCCTCGATCCCCGGCACGCTGGCGCGGAGCGCCGCTTCCATGAGAGACACCCCGACCCGGACCTCAACCCGCTGGCGGGTCCCGTCAGGCTGAACAAAGGTGATCATCGGCGCCGGCGCACCGTCGGTCACGCGAAGATCCGCCACCCGACATAGAAGACGACCACGACGATGGCCGTGAAGATCATCATGTTGACCAACATCCGCATCATGCCGCGCTCGTGCTCGTCGGTCAGGCCGAGGCGATCGCAGACCGCGTTCGATGGCGCCATCAGGAGCTGAAACATCGTTATGCCTTCCCATGCGCCGGGACCGGGCCTGGACTCTCGATGCGCCGGCCAAGGCCGGCGGCGCGCGGCGGCGATCCCGAGAGGATCCCGCCCAACCCTATGACGAGCAGCCAAAGCACCTTCAGCGCCTCGGCTGCGATGTAGACGGTGTGTAGGCTGGACGGCGGCGGCGACTGGCCGGCCTGGATCACGGAGACGCGCAGATCGAGGGCCGGGATCAGCCACAGCGCCTGAGCGACGACAATAACGGCGGGACCCAGGAGGCTGAGATACCAGCGCCTGCGCCACTGCGACCCTGCGCCCAGGATCAGGAGGCTGACGACGAGCGCCAACTCGACGCCATTGTAGACTCGGAACGTGTGCCGGCCGACATCCAGGGCCACGGTTAGCGACAGGGACGGCGCCAGGAACTTGGCCGGCGTGGCCAGGAACGCCACCCCGATCGCAAGGCCCGCCCAGAGCAGATAGACCTTCGTCGCAAGTCGCTCGAGCCTGCCTTGGAAGGCCGACATTGCCGCCATCATCAAGTCTCCTCGCGACGGTGGAACTCGACATAGAAGCGAACCGGACCCAGAGGCTCGACCGCGTGAAGGATCGTAGGCTCGACGACGCCAGGCGGCGTCCGCGCCGTCAGCACCGTCTCGGAGGCCGAACGGCGCGGATCTTCGATCCGATAGGCCAGGCGGCCCTCAAGCACATGGATCAGGGCCCAGGCGCCTTCCTTGGTCGTGTGGGCCTTCAGCAGCGCTTGGGGCACGGTCGCCTCGGTGAATTCTTGGGTGCGCCGGTAAGGCTGCACGTCGGACGGCAGGACCATTAGGCGACCCTCCGTGGTTCGCTCACGTGCGGGTTCGGGCTGAAGCTCGCCCTCATGCCTTCGACACCGTTCCAGGCCGCCGCATCCGCCGGCGGCGGATCCTTGTGAGTGAGATTCAGCCAGATGTCGGCGTAGGTCTTGTTGAGCTCCAGCCACTCGCCCGTCGCCTTTGGGTCGGTGTCGGGAAAGATCGCGTCGGCTGGGCATTCGGGTTCGCAGACCCCGAAGTCGATGCATTCGTCAGGGCTGATGACCAGCATGTTCTCGCCAGCATAGAAGTAGTCCACCGGGCAGACTTTGACGCAGTCAATGAACTTGCACTTGATGCAGTTGTCGGTGACGACATAGGTCATCGTTCGACGGCGCTGTCTGAAGGCTGCTTGGTGCGCGCCGGCTCGGGCCGAAGAGGCGGAAGCTCGCCCCGGCTGGCGGCGATGCCGAACTGCAGGCTCTGGGCGATCATCTCCGACTTGGCGACGAACAAGGCCGCGGCCTCGGGTGGGCAGAGCTGTTCCGCTGTCTGCTTGAACAGGTGCAGCCAGCGGGCGAAGTGGGTCGGCCTGATCTCGGCGATGCGGATGTGGGCGGGCATCGGCGCGCCCTTGAAACGACTGGTCATCAGCAGCACCGAGGACCAGAAGTCGCACAGTTTGGCGAGGTGCGCGTCCCAGCCGTCGCCCATGATCCGGTTGAAGATGGGGCCGAGCGCCGGGTCAGTGCGCACCTTGGCGTAGAAGGCGTGCACCAGCTCATGGATCATCGTCTCGGTGACGCCGACGGCGGCGTCAGGGCCGACGCGGAGAGGGCGTTGCGCAGGCATGTTCATAGGAGCCTCGGATATCAATTCTAAAACATGTATATATAATATTGCTTTAAGTTTGGCTAGGGCCTACCTGCCGAGGGCAGGGCCTTCGGGCTCTGGCCCGAAAGGAGCCGACCGGTGTTCATTCTCACCGAGCAGACGCCCAATCCCGATGCGATGAAGTTCGTGCCACACGTGCAACTGACAGACGGCGCCGCCTTCGCCTTCACTCGGGCCGACTTCGATCCGCGCCAATCGCCGCTCGCCGAACGGTTGTTCGCCCTGACTGACGTCGCTGCGGTCTATGTCACCCCGGCGTTCGTGACTGTCACCCGTTCGTCGACGGCTCGGCCTTGGCCCGCGCTGCGGATCGACGCCATCGCCGCGATCGCCGACCACCTGGAGAGCGGCGCTGCAGCCATTGCCCACGACGCCGTGGGGGACGTGGCCCCTTCCCCGCCGACAACCGCGACGGACGAGGAGATCGAGGCGGAAATCCGCAGCGTTCTGCATGTCTGGGTGAGGCCGGGGGTGGCCCGCGACGGTGGCGACATCCTGCTCGACCGGTTCGACGCGCGGACCGGCGTGCTCTGGATCCGGATGCAGGGCGCCTGTGGCGGCTGCCCCTCCTCGCGGTTAACCTTGAAGGCTGGCGTCGAGCGGATCGTCCGCCGCTACGTCCCGGAGGTGATGAGTGTCGAGGACGCGGCGAGCGACGCCGCAGCGCCACCCCCTTCGCGCCTCAAAGGCTGGCTGGCGAGCCTGCCCGCTCGCACGGGGCCGCCGAAACGCCCGATCTTCACCCACCGGGGCCACGAAATATCGAGCGGTCGAGGTGCGCAGAAACCCGCGTCCCTCCCCTAGTCCTCCAAGGCCGCGGGCAAGGGGGTAAGCGCCGGATCGGTCGTCGCGACAGCCGCTTTTGGGACAAGGGTAAAGAGTCCACGCAGGACCTCGCGGTTTTCGACCAGGTCCGCGAGGCTGTAGCCATCGAGCACGGCCAGGAAGGCGCTTCGCGCATGCTGCAGCGCGCCGCGCAGCTTGCAGGCGGGCGTGATCACACACGTGGTGTTGACCGGGTCGAAGCAGGGCACCAGCGCCATGTCCGGTTCGGTGCGTCGCACCACTTCGCCAAGGATGATGTCCTGAGGCGATCGGGCGAGGCGCATGCCGCCTCTCTGACCGCGCACGGTCTCGATGTAGCCGGCCACACCGAGTTGGTAGACCACCTTCATGATGTGGTTCTTGGAGATGCCGTAGCTGGATGCGACCTCGGCGATGGTCGGCCGCCGCTCGGGATGCAGCGCTACGAACATCAGCACCCGCAGCGAGTAGTCCGTGTAGACTGTGAGACGCATTCTTGCCTTGCTTCGCCCCATCCGGGGCTGATTGGCGTTTAGCCCGCGCTAGCGTGGACCGGGGGGCGCCTCGATATCGTAGGAATAGGGCCGAAGCCCTCGGTCAATCCGTCAAACTTTTCGGTGACACCTTAACGCGGAAGCGCCGTCTCCCCACGTAAGAAGTATGTATCATATTTGTTAAATGGCGAAACGCTGCCGCGGATAGCGGAACAAACGGCGCTAGCTCACGTCGAGTTTTCGAAATGCGCGTCGATTCAGGGGAATCCACGCGCGGCGCTCAGCTTCGTCGAAGGAAGTCATGCAAACCGAGGTGCTCATTGTCGGAGCCGGCCCCACCGGGCTCGCATTGGCGCTCTGGCTTACGCACCTCGGGGTGCGTGTGCGCATCATCGACAGAAACGCCGGGCCGGGAGTAACCCCCCTGTCGTTCGCCGTGCAGGCTCGAACGCTCGAATTGTACGATCAGGTCGGGCTGGCCGAGGTGCTGGTCCACGTGGGCCTCCCGCTCTCAACGTTGAACGTTCACGATCAACGGGAAACAATTGCCCGAATACCGTTCGGCGACTTCGGCCAGGATCTCAGCCCGTTTCCATTCATACTGATCCTTCTGCAAGACAAGCATGAGAAGCTCCTTCTCGGACGCTTGGCGGAAGCTGGCGTTGAGGTGGAACGAAACACGGAACTCATCGGATTCGAAGATGACGGCGCGCGAACCCGCGCGTGGTTGAAGCTCAGCGATGGCAAGGATGAGTTTTGCGAAGCCGAGTTCCTGTGCGGAAGCGACGGCGCCCATTCGGCGATAAGGCAATTGATGGCGACAGACTACCCAGGAGGGCGCTACCAGCAGACTTTCTACGTGGCCGATGTCCAAGCGACCGGGTCGATGGCCGATGGTGAAGTTCACTACGCGATGGTGGGCGGGGATCTCTGCAGGGTCTTTCCGTTGATGGGGAAGGAACGTGTGCGCCTGCTCGGGCGCGTCCTCCATAGTGGGGAGTCCAGCTTCGGTCCGACGACCTATGATGACGTGGCCTATCAGATTAGCGAGGCCACGGGCCTCAAAGTGTCAGTCGTCGAATGGTTCTCGACCTATCGCGCCCATCATCGGGTAACCACCCAGTTCCGGACAGGCCGAGCCTTCCTTCTTGGTGAC
>JAYVYH010000344.1:0-3168 GCA_043784385.1 Caulobacteraceae bacterium | reverse complement strand
AAGAACTAAGAGAGTGGTTCGACGGTCCCATCGCCCTGTCGGGTGCGATCGCCAATGGCGGCGCCATATTGGCGGCCCAGGCCATGGGTGCTGATTTGGCCTACATCGGCTCGGCTTTCATCGCCACCAAAGAAGCCAACGCCGTCCCTGGCTACAAGGAGATGATCGTCGAGCGTGGCGGCGAAGATATTATCTATACCAACCTCTTCACCGGGATTCACGGCAACTATCTACGCCCCAGCGTCGAGCGCGCCGGACTTGATCCGGACAACCTGCCGCAGGCCGATCCCTCCAAGATGAACTTCGCCTCCGGCGGCAACCAGGACGCCAAGGCCTGGAAGGATATCTGGGGTTGCGGCCAGGGGATCGGCGCGGTGAAGGAAGTGCTGAGCGCCGGCGATCTGGTGGCCCGCTTAGCCACCGAATACGAAGCGGCTAAGGCTTCCCTTGCGACAAAGACCGGCTACACGGCCGGCAAAACACTATCGTTTATGGATGCCTAAGGGCGGGTAATGGAGAGCGGAAGCCGGGGCCGCTTTCATCGGATCGAAATTGAGTAGGCTTGAAGAACCACTGCGGCAAGTAGATAGTTAGGTTAAATAATAACTATCTGGCTGCCCATGACCTCGCTCAACCTCGATCCAGACGATGACGTGCTCGGACTGGCCGAGGCTCTCCGCCCGGCGCTGTTGCGCGTGTCTCGCCGACTGCGGCAGGAAGCTTTGAAGGCCGGTGTTTCGGCGCTCGACGCCCAGCTTCTGATGATCATCCGCAAGAACCCCGGGATCGGTGGCGCTGAACTCGCCGAGCGGGAACAGATGACCAGGCCTTCCATGAGCGCCCAACTCAAGCGCCTTGAGGCGACAAGTTGGATCGCGCGCGATCCAACTTGTGAGGCGGATCGCCGAAGGGTCGGTGTCCGGCTGACCGCGAACGGGGAAGTTGCCTTGGAGGCGATCCGTCACCGACGGAATGACTGGCTCGCGGAGCGTCTCGCGGACCTTTCACCGGAGGCTCGGAGAGCCCTGGACGCGGCTGTGGGACCGTTGGCGCGATTGGCGGATGTCATCTGATGGACGACGCCGCGCCAGTTCACGCCGCCATCGGCGCCGACCTGGCGGTCGACGTCCAGCAGCCATTTTCATCGCTTGTCCCCGCCATCATCGGCGCGGCTCTGATGATGCAAACCCTGAACGCCACGGTTCTGGCCAACGCCCTGCCGACCATGGCGCGCTCGCTGCGGGAGGATCCCGTCCATCTCAACACGGCCATCACCGTCTATCTTCTCGCCGCCGCAATCTTCCTGCCGATCAGCGGTTGGGCGGCTGATCGGTTCGGCGCCAAGAAGGTCTTCCTGTTCGCGATCGTCGGTTACGCCTCGGCCTGCGCGGGCTGTGGATTCGCGCACACCTTGCCGCAACTTTTGATGGCGCGGTTTTGCGCCGGGGCGGCGGGCGCGATGATGGGGCCAGTAGGGCGTTTAGTCCTGCTTCGATCTACGCCGAAGCATGATCTGGTGCGCGCCATGTCCGTCCTGACCATGCCGGCTCTTCTGGGGCCGGTTTTGGGACCACCTATCGGTGGACTGATCGTCACCTACGGTTCCTGGCGCTGGATTTTCTTTCTCAACCTGCCTTTGGCGCTCCTTGGTGTGAGTCTGGTGACGCGATTCATTCCAAACGTGCGCGAGGAAGGTATCAGACCTCTGGATTGGATCGGCCTCATCCTGACCGGCGTGGGCATGGCCGGAGTGGTCTATGGCTTCGAGAATCTTGGCCGAGACGGTCTGCCCGCCTGGATCGTGGCGGCGATGATGGGTGTCGGGGGCCTGTGCCTGGCCGCTTACGTATGGCATGCGCGTCGCATCGAGCACGCTATACTCGATCTGGACTTGTTGAAGATTCGAACCTTCACGGCGTCCGTGGTCGGCGGGGCGTTCATGCGCATGGGAATGGGCGCCTCGCCCTTTCTGCTGGCGCTGCTGCTGCAGGTCGCCTTCGGACTATCCGCCCTTCAGGCGGGGCTGATGACTTTCGCCAGCGCCGCCGCAGCTCTGGTCATGAAGACCTGCGCGCCGCCAATTTTGGCCCGCTTCGGGTTTAAACTGACGTTGAGCGTCAATTCCGTTATCGTGGCTTTGACATTCATGGCCTACGCTCTTTTCAACCCGGCGACGCCCCACTGGGTAGTCTATGGCGTGTTGCTGACTGGCGGCTTCTTTCGATCGCTGCAATTCACCAGCCTCAACGGGATGGCGTTCGCAGACATTGATTCCGCGCAGATGAGCCGCGCCTCGACCATGTCCACCATGGGGCAACAGTTGGCGCAGAGCATCGGGATCGGCCTGGCCGCCACTCTTCTGCGTCTGTTGATGGCGCACGCTCACGCCAGCCACCTAACCGCCACGGCTATCGCGCCTGTTTTCCTGGCTATCGGCGGGGTCGCTCTGATCTCGACCCTGTTCTTCGTTGGGTTGCCGACCAACGCGGGCGCGGGGCTACACGGCGTCCGTCGTCGCCAATAGTTCTTACTGCTGAGAGTTCCGGGCGTCTGCCGCCTCTGGATTGGTCCAGCCTGCTGCGCGTCGCCATTTTTCCGCGGCTTCGGCTGCTTCAAGCAAGGCGGCCGCGCGTTGCTCACAGATGCAAGGGAATCGCTTGCCGTCTGATGATGACCAGCGGCGCGCCTCGGACTGGTAGAAATTCGCCAGCTTGCGAGCCGCGACCAGGGTTAATGGCCCGTGATCGGCTAAAACCGTTCCGCCAATATGCCGAAAGGGCGCGCCGATCATGAGCATGACAGAGCTATGTCCAACACGCCCACCAGCACGGACGAGGCCGTTGGCGTAAGCGCCTCCTCCATAATGCTTTCAACTATCAGCCGGCTCGCTCGATAGGGCGCGAAGGGTTCCTGGATCGCAACGTCCATTGATCGGAACAAGCTGTCCCAGGCGACAAGATCGTCCGCTAAACGTTCGGCTAGGACTCTCAGGAACCCAATGTCGCGATCCGCCAGCATTGCCCCGGTTTCGAACCGTAGGGTGCAGTCTTCGCGGAAATCGAGGATCGAGGCGTCGAGAGTGGCAAATAGCACCCTCGGCTCGTCGGAAATTTGCATATCGGAGCCTCATCTAGACGGGAGCAATATTATTGCATAATGCAATTTTAT
>JAYVYH010000343.1:0-4087 GCA_043784385.1 Caulobacteraceae bacterium | reverse complement strand
TGAGGCGCGGCGCCGCAGCGCCCTCCAATGCATTCGAGGACGAACGATTGGCGCAAGATCCCTATCTGGAACTGGGCGTTTCGCGCGCCGCGAGCGCCGACGATATCCGCAAGGCTTTCCACAAACTTGCGAAGAAACACCATCCGGACGTCAACCCCGGCGACAAGGCGTCTGAGGAAAAATTCAAGCGGGCAAGCAGCGCCTTCGATCTGCTTGGCGACCTCGAGAAGCGCAAGAAATTCGACGCCGGGGAGATCGACGCTGATGGCCGCGAGGCGATGCGCGCCCACAGCCAAAGCCCGTTTGGCGAGCAGGCTGGGGGATTCAGGTCGGCAAGTTTCGATGGCGTCGATATCAATGACATCTTGGGGGACATGTTTGGCGGGCGCGGGCCGGGACGCGGAGGGGCCGGCGGGTTTGGCTCGCGCGGCTCCGACCTACGCGCGCGCCTGGAGGTCGACCTTGAAGAGGCCATCACCGGCGCCAAAAAGCGCGTCGCCTTCACGGATGGCAAAACCCTGGACATCACCATTCCAAAAGGCGTGGTTGAAGGCCAGACGCTTCGGCTCAAGGGCCAGGGCGCGCCGGGCCGGGCCGGGTCGGGCGACGCCCTGATCGAGATCGCGATCCGGCCGCACCCCGTTTACCGGCGCGAGGGCGATAATCTGATCATGGACCTGCCGGTCTCCGTCCCGGACGCCGTGCTCGGCGGCAAGGTTCAGGCCGACACCCCCGAAGGCCCGGTGACCCTGAATGTTCCCAAAGGATCAAATAGCGGCGCGATTCTGCGGTTGAAGGGCCGGGGCCTGAGCGATGGTCAGGGCCGTCGGGGCGACCTGCTCGCCCGTTTGGCGATCACTTTGCCGGATGATCCCGACCCTGAGTTGGACGCGGTGGCGGAAACCTGGCGCCGGGAACGGCCTTACATCCCGCGGCGGCGGCGCTGAACTTGCTTTCTGACTAGGTCGGTGGCTCATTCACCCGAGGTTCAGGCAGATCGGGTTAGGGCTGGAGTGTGATGCGAAATCAAACCCTTCGCGCCGGCGTCTTCGCCCTGGCCGCCATGGCCTTAGCCGTCTGTAGCGGCGCGGCGGCGCAACAGAACGATGGTCGCCGAGGGCGCGATGACTCCCATGGGCCGCCACCCCGAAACTATCAGAGATTTGATCCACCCCCGGTTCGCGAAGGCCCGGCCCGGCGCGAACCGGGTCCCGCTCCCTATGGTTCCCCTCCGGGGCCATATGTTCCGCCGGGGTACCCCTCGCCGCCTTACCGCCGCCCGCCGGAGATGTCCGGGCCGGGGCAGCGGAGGATCGCCCCGCTGTCGGATTTGATCGAGGGACTGAAACGTCGATCTCCAGGACGGGAACTCGACGCCGACCTGACCTCATTCGACGGCCGGCCAGCCTATCGAATCCTGTGGGTAACGGTTCACGGCCGGCGGATGGACATGATTATAGACGCCGAAACCGGCACGGTTCTGAGCGAGAGATAGGAGCACGCCATGCGCATCCTGCTGGTGGAAGACGATGTCGATCTCTCGCGACAACTGAAACGCGCCCTCGCCGACGCCGGCTACGCCGTGGACCACGCGCCGGATGGCGAGGAGGCCGCGTTCCTGGGCGAGACCGAACCCTACGACGCAATCATCCTGGACCTCGGCCTGCCGAAGATCGACGGGGCGGCGGTGCTCGAGGGATGGCGCCGCGCGGCGCTTATCACGCCGGTGCTCATTCTGACGGCGCGGGGCGCCTGGAGCGAGAAAGTCGCGAGCTTCGACGCGGGAGCCGACGACTATCTGACCAAGCCTTTTCACACCGAGGAACTCCTGGCCCGGCTCAGAGCGCTGGTCCGCAGGTCGGCCGGCCACGCCACGCCGAACCTTTCATGCGGGGCGCTGCGTCTGGACCCGCGCGCCGCGCGCGCGTCGGTGGCTGGAGAACCCCTGCGGCTGACTTCGCTCGAATACCGCCTCCTCCACTACATGATCATGCATCACGAGCGGGTCATCAGCCGCACCGAGCTGGTCGAACACCTCTATGATCAGGACTTCGACCGCGACTCCAACACCATCGAAGTGTTCATCGGCCGTCTGCGCAAGAAGATTGGGCCGGACAGGGTCGAAACCATCCGCGGGCTTGGCTATCGTCTGGTCCCCATCGGAGACGACGGCGGGCCGGCGTGACGCCACCCGGATCGAGCCGAAGGGCCGCCGGCCAGTCCTCGTTGGTCGGACGGCTGGTCTTCCTGGCGGTGGTCTGGAGCCTTGCGGTTCTGGCCGTAGCGGGCGTGGCCCTGTCGCTGTTCTTCACCCAGGCCGAAGTCGCGCAGATCGATACCGAACTTTCCGAAACCCTGGACGGCCTCCTGGCCGGTACGCCCGCGCATGGGGCCCTGATCACCGCGCCGGCGGCCACCGACCAGCGGTCCGGACGTGTCTACAGCGGCTCTTACTGGCAGATCATGACAGCCGAGCGCGCCGGACCCAGCCAGATGGTGCGGTCGCGGTCGCTTTGGGACCGCTCCTTGCCGCTGCCGAGTGATATCCGCGACGCCCTGGCGAAAACACCGGGCGAGATCGTCTCCTTCGAGTCCAGGGGACCGCTCAATCAACCTTTGAGGGTCGCTGCGATGCAGGGACGCCTGAGCGACATCGCCGCGCCGGTGATCTACATGGCCGCCGAGGACCGCACCAACGTGAACCGCGACATTCGCACCTTTGACACCACCATCGCCGTCGCCCTGGTGCTCCTGGGGGCCGGTCTGATCGCGGCGGTGATCCTGCAGGTGCGCGTCGGCCTCCAGCCGCTGTTCGCCCTGCGCCGTGAGGTGGCCGCGGTGCGCACCGGCAAGTCGGAGCGGATTCTGGGTGAATATCCCACCGAACTGCGCCCTCTGGCCGAAGAACTCAACGCGCTGATGGCGCACACCCAGGAGGTTGTGGAGCGGCAGCGCACCCACGTGGGCAACCTTGCCCATGCCCTGAAGACACCGCTCTCTGTCCTGATGACCGAGGCTGATCAGCAGCCTGGTCCCCTTGCCGAAGTGGTGACGCGGCAGGCGCAAACCATGGGCCAGCATGTCGACCATCACTTGCGCCGCGCCCGGGCGGCGGCGCGCACCCAGGGGCAGGGCGAGCGCACGCCCGTCGCGCCCGTTCTTGAGGACCTGAGCCGGACCCTCGAGAAGATTTTCCGCGGCAAAGTTTCCAGCGTCGACTGGGAATGCCCAGACGACCTGTACTTTCTCGGCGAGCGTCAGGACCTTCTGGAGATCACCGGCAATGTGATGGAAAACGCCTGCAAATGGTGCGCGGGCCGCGTTCGCGTTGAGGCCGAAGCCAACGGCCCGCGCCACCTTCGCGTGCTGGTCGAGGACGACGGTCCTGGCCTGCCGGTCGATCAGCGCTCGGCGGTCCTCAAGCGTGGCGCGCGGCTGGACGAGCAGACTCCCGGTTCGGGCCTGGGCTTGGCAATCGTCGACGAACTCGCCCGCGCCTATGGCGGCTCGATCACGCTGGAGGCGTCCGTCCTCGGAGGGCTTAAGGCGGTTCTGCTGCTGCCCCGGTCCGAAGGCTGAGCGGTGATAGCCAGCCCCTCGCGCCCCGGCCGGTTTCCCGCTAAATCCAGGCCATGACCTTCCTGCCCCGCTCACGCACCGCCCGTCGACGTCTGATGGTCGTCGCCGCGGCCGCGCCAGTTCTGCTGCTCGCCGTCGGTCTGGTTCTGTACGGCTTGAGAGACTCCATCTCCTATTTCTACACCCCCGGCCAGGCCAGGGCGGCGCACGTTCAAGCCGGCCGGTCAATTCAACTGGGCGGCCTGGTCGTCGAGGGCAGCCTGGACCGGCATTCAGGCGGAGACATAAGCTTCGTCGTCGCCGATCGGATCGCCCAGTCCAAGGTCGCCTACAAGGGCGAACTGCCCGATCTGTTCCGCGAAGGGCAGGGTATTGTCGCCACTGGCGCCTATGATCGTGACGGTGTGTTCGTCGCCAGTCAGGTGCTTGCAAAACATGACGAAAAATACATGCCACGTGAGGTCGCGCAGGCGCTAAAAGCGCAGGGTGAATGGCGGGGAACCGGCGC